>CALCJE010000396.1 GCA_937965665.1 uncultured Bacteroidales bacterium
AGAAACACGCCTTTTAGCAACTGACCTCAGGTACAGAGATCAGGTGATTCTTATCAACTGCCTGTGGAGTGAGAATAGTCGCAAAAAAGCAATTAGGCTATGTAACAACAGTAAAACTGTTTTTGTTATATGCAGATTTCTATATTAACAGAAAATTAACAATACAAATTTATTTAATTGAAAATGAATGGTTTTGGGAAATGCAAGCTCAGGTTGCATTGTACGGCCTGTGCAACAAGCTTTTCTGCCATTTTAAAATTAATCAAATACTGATCATCCAAAATACACCTGTTTTACGAAAGGTGAAATGTATTAAAGTTATTCCGTTCCTGGAGAAGAACAGCCTGGTTACTAAATTGAAAGGTAGCTTCAAAAATCAGTATTGCAGGCTGTAGGTGAGTTGCTTGAGTTCAATTTCGGATACCTTGGCTGAATACAGCAGGTTTACCAGCAGGTAGGCGGAGGTTTCAAAACTGTTTTGTGCCGCTTTTACATCGAGAATGGTAGCCTGGCTCACATTAAATTTCTGCATCACAACATCCACCAGGTCTTTGGTCATTTTAAAGTTCCGGCGCTGCAATTCAATCTGCTGCAGGGTGGTGGAATAGGAACGGTATAGCTTTGTAGCCTGCGTCGATAGTGAATTCAGCAGGCGTTCTTTTTCAAGTTTCGAGTTATCGACCCTGATTTTTGCGATATCTTTTTGCGTTTTATAGATATTCCCTTTGAAAATCGGAACTTGCAGACTAACACCTGCTGAAGGTCCAAAATTCTGATTCATCGAGGTTGTTCCCTTATTCAGATTGGCCTGGTAGAAATCGTAACCGGCGTTCAGTTTTACTGAAGGATACCGCTGTGCCGAAACTTCTTTTACCAGTTGCTGGTCAATGAGTATCTGTTGTTCAGCACTCAGGTACTGCGGATTTCGTTCGAGATATTGCAGGATTGAGTCAAGTTGAAGCGATTGGTCAACAACTATGGTATCAGTAACATTGAACGGTTTGCCTGCTTTTGAACTGATGAGTAGCAGCAGGTCGGATTTATTCTGTTCTACTGCCATTTTCTGTAATTCGAGCAGCTGCTCGGCAGAGTTAACATCGGTTTGGGCCTGCAGGATTTCGACGGCATCAGCCATTCCGACATTTTTCTTAACATTCACGATGTCAAGTTTTTGTTTTGAAACATCGAGGGAATTCTGAATGATTTTAAGATAATTCTGCTGGCGGATAATATCGTAATACGTAACCATGATGTCGGCAATAGTTGACTGTACCTGCTGGTTCAACTGCAATTCGCTGAGATTTTGCAAACGGTTCAGTCTTTCTTTAGTCGCTACTACCCTGAACCCGTTAAACAATGTCATACCCGCCGAAATGCCTGCGCTTACCGAATTTTGTCCCTGGTTGGTAATATTTGTTTTAGTACCGTCGCTTTTATCCTGGTTAATGGTGGTAACGGAAGCGTTATCGCCGGCATTGGCTGTAACATAAGGTAATCCGCCGGCCATACCATATGTATTGTTCATGCGGGCCATATCCACTTCATTCTTTGCAATCCGGATATCAAAATTATTCAGCAATGCAGTATCAATGGCGTGCTGAATGGTCATCAATTGCTGCGACTTGCCAAGGAATGGCAGTATCATCACTATAAATATAATGGCTATTCTTCTGAATTTCATGGTTATGGCATTATAGATTAATCATTTTAAATTCGGGTCGCATTAAAGGGGGCGTAACAGAGCCCGCAAAGCTGGTATGAAACAGTGAACACTTTTTACCTGTAAGCCGGTTCGCCTACAATAGTATTTTATTCAGTATTACACACTTTTCAATTTTCTCTTCTATCTTTCCCCTCAGCTTACTTCTTCTGTGATGTCTTCCTCTATTACTCTTTTCCCCGAAATATAAGTGTACACGGCAGGGATTACAAACAAGGTGAGGATGAGGGAAAACAGGATCCCGCCAACAACTACTATTCCTAAAGGAATCCGGCTTGTTGCGGCCGCTCCAAGGCTCATGGCAATAGGTAAAGCTCCCAGCGAAGTGGCAAGACTGGTCATCAGGATGGGGCGGAGGCGCAGTGTGGCAGCTTTTATAACGGCATCGCGTTTCGATAGCCCTGCATCGCGCTGTTTGTTGGCAAATTCAACTATCAGGATCCCGTTTTTGGTAACCAGCCCTATAAGCATGATCATCCCGATTTCGGAAAATATATTCAGTGTCTGATTAAACACCCAGAGGCTCAGCGCTGCGCCCGCAATAGCCAGAGGTACGGTAAGTATAATAATTACCGGATCCCTGAAACTTTCGAATTGTGCTGCAAGCACCAGGAAGATGAGCACCAGCGCCAGTATAAAAGCGAAGGCTGTGTTGGATGAACTTTCGGCGTAGTCGCGTGATGGGCCGCTTAACGAGGTCTGGTAACTTTCGTCGAGCAGTTTATCAGCTATGGCCTGCATGGCTTCAACGCCATCGCCAACCGTTTTTCCATCAGCCAGTGATGCCGAAATGGTTGCTGCTTTGTAACGGTTGTAGTGGTATAGCGAAGGTGGCATTGCATTGGGTTCGATGTTTGTGACCGACGCAAGCGAAATATTTTCACCTTTATTGTTGCGAACATACAGGTTAGCTATGTCCGCTGGCGCCTGCCTGTTTTTCAGGCCAACCTGGCTGATAACCTGGTATTGCTTGCCGTTCATAATGAAATAGGCCATACGCTGACCACTGAATGCACTTTGCAGCACGCTGGCAATATCGGTAACGGTGAGCCCGAATTCACGTGCTTTAATCCTGTCGATGGTAATATCAACCTCGGGCTTGTTGAATTTCAGGTTCACATCCACATTCTGAAAGGTCTTGTCGTCCTTAGCCATTTCGAGAAATTTCGGAACTACAGTTCTGAGTTTCTCAAAATCAAGGTTTTGTATTACAAACTGTACCGGTAACGAACCCCTTGATCCCAATCCCACCGAAATAGTTTGTTCCTCGATGGGGAATATTTTAACATCGTTGAAACGTCCGAGTTTTTTCGAAAGGTCTTTTGCAATATCACTTTGCGACCGCTCTCGTTCGGCCAGGGGAACCAGCCCGATACGGCCGCTCCCGCTGTTAACACCTGATCCCCCGAATCCTGGAATTGAAACAAACGAAAAATCAACTTCGGGTATCGAATCGGCAAGGTAGCTTGCAAGTTTATCACCGGTTTGCATCATGTAAGGGTAACTTGCGCCTTCAGGACCTGTGATCTGTAACCTTACACTTCCTTTATCCTCGAGCGGGGCAATTTCTTTCTGCAGGTTTATTCCTATCAGGAATATCATTCCAACACATACCAGTACTATGGCCCAGGAAGTCCAGCGGTATTTAATGTAGCGCGTAATCAGGTTTTTATAGCCGTTTTCCATACCTGCAAAAAATGGCTCAGTACGGTTATAGAAACTGCCATGCTGAGCACCCCTGCGATTCAGGATAATGTTCAGTACGGGGGTTATGGTTAAGGATACAAAAGCTGAAACCAATACAGCCGTTGCCAGTACAACGCCGAATTCGCGGAAAAGACTACCTACAAATCCTTGTAGAAATAATACCGGCAGAAACACAATGGCCAGTGTGATGGAGGTTGAAATAACCACAAAGAATATTTCCTTACTGCCATCAATGGCTGCTTTGCGCACCGGAATACCATTTTCGATTTTCCTGAAGATGTTCTCAGTTACAACAATACCGTCGTCGACAACAAGCCCTGTTGCCAGGATAATAGCCAGCAGCGTAAGTATATTGACCGAAAACCCGAAGGCATACATGATAAAGAATGTGAAAATCAGCGAAATGGGGATGTCGATCAGTGGGCGAAGTGCAATGAGCCAGTTCCGGAAAAAGAAGAAAATTACCATAATTACCAGCAAAATGGCAATCAGCAGGGTTTCACCGACTTCTGTAAGCGAGCGGCGGACATTTATCGTATTGTCAACCAGCGTTGTAAAAGTAATATCACCTTTCTGTGACTTTTTAATCTCTTCCAGTCGCTTGTTAAATTCATTTGATATGTTGATGTAGTTGGCTCCTGGCTGCGGTGTGAGCGCAATACCAACGGCACTCACTCCATTCAGTTTCCAGCTTCGTTCGTAGTTGTCGGGACCAAGTTCAACCGTAGCCACATCGCCAAGCCTGATGATGCCGTTGGCATCGCCGCGGATAATCAGGTCGCGGAAATCTTTTTCCGTGGTAAGTTTACCCATCGCCCTGATGGTGAGTTCTGTTTTATTACCATAAATTTTTCCTGAAGGAATTTCGACATTCTCTTTGTTTAAAACTGAAGATATGTCGTTAAATGCCAGGCCGTAAGCATTCAGTTTATCCGGATCAACCCATATGCGCATAGCAGGCCGTTTCTGCCCGATAATATTCACTGCGCTCACTTCGGGGATGGTTTGAAACTTGTTTTGCAGTACGTTTTCGGCATAGTCGCTCAGTTCAAGTAATCCCTTGCTGGGGCTTTGTACTGCCATGAGGATTATGAAGTCGCTGTTGGCATCCGATTTTGTAACTACAGGCGGGGCATCAATATCCTGTGGCAGGTTACGTACAGCCTGGCTCACTTTATCGCGCACATCGTTGGCGGCAGCTTCCAGGTTGGCATCCACGTTGAACTCAACGTTTATATTACTTCGTCCAACAGCGCTGCTCGAAGTGATGGTGCGAATCCCCGGTATACCGTTGATGGATTTCTCAAGCGGCTCAGTGATCTGGCTCTCAATAATATCAGCGTTGGCCCCGGTGTAGGAGGTGCTCACTGTAATCATCGGCGGATCAATAGCGGGGAATTCCCTGACGCCCAGGTAGGTATAGCCGATAATTCCGAACAGGATCAGAAACAGGTTCATTACTGTCGCAAGTATCGGTCGTTTGATGGATAGCTCGGATATATTCATAAAAAGTATGCGTCGTTGAAAGTAGTAAGGTGAAATTTAGTCTGAACTGATGATATTTCCGGTTAATAAATTATTTATCCCTGACCTTTTTGATTTTAACATTTCCGTTTGGACGGACATATAAAACACCGCTCACCACAATCGTATCTCCCAACTGTACACCGCTGGTTACTTCAACCATACTGCTGGTACGGATCCCGGTTTCAATATCCTGATAAACTGCTTTTCCGTTTTTAACCAACACAAGCTGGCTTGCGAGTGCATCAGGAATAACAGCATTGGTAGGTACAACAATACCTTTAATTTTCTGGCTTAAAACCACTTTTACAAACGCACCTGGGGTAACATTTCCCTTTGTTAACCTGGCGCGTACTTTAATATTCCGGGTTGCCGTATTTATCTGTGGCTCAACGGCACTCACGGTCGCCTGCAAGTCATCGGAAGATGTGTTGGTGCGTATTTGCAATGTCTGACCAAGTTTTACCAGTTTTTCGTACGACTCGGGAATTGAAAAATCGATCTTTACTTTATTTGTTTCCTGCAATGTGCCAATTACAGTCGATGTCGATACATAAGCGCCTTCACTTACCAACCGCAAGCCAAGTTTTCCGTCGAATGGTGCTTTAATCACGGTTTTATCAATCTGGGCGCGCAACACGTTAATGTTGGCATTATAAAGGTTTACCTGGCTCAGTGCGGCATCATAAGCAGCCTGGTCAACTCCGTTAACGGCAAGCAGTTTTCTGAGCCGTTCTTCTGTTTTGGTGGCCAGTTCTAGCTGTACTTTTTGCTGCTGAAGCTGGGCCTGCAGGTCGGCATCATTTACCCGGGCCAATACAGTTCCTGCCGAAACCCTCGCCCCGTCGGGGATATTCAGGTATGTGAGACGTCCGCCTGCTTCGGGATGCAGTTCAACCATTTCTTCGCTCAGCACTGTACCATTGACTTCAATATCAGATGAAAAATCGGAATTAGCCGCGACTATAACATCAACAGCAACCGGTGGTTTCTCTTTTGGTTGCGCATTGTCTTTTGCTTTGCTTGTACACGAAATCATGGCTGCCATTACGAAGGGCAACGCGATCCATAGTTTAATATTCATATTTTTTGAGTGTTTCCGGTTATACTTTTTTTGATGTTTGCCAGGTTTGCTAACAGTTCTGATTGCTGGTTTTCGGTGAGTCCTGAAAAAACCAGTTGGTTTAATTCGCTGATACAATTTTTGATTTCCGGTAATGCAGCCTTTGCTTTTTCGGTGAGTACCAGGTTGTGTTTGCGCCGGTCGGCGGCAGTACGCACCCGCCTTACAAAACCCTTTTCCGAAAGGTAATCAACCACCCTGACTATACTTACCTTATCTGTATCCAATAATAAGGCAAGCTGTTGCTGGTTAATTTCTCCTTCGTTGTTCTCAATCAGGATTAATGCAAAGAAATTCCGGTCGATATCGAGGTGTTGCAGTTTACTTCGAAGCAAATGTAAATAACTTCTTCCCAGGAATGAGAACATGCGTCCTAAGGGCGGATCAATGCGTGATTGCAGGCGAGGAGACATGTTTGTAATTTTTTTGCAAAAGTAGTTTTATTTGTAAATAGTTTACACTATTAACTATAAATTAACACCGGGTTTTTATCAAAATTGTTCTTTTTAAATGTTATTTGACTGCAGGAAATTCGTCGCGTTTAATCTGGATTCAAAAAAAAAGCAGGTATCAAAATCAGGATAATGACAATTTGAAAATCTAGGGCTTTAAACTTTGTATGCATTTTTTTGTTTATGTCTCTTAAATAATTTGCCGGGCCCTTTTTCTTGTATTTCTCATAGCCTGTTTTTCTGTTGTTTTTGCTTCAAAAATTTCTGAAATAATATAACTATTTAAAAAATGGGAAAAAAAAGAAGAAATGATGATATCAATTGGGCTAACGTTTGGAATCTGAAAAACATGGGGCAGATTTTTTTGGGAACGGCCATGGCGGTGTTTGCCATGAAAGGTTTCATGATCCCAAACCAGTTTATGGACGGCGGCGTTACAGGGATCTCGATCCTGCTGCACGAAATCACGCACATCAATATCAGTATTTTTATCCTGGCGTTTAATTTGCCGTTTATCTATCTGGGATATAAAAAAATTGGCAAGACATTTGCCGTACAAACCTCCATATCCGTTATATTACTTGCAGTAGGGCTTATTTTTATTGATATTAAACCTGTTACCACTGACAGACTTCTGATCGCTATTTTCGGTGGAATTCTCATTGGAACAGGTGTAGCCCTGGTTATCCGAAGCGGTGGGGTTATCGACGGCGCCGAGGTAATTGCAGTTTTTACCAAACGCAGGACTGGTTTCTCGAACAGCGAGATCATCATGCTTTTCAACACCTTTATTTTTGCCGGGGCGGCATTTCATTTCGGACTCGAAACGGCCATGTATTCCCTGATCACGTATTTCGCGGCTACCCGTGCAACCGATTATGTGGTTGATGGTATTGAGCAATATACTGCTATAAACATCATTTCATCAAAATACGAAAATGTAAAAGACCTGTTGGTGAATGAACTCGGGAAGGGCATAACCGTGTACAAAGGCGAAAGGGGATACCTGCCGGGGAGTTTCCAGGTAAAAGCCGATTGCGAAATTATTGTGACAATTGTTAACCGGTTGGAAATAAATCAAATACAGGAATCTGTAATAGCAATTGATCCCAAAGCATTTATTTATGTGCAAAGTATTAATGAGGCCTCCGGAGGTATTTTGAAAGTGAAAGGGCACAGGCAGTAGAAATATTTTGTTTCAAAGAATCAGCCCACTTCAGCGATTCACATTTTACTGTAATTATAACTGGTAATTAACTGGATGACAGCCATTAAATTCAATTAAAATGAAAAATTTCGTAATCAGTTTATTAAAAGACAACGTGCCTGGTACTTATTATTATCATAATTATAAACATACCCTCTATGTTATCGACAAAGCATTGGAAATCGGGACCAGCGAAGGATGTACAGCAGAAGAAATGGAACTGATTCACACTTCAGCACTCTGGCACGACACCGGTTACATCAGAACCTATAAAAATCATGAGGAAGAAAGCTGCCTGCTTGCCCGCGAAAACCTGCCCGGGTTCGGCTATTCGCCCCAATACGTCGAAAAAGTTTGCAGTATGATTATGGCCACTAAAATTCCTCAATTGCCGAAAAACAAACTGGAAGAAATACTGGCCGATGCTGACCTGGAATACCTGGGATCAGATAGCTTTATAACAAAGGCTGATGAATTGTTTCGCGAAATGCAATCGATAAATCCCCAGCTTACCCTTGAGAAATGGAATGAAATGCAGGTTTCATTCCTGAAGAACCACCACTATTTTACTAATTTCTGCAAGCAACATAAAGAGTCAATAAAACAGCAGCACCTGCAGCAATTATTGCTTGTAACCGGCAAGTCGTGAAATGCACTTGCTAAAACATTAGTCAGCAAAACCAAAACGAAATTCAGCACAGCAATGCCAATTTTGAACAATTAATATAACATACGTTAAACACAAAATCAATTTCAGACACGAAAACATTTAACTGCCCATAACTCTACAACTTTTGAATTCATTAATACCCAGCAACTCAAAGTACACCGCTACAAAAGAAATTGAAAAGCGGATTGCTACAAACCGAAGTTCGAAAAATAAGGGGAAGCCGAAAACCATACAGAGTAGGCAATTCAAAAGTGCGGAGTCAGCACTTAAATCACTGACACAGTTAAAATGGCTAAATTGTTTACAGGATTATTGGTAATAATCATTCTCATTGGATCAGCATGTCAGCAGTCAACGCAAAAGGACCAAAGTGCCCGGCAGGATCAGGGTGCAGTAAATGCTGAAGTAAAATACGGAGGATACGTGAGCCCTGAAAAGTGGGGCGAACACCTGGTGACTATTTCGGGATGTAATGATTGTCATACCCCCAAAAAGATGACTGCGCAGGGACCTGTTCTGGATAGTTCACTTTTGCTTTCGGGGCATCCTGCCCAAATGCCTCCCCCCGATGTAAACCGGAAAGAAATGGAAAGTAAAGGTCTTTCTGTTACCAATACGCTTACATCGTGGGTAGGCCCCTGGGGAATTTCATTTGCCGCCAACCTTACACCCGATGAAACCGGGCTCGGCAACTGGACAGAAAGCAATTTTATCAGGGCTTTGCGCGAAGGTAAATTCAAGGGTATTGAAAATGGCAGACCGCTGTTGCCTCCCATGCCATGGGCCATGTATCAGAAAATGTCGGATGATGAACTTAAGGCTGTTTTCGCTTACCTGAAATCAATTAAGCCGGTGAAAAACGTCGTGCCCCAGTTTCAGCCCCCTGTATTATCGGCAAGATAAACCTGTACTGGTTAATGTTTAACCGGGAATATTAACTGTTGGCTGTGAATCAGGGAGTTGACATACGTGTTTGAGCTTTCGGGTAAAAGACACCGGCTCATTAGTGTGCTTCTTCTCCGGAAATTATGACCGGGAGCTTAATGTTCACTAGTAAAACATCTATAATGAGCGGTTAATATTTCTTAATCGACAGATGGTTGTTAGGTGTAATGCGCCTTCAGGATCAAAATCACTAAGTTTTACCGAAGTAAAAATTATCGCTATGAAAACCCCATTTACATATGCATCGCGGCAGGAAATAGATGTTGAACTCCAAGTGACGGAAGGTAGCATACCTGCTGATATGTACGGACATGTTTACCTGAATTCGCCCTGCGGCACCGTAAACAGTACCATGCCCATGCCCGAATTTCTGCCTGATGGGTCAAAAAACAGTGAGTATGGTGAAATGATGTTTAACGGCGATGCCATGCTGTTCCGTTTCGATCTCGACCAGCCCGGACGTGTCGCCGTAAAGTCGTCGATGTTAAAAGCACCCTGCTTTTATGCCGATTATGCCACCAGGTACGGCACTGAATATTATAAGCAGGGCATCTATTTTAAAGGTATGGGATTAGGTCGTACATCCATGCATATGGGAGCGCGCAATCAATTGAATACATCAATAAACCTGTTTAAATTTCAGGGCGATAAAAATACAAGGGTGTCAGTAAATTTTGATGCAGGCAGGTTTTATGAGCTTGATGCCGAAACAATGATTCTGAAAACACCTATCGGGTCAAATAAAGAGTGGGTGGGCGATTTCCCCAATAAACTTGAATACACATTTCCCCTGGTACTAAGTACTGCCCATCCTTCTTTCGATCCGATAACAAAAGAGCTTTTTACAGTTAACTATCTGAAAAGTGCTTCTGACCTCGCTTTTGGCGGACGCCGGTTGTTTGGCGATTTACCACATGAAAATGACCTGGTTACAGAGCATGTACAAAAATTATATGCCGATCTGCAACAACGAAGGGTAAAAGGGCGCCTGTTGCCTGCGCTGCTCATAAAGTTCCTCGAATTCCTTCAGCGGATACTCGGGAAACATAAGGCTGGCGAAAAGTTTGATCCGTTTGATGTTGAGGCAGCACTGAAGTCGGCCGACGGAGTTTATAAGGATATTTTCGGTATGGAAAATGCCGTGTACCTGATGCGATGGACAGGTTCGGGGCTGCTCGATAAATGGCGCGTGCTCGACGAGAAAGGGGAGGATCTTTATATTGCCCAATGCATGCATCAAACCAACATTTCAAAGGACTACATTGTGCTGGTTGATTCGTCGGTAAAATTTACGCTTGATATTATGTTCAGCGATCCGTTTCCGCGAGCGCCCTGGCTCGACGAACTGCTGCGGTGGATTACCTCTAAAGCAATGCTGCCGGAAACCCCGCTGTATATTATCCGCCGCAGCGACCTTAAACCCGGGGCAAAGACAGTTGCTGCCAAAACATTCGTAATCCCGCTCGAAACAGTGCATTACTCCATGGATTATGATAATCCGAACAACCTGGTTACCTTGCATACCGCCCACAATACCGCAAGTTGTGCCGCTGAATGGGTGCGACCCTACGATACCCTTGCTGTTGAACCACATACGCCTGTTTTTAAGAATACCATCGGTCTCATGACCTGTGGCGAAATGGATATCGGGCGCATCGGGAAATTTATTGTAAACGGCGAAACGGGCGAAATCATTGAACAACATGTGGTTCATGAAAAGGGCTTCGAGGGCGACCAGGTGAACAATATTAAAGCACATACCTGGGGAATTGCGCTTAATACTTACCGCGATATGATTTCAGCGGAAAATCCGGTACGTAAAATCAGGAAAAACTATTGGCAGTCGTATGGCCTGGATAAACGAATGCTCACTCATTTTATCTGGCGGCTTTATTATCAGTACAAAAACCGTATTATTCCTGCAGATCAGTTACTCGAATATACCAGGCATGGCGTACCATTTTGTTTGTTCAGGCAGGATACCGAAACCATGAGCATAGATAATGACTTCTGGTTGTTCAGGATGAACGAAAATCTCAGATCCATACAGTTTGTACCCCGGCTCCGGCCTGATGGCATACCCGAAGGCATTGATCCTGATATGGATGGGTATATCCTTTGCTCCATGGTAAATGGTTCGCCCGATATTGATCATGATAACGACCAGTATAGCCGCGAAATATGGTTTTTTGATGCCGCCCGACTCAGCAAGGGCCCGGTTTGTAAATTACAGCATCCTGAACTGCAGTTCGCTTTTACGATTCACAGCGTTTGGTCGCCCGACTGTGTGAGCAGCAACACCAGCTATAATATCCCTGTACGTGAAGATTACGATTGGGTGATAAGCAATTTCCCAAACCAGGAACGTCAGAAAAGTATGCGGGAATTTATGGAGAAAAATGTGTACCCGTTTTTTGAAAGTACTGCCAAACCCGGGCCAGTTTTGTAATCAGACCTCTAAAGCTTTAGCTGTCGCATGCCTCAATCCATTCATACAGAAAGATCACATGGGAAATTACCTGTAGATAAAGCATGGGCGATGAGTACCCGGTTGCTCGAATGGCTCGATGAGCAGCATAGTAAAGGGTTCCGCTCCCTGGTGTTTTATCCGGGTATTCTTCAATGGGATGCCTTAAACGGAAATATTACAAATACTGAAGTTAAAATTTTTGATCAGGAAGCAGATTTGCCTCCGCACTATATTGCACCTGAGGAAACCGGGCGTATTGCTGCACTTCCCGATTACCGGAGCGATTATTACAGGTTGGGTATTATCTGGTATGAATTATTTACCGGTCAGCCTCCCTTTACCGGCAGTGATCCGGTACACATTGTATGGCAGCACCTGGCTGAAAATCCTGCAAATCCGGTTATTGCTAATCCGCACCTTGGAGCAGCAGCAGCAATTATAATGAAACTGCTGGCAAAAAACCAGGCCGACAGGTACCAGTCAGCGGATAGTATACGTCACGACTGGGAAAAAGCATTTGAATTATACGATAAGGGAGATGTTGACGAAATATTTGAACTGGGGAACACTGACTTTCCAAAGTATTTTTCGTTTCCGGATGAACTCATTGGGCGGGATGAAGAAATGGGGGAGGCCCTGGTTTGTGTTAAAGCGCTTTCGCAACAACCGAGGCGCGGCTTATTATGGATTGAAGGCGAGGAGGGAAGCGGCAAATCCTTTTTTATCAAACAGCTTGAAAATAAAATAAAACAGGATAACCCAATCGTATTGAGCAGTAATTTCCGCGACGATGGTACTTTGCCCTACAACAGCATTAAACTTGTATTCGAACAATTATGTGTAATGCTTTTGAACGGACCCGAAGCAAACAGGGAAAGACTAAAACTGCAACTGGAGGAAGTACTGGGCACCAATGTAAACGTTTTAACCAGCTTTGTGCCGCTGTGGGCTGAGTTGTTTGGCAAAAGCCAGTCAGCACCATCACTCGGTGCACAGGAAACCCAAAACCGGCTGGCCTATGTACTCATCAGTGTTCTGGCGGCCTTCGCGAAACCCGGGCAATCCATAAACCTTGTAATTGAAGATATCCACCTTGCTCCGCCACAAACGTTGAGGCTGCTTTCTATCCTGCTCGATGAACCACAACTTAGGTACTGTTTACTCATTCTCACTTCCCGCAGCGATGCACCTGCTTACAAAGAATTGAATACATGGTTGGATAGTGTTATTTCGGATAAAGGCATAGAACTGTGCCGCATCAGGTTTAATCCATTGCATGCTGACGCTGTAGCCCGTTTTTTTGCCCGTTCCCGGTTCGATAACGAGACTATAGGTGTGCTCGCCGAAATAGTGGTACGCAAAACCGGCGGCGTCCCTTTTTTTATCAGGCAACTGATGGAAACCGCTGCTTCCGTTGGCTGCCTGATGCCCGATGCGGGCAAAAAAATATGGAGAGTTAACCAGAAAAGTTTTGCTGCGCTCGACATCACTGAAAATATGGTTGCCTATCTGCACCGCAAAATATTGCTTTTACCTGCGGATGCCAAACGATTTTTACATGCGGCTTCAACCATTGGTCTAAGTTTTAATCTGGACCTGCTTTCAGCGGTACTCACATCATCTTCTCACATCAATATAACTCAATCGGCCCGGTTACTACACCGCCTCGAAATTATTGTGCCCGAAACCGAAGCTGGCGTGTACAGGTTTTCGAATCACCAGCTTTTTCAACTTGTTCAAAATACATCAGAAGAGAAGGAAAAACGGCAGGATTGTTCACTTATTTCCGAATACCTGTATAATCAAGGATTTTATCAGCAATCGGATGCTGCCTTATACAGGCTGTTGGGTTATATCCAATATATTCCGCAGCCTTTGCCTGCAATTTATCTGCCATTACTTGAATCAGGCGCCGCAAAAGCAGAGGCAGCCGGTGCTTTCGATGCAGCGCTTCGTTACTTCGACTTGCTCCTGGGAGCTAGTGAAAATAACCCGCTTTATCCCGAATTATTTCACTGGCAATGCAAGAAGCTTTCCATGCTGGTATTTTCCTTGCGTTTCGCGGAGTATGAGGCCCAGCGCCGGATTATTCTTGAATCCACCAAGGATGTGCTGCAGGTTGCCGAACTTGACCTGATTGAATGTAAAGCGCTGATGTTGCAACAGGATTTCCAGGGTGCTGTCAGGTATGCCATTAAAAGCCTCAGGAGGCTCGGCGTTTTCTTTTCCGAAAATCCAGGTGTTTTAAGGATCGTCTTCTATTTAGTGCGGTTGAAAATGATGATGCGCAACAAGTCGGTTGCCTATATCGAAAACCTTCCGGTTGCCGACGACAAGCGCACTCAGTATATCGTTGATATCCTGCAGAGTACCAGCTCGGCTTTTTTCTTTACTGCGCCCAAATCACTTACTGAAGTTAATGCCTGGCAAATCCGTTCGACGTTTCAAATGGGGCTTTCCAATACCATGGGACAGGTTTTTGCTTCGTATGGGTTCATACTTTCATCCATCAGCCACGACTTTAAGAAAGCCGAAGAGATGATGACATTAGCCCGTAACCTCGACACCCGGTTTGGGAATGTGAGTGGGGCCGTGGCTACCCGTTTTATGCATTATACACTCACGCGGCACTGGCACTATCATTTGGCTGAAAATGCCGCTCTACTCGAAGAAAACTACGCACTCAGCCGCGACGTGGGCGCTATACAGATTGCGTTTTATTCGCTTGCAACATCCGATATTTTTAAAGTTTTCAGCGGTGCCTCACTCACCCAAATAAAGCAGAATGCCCATGAACACCTGGCTGCGTGCCGCGACAAGCATCAGCTTATGATGGTTACATACCTGCGCATGGTGCTGCAATTTTGTGATGATACAGGCAGTGAGTTTGCCCCCGAAAGCATGATGGATGGAGAGCTGTTTTCAGCAAACAGGGAACGGGCTGATTTCGTGCAAAACAATTATCATACAAACCTGGCCATATTAAGTAGTTTAGAAGGATTGCAGGGTATTATTTTTCACCGCTACCAGCATGCCGAAGAACAACTGCCCGGATTGCTTTCGCACATATCACCGGTTGGATATAGCTCGGTAAGCTTGCTGCAGGCTATTATTTTTCAGACAATAAGAGCATATAAATCGGGCAAAAAACCAAACAGGTATATGCGTTCGGCACGCCGTTTCATAAGGTCATGGGCACACGAGGCTCCTTTCAATTTCGCGGTGTGGCATCATTTACTCGAAGCTATAATAAGCCGGGCCGATAGTAAGTATGAATCTGCATTGTATCAGCTCGAAAAGGCGGTTTTTTATGCGAGGAAGTATGGCGTTCTATATGCCGAAGCCATTGCCTGTGAGGAAAAAGCTGAACTTCTTGCCCAAATACAGCCCGATTCGGATATAATGCCACTGATGCTAAATACCTGGCAACTGTATCATAAATGGGGTGCTTTTGCGCGCTGCGCCCAACTCGAAACATTGTATCCAGGGTTGCAGACATCGAAAAATGAAGATAAGAGTTTAGGATACGATGTAAACATTCTCAGCCTTTTAAGAGCCTCGAATAGTATAGCCGGGGAAATCCGCTGGGAGAGTCTGCTCGAAAAATTAACCACTATTCTGATTGAAAACGCGGGGGCTCAAACCGCGCAAATCCTGCTGCCCGGTCCTGCAGGCCTTCAAATGGTGGCTCGTAAGGAAGGAAAGGAGGCGGTAATGTTTATGCAGTTGCCGGTTAACGAAACCACGCACCCGGTTGCCCTGCTTCGGGCTGTTTGGCGTAACCTGTTGCCCGAAGTGTTGTCGGATGCGGCCCGTGATAACCGCTGGGTAAACGACCATTATTTTCAACATCAAAAAACACTATCAGTGCTGTGCATGCCTGTAGTGAAAAACCAGGGGCTTGCAGCTATAATATACCTCGAGAATAACCTTACTTCCGGTGCATTTAATCGCGAGCGGTTAGACCTGGTACAATTGCTCTCAGGCCAAATAGCCATTTCACTCGAAAATGCCCGCCTTTATGATGAACTCGAAAGTCGTGTGGATGAACGTACCCGGCAATTGCAGGAAAAAAATATAGAAGTTGAAAACCAGAAGAAAAAAGTTGAAAATACGCTTTCTGATTTACAGGCAGCCCAGGCCCAGCTTATACAATCCGAAAAAATGGCTTCACTGGGCGAACTAACCGCCGGCATAGCCCACGAAATACAAAATCCGCTCAACTTCGTGAATAATTTCTCTGAAGTAAATAATGAACTGATCGATGAAATGGAAGATGAACTGGTTAAAGGAAACTATAGTGAAGCCAGGGCTATCGCTTCCGATATCAGGCAAAACCTCGAGAAAATCAACCATCACGGCAAACGTGCCGATGCCATAGTAAAAGGCATGCTGCAACACAGCCGGGTCAGCAATGGAGCAAAAGTACCCACAAATATCAATGCATTGGCTGATGAATACCTTCGGCTGGCGTATCACGGTTTGCGGGCAAAGGATAAATCCTTTAATGCCGAACTAAAAACCGAATTTGACTCGAATGCCGGCAATGTGAATGTAGTACCACAGGATATCGGGAGGGTAATCCTTAACCTGATTACCAATGCTTTTTATGCTGTTAACGAAAAAAAGAAACAAAACACTGATGGTTACGAACCAACAGTTATTGTTTCCACACAATTGATCATCCCCCCACCGGGGGGAACGAGGGGGGTGAAAATCTCCGTAAAGGACAATGGTAACGGCATCCCCCAAAAAGTGCTGGATAAGATATTCCAGCCATTCTTCACCACCAAACCAACCGGTCAGGGTACAGGGTTAGGTTTATCCCTGAGCTATGATATTGTGAAGGCGCATGGCGGGGAGATAAAGGTTGAGACGAAAGAAAACGAAGGAACAATATTTACTGTGGTGTTACCATTTTGATTTGTAATCCTGATCTAGGGTTATTTTCAACAACTGTGGTGTTGGTTGTTCAACCCTTAAAGCATTTAAAACCTTGTAAGGTTTGTCAGTCAACTTATGAATTACAATTTTCATCCCTGATGCTCACTTGTGACAAACATTTTATGAAAATATTTCTGACAACAACATTTGGCTTATTCCTGCTTTGCAGCAATGTTTTTGCTCAAATGCAATGGCCGCAGGTTTATGAAATAAAAGACGATACAGCTTATTGGCAACACATTACCCCCGAGCATTGGGTAATGCTGGAAGATAAAGCCGGAAAATGGACTTTTGACGAAGTATTGGCGTTGGCTGATAAAGGTATGTTCCATTCTGTAAAAACAAGTTACGACAGCCTGGCAAATACCTACTGGATTGCTTACAAATTGCAGAACACCATGAACAGGGAAGCAAGGGTTTCATTAAACTCCATGAGCAATACAGATGAATTTTATGTGCAAAAAGATTCCATGCAATGGGAGCATTTTACAAGTGGGAAACTAAACGATTGGAATAAAAAAAATGGTTTAAAACGTGCTGACTGCATCCCAGTAATACTGCAACCCGGCGAAATATATAGCGTGTACCAGCTTGTAAAAAACAAAAAGCCGGGATTGGGCAAAGATTTCCAGGTGGCTGTTGTAAGCACAGATAAAATTCTGCAAGACTATTATATTGATTATGTGGATAAGAGGGAATTTATATTCTCAACCCAACAAATTCAGGAAGCCTTTATGATTGGCCTGCTGCTGATTTCCATTCTTATCAGCCTTTTCTATTACCGGGTGACACGGGAAAAGGCATACCTGTATTTTGCACTGTTTGCTATTTTCTTAGCCATTAACCGATGTTACAATATTTCAGCATCTTATACCTATTGGTTCCAGCCCGATTGGGCGCGATATGTCGGCTATATTGGCTATGCCTGGGCTTTCATCCCTTTCTTTTTGATTCAGTTTATTCGCACATTTTTTGGGCTAAAACAGAAATATCCCAAATGGGACAAGGTTGTTTTTATAGCAGGATTGTTGAATTTACTATTTGGTATAACTTGTCTTATATTTTTTATGTTAAAGGTAAATTCAGAATCTGCTAAAATAACAGATCAGATATTCAGGTTTTTCTCTTTCCGTTTAGTTCCTTCAGGTATCATTATTACTTCGTTTCTATATATCCGAAACAAAAAGTTCCGTATAGTTATCATAGGTACAATACCTCTAATGTTTTTGTATTTAGTGACTTCTTTTTTCGAGTTTGGAGATTCTGGCGGGTTACTGAATATTCCGTCTTTTTTAAAACCGCTGTTCGATAATTTCAGGCTTGCGGAAATGATTTGCCTTACATGGCTTATCCTCTGTTTTGTCAGGGTTTTAATCATGCGGTTTGATGCATTGCAAAAAGAAAATGCGCAGCAGTTAATAGACAAGGAAAAGGAACGCAACGAACTGGTAGCTGGCCAGAAAATACAGTTAGAAAAAGATGTAGCCGAAAGAACAGCAGATCTGAAACAATCTTTGGAAGAACTAAAAGCCACGCAGGCGCAGCTCATCCAGTCCGAAAAAATGGCCTCTCTCGGCGAACTCACCGCTGGTATTGCCCACGAAATCCAGAACCCGCTCAACTTCGTGAATAATTTCTCTGAAGTAAGTAATGAACTGATTGATGAAATGGAAGAGGAACTGGTTAAAGGTAACTATGCCGGAGCCAGGGCTGTCGCTTCCGACATCAGGCAAAACCTTGAGAAAATCAACCATCACGGCAAACGTGCCGATGCCATAGTAAAAGGCATGCTACAACACAGCAGGGTCAGCAATGGAGCAAAAGAACCCACAAATATAAATGCACTGGCTGATGAATACCTGCGCCTGGCATACCATGGTTTAAGGGCTAAAGACAAATCGTTTAATGTGTCCCTGGAAACTGATTTTGACGAGAATGTCGGTAAAATTGGCATTATTCCACAAGATATAGGCAGGGTTATCCTTAACCTCATTACGAATGCATTTTATGCTGTTACCGAAAAAAAACAGCAGAGCCCACCTGGCTATGAACCAACTGTAACGGTGAGTACACACAAGTCTGGCGATAAAGTAGAAATCAAAGTAGCGGATAATGGCAATGGGATTACAGCAAAAGTGCTCGACAAAATTTACCAGCCTTTCTTTACTACTAAACCCAGCGGTCAAGGAACCGGATTGGGGTTGAGCATGAGCTACGAAATAGTGACCAAGAGTCATGGCGGCGAGTTGAGAGTGGAAACAAAAGAAGGTGAGGGTGCTGTATTTACAATAGTTCTGCCAGTATAAATATCTAAACAAAAATAGCAGATGAAGATTTTAGTTGTCGACGATGAAAGAGACATACAAGCCCTTTTTGAACAAAAGTTTCGCAAAGAAATTAAAGATAAAACCCTTGAATTTGCGTTTGCTTTTTCAGGTGAAGAAGCATTGTCGTACCTGAAAGTACCTGAACATCAAACGGTATTGATTTTATCGGATATTAATATGCCGGGCATGAGCGGGCTCGAATTGTTGCGCCGCATCAAGCAAATATATTCGGCCCCTCCGCCTGTAGTAATGATGATCACAGCTTATGGCGATGCCGAAAATTATAATAAAGCAAAAGAACTGGGCGCCGATGATTTTTTGACCAAACCCGTTGATTTTAATTACCTTAAAGAAAAACTTAAAAGTTAAATCTATGGCAAAAATTCTAGTAGCTGATGATGAGGTTGATCTTGAAATACTCATCAAACAGAAATTCCGCCAGAAGATACGCGAACAGGAATATGAATTCATATTTGCAGCGAACGGAATTGATGCATTGGAAAAAATACAGCAGCATCCGGATGTAGATATTGTGCTGAGTGATATCAATATGCCCGGTATGGATGGTTTAACATTACTGAGCCGATTGTCCGAATCCTGCCCCTTGGTTAAGGCGGTCATCATTTCGGCCTACGGCGATATGGATAATATCCGTACTGCCATGAATCGCGGCGCCTTCGACTTTATTACCAAGCCTATCAATTTCGAAGACCTGTCGGTAACCATGGAGAAAACTATCAGGCATTGCCTCCAACTGCGGGAAACACTAAAAGCCATTCGCGAAAACAGTATACTCAAAATGTATGTGGATGAAACCGTACTCAATTTCATGGGCAGCCGCGAATTTGAATCCTCACTCATGGCTAACGAAAGTATTGAGGCAACTGTCGTTTTTATTGATATCTGCAGCTTTACATCTATCAGTGAAAATGAATCTCCCGATGTTGTTGTAAAACTGTTGAACAGTTATTTTGAAATTATGGTGAAGGAGATTATTGCCCAGGGCGGTTATATCGACAAATTTATCGGCGATGCTGTGATGGCTGTTTTTCGTGGCGATTATCACCTCGACAGGGCCATTGAAGCTAGTCTCTCGGTAAGGAATAAGATTGAGAGTTCTGATTCCGTACCCGATAATGTGACTTTTGTTCCAAAGGTGTCCATAGGCATCAACAGTGGCGAAATGATTTCGGGTAACATCGGGTCCGCCAGTTTACGAAGGCTCGATTATACCGTTATCGGGGATACCGTGAATACCGCACAACGTCTTCAGTCGGCTGCCGCGCCCGGTCAAATTCTGTTAAACACATCGGCCTACGAAAAAGTAAAAGAATCATTCAATTGCCGCAAGGTAGGGGAGGTTAGCCTCAAAAATAAAGCCCAGCAGCTGATGGTGTACGAAGTGTTGGATTAGATTTTTTTAATCCTTGTTTGGCGCCATATTATTCTGATTGTAATGCCTTGTAAAAGAGGCGTCTTTTACTTTGTTAATAAAGATATATTACCGTAAGGTGTTTTATATCAATAGAGTAACAAAAGCAAAATACGATAATTTCCTGTTGAGGATTTACACCGGTATTATCACTAAATCTTCCGGATGGCAACAATTTCGCAAAAGTCGGCGTCTTGTTTTAATAAGGAATTTTATTTCCATCCTCAATCCATTTATCAAAAACATGATTTGCCTCTTTTTGCAGCAATTGTACAGGTTTCATTATCCTTTTATCAGCAGGTAAGGCGAGCTCCGTATAAAATAATTCGTCATCAAATCCGGCCCTGGCAGCATCTTTTCTGTCGGCAGCATAATAAAGTTTATCGATACGTGCCCACATAATGGCACCCAGGCACATGGGGCAGGGTTCGCAACTGGCATATATTTCGCAACCGGAGAGATCAAAAGTATCCAGCGATTTGCAGGCTTCGCGTATAGCAACCACTTCGGCATGCGCTGTGGGATCATTGGTAGAAGTTACCCGGTTTCCTACGGCTGCAATAATTTTTCCATCGCGCACTACAACGGCTCCAAAAGGACCGCCTTTACCTGTAAGTATATTCTCTTCGGCTTTGCTGATAGCCAAAAGCATGTGATTTTTATTTCCCTCCATCGATATTTTGAGTATTATTTTAAAGCTATAAAAATATGCTTTTTTGATTTGCCTTACAACTTTATCCAGAAAAGAAGCGGGTTACAGTATATTAACATATCCAAAATAATAACCATAAGGATGATCATTTCAAAAGTACCTGGTACCCGGATTTCTGTGTTTTTTATTAAGCGCAAATAACGCCTTCTGCCGATTAATTATGGCCTGTGCGCCCAGCTTTCGGCTTTGTCTTCAATTAAAAGCGCTTTTTCAAGGATGTGGATGTATTGACTCCTCGGGATCATTTCCCCGCCCAGGCTTTCAAGATGATTTGTATACACTTGTGCATCAATAATTTCAAAATTCCAGTTGCTGAGTTTTTCCACCAGTTGAAATAGCGCAACTTTCGAGGCATTTGTAACGTGGTGAAACATCGATTCGCCAAAAAACGCTTTACCCAACGCTACACCGTACAGCCCACCTACTAGCTCTCCTTCCAGCCAGGCTTCGGCCGAATGTGCATAACCTGCCTCATGCAATCGGATATACGCATTTTGCATCTCGGTGGTGATCCAGGTTCCATCTTCACCCTTGCGTGGCGTTTTGGCGCAGTTCCTGATTACTTTTTCAAATGCATGGTCTATCGTGATTGTGAATTGCTGCTTTTTAATGCTTTGCCGCAGACTGTGCGAAATAATCATTTTTGCCGGAAACAGTACCATCCTGGGGTCGGGCGACCACCAAAGTATGGGCATTCCGTCTTCGTACCATGGGAAAATTCCTTTCGAATAGGCAAGTTTCAACCGTTCAATACTCAGGTCGCCGCCAATAGCCAGCAATCCTGACTCATCAGCTTCATCAAGGTCGGGGAATTCCAGTCTTCGTCGCGATATTTCAACAGGCATACGTTAAAAATATGGTGCAAATATAATTGATCAGTATGTGTTTTGCCAAGGTAAATTTTCAGGATATGGTTTTAAATTATCCCGGTACTGAATCCTGTGCCCGGGAATTGGTGTTTGCAACATGGCTGAAATAAGCTTGCCTATGGTTTTTCCTGCCGGGATTCGCCTGGAGTATCTATTTCCGCATTGTAATATAACCCGACTTCGGCTATGGCTGGTTCGAGCCTCGATTGGTCTATGGCCAACCTGACTTTATTGGTTTTCACGCCGGGAAACCGGAGTATTCGTTTGTACCCCACCGTTGTGCCTTCGGTTATTTTTTTCCACTTGTTATCCACCCAGGCATCCAGTGTAAAATGCTCAATGCGTTGTCCTTTGGTGATATTCTCCTGCAGTAGTAAAATATTAAAATCACACGTTTTTTTCAATTTCAGCTCTATGAACATTGGACTGGTTTTCGCCGGCATCCATGAGGTTGTATCGTTCTGATCTGTAATCGTGTTGATATCCATTTTAGGGCCACTGGTATAAACAGCGGCATTTTTAGCCATGTTTTCGCTAAAAATGGTGTTCAGTTTGTTTCGCCAGCTTCTCAGTGATTTTATGTCTGCCATGTTGATTAATCCCAGGCTATCCGGCGGAATGTTGATCAGGAGCAGCGAATTTCTGCCCACAGAACTGAAATAGATATCAAGTAATTTTTCAGGGCTTTTTACTTCGGCATTTTCGCTGCCGTGCCAGAACCATCCCGGCCTGATTGATACATCAACTTCCGATGGATACCAGATCAGGCTTTGAGCCCCCATGATTTTTTCGCGGCTTCCCAGGTCCTGGTTCATTATATCACCGGGAGGGGTAAACCCTGTTTTCATTTCCGATTGTTGCGATTCGGCGGCAATTTTGTCCTGGGCTGCAACGCTGTAAGGCACTACACTCCACTCGGTTTCGCGCCCGTAACCGCTTTCGGTTCCAACCCACCTGATATCGGGCCCCATAATTGAAATTACCGCAGCTGGTTGCAATTTCCGAATGAGCTGATAGTACGAATTCCAGTCGTAAACCTGTTTCTTGCCATTCGGACCTTCGGCGCAGGCGCCATCAAACCACACTTCATCCACCGTTCCATAATTACTCAGGAGTTCAGTTAACTGGTTTAAAAAGAATTGATTGTAAACCGCTGAGTTTCCATACGAAGGTTCATGCCTGTCCCATGGTGAAAGGTAAACTCCAAACTTAAGGTTGTATTTATGACACGATTCAGAAACCATTTTTACCAGGTCGCCTTCGCCATTCATCCAGGGACTGGCTGCTACAGTATGATGCGTATATTTGCTGGGCCATAAGCAAAATCCGTCGTGATGTTTACAGGTCATAATCAGCATCTTTAAACCGGCTTCGCTGATCTCTTTTGCCCATTGATCTGTATTTATTTGCGTGGGGTTGAAACGTGCCGGATCTTCGGTGCCTTTGCCCCACTCCTGGTTATAAAATGTATTCAGCCCGAAATGTATAAATGCTGTTGCTTCGAGTCGCTGCCAGTTTAACTGGCGCCAGCTGGGAGTAACCCGGGCAGCTGTTTCAATCAGTTCAGCTTCTGTAATTCCCTGCCTGAGTTTTATAATTTTAGCTACATCCTGTTTTTCCTGGGCTGAAACAATGCCAGGATTTATAAAAGCAGCAGTTATGAGTATAATCACAGACAATAACGGGTACCTGAATGTATTTTTCATATTTCGTATGCTTATGATTTAAAATGGCTTTTTTATTCAAAATCCTCATCGAGCGCCTGTAAAATTACCTGGCAGGCTTCGCGAATCTGATTTTCATTGATGGTAAGCGGAGGTGCAATCCTCATGGACGAATCATTAAAAAGAAACCAGTCGGTAATCACACCCTTTTCAATGCAGCGGTCGATCACTCTTTTTACATGTGCATAATTGTCAAGTTGCAGGGCAATCATCAGTCCAACCCTCCTGATTTCGCTGATGGCCTTGCTTCGCGAAAGCAGTTCGGCAAAAAGTTCGCTTTTCCAGGATACATTTTCAACCAGCTTTTCATTTATTATTACCGAAGTGTTGGCCAGGGCTGCCGCGCAACTTACCGGGTGGCCACCAAAAGTGGTGATATGACCCAGCACCGGGTTGTACGTGAGTGTTTGCATAATTTCCCTGGATGAAATAAATGCGCCTATCGGCATACCGCCACCTAGTCCCTTGGCGAGTAATAAAATATCAGGTACAACTTTATAGCGTTCAAATGCAAACATGGTTCCGGTTCGGCCCATACCGGTTTGAATTTCATCAAAAATAAGCAGTGCACCGGTTTGGTTGCACCTTTCGCGCAAAGCATTTATAAAGGAAGGCTGGGCTTCAATAATACCGGCTTCGCCCTGTATAGGCTCAATAATTACACATGCAGTTTCATTTGTGATGGCATTGAGCTCTTCAGTTGTGTTGATTGTAATGTGTTCAACCCCGGGTAATAATGGGCCGAATGGTTCCTGGTAGGCGGGGTCGCCTATAACGCTGAGTGAGCCATGCGTACTGCCATGGTAAGCATGTTTAAAAGCGACTATTTTCTTTCGGCCGGTAAATCTTTTTGCTAATTTCAGGGCACCTTCAACGGCTTCACTACCAGAGTTTACGAAGTAACAATTGTTAAGGCTTTCGGGCAGGAGTTCGGCCAGTTTGCCAGCCAGCTGCACCTGTGGCGACTGGATATATTCTCCATATACCATCAGGTGCAGATACTTATCGGTTTGTGCTTTAATGGCTTTTATAACTTCAGGATGCCTGTGGCCGGTATTGCTGACCGAAATACCAGAAATAAGGTCGATATATTTTTTGCCTGATACATCGTACAGATAGATACCTTCGGCTTTTGTAATTTCAAGAGCCAGAGGAGCATCGCTTGTTTGTGCCAGATTATTTAGGAAAAGTTGACGATCGGTTAACATTTTAATACGAAATTTGCCGATAAAATTACAATTTTAAGAGGCAAAAAAACTTTTAGTTTGCATCTGACATAAAAATACTGTATTATTGTATGATAATTAACCGGATGAAGAATAAAATTGTAGTAATCACGGGCGCATCTTCAGGAATTGGAAAAGCATTGGCATACGAATTTGGGGGCAAAGGTGCCAGCGTTGTTCTGGCGGCCCGTAACCTCGGAAAACTAAAGGAGATCGTTCAGGATCTGGAACAACTGGGAATAAAGGCAATTGCTGTAAGAACGGATGTTACCATCGAAAGTGATTGTCGCAATTTAATTGAAACTACTATTGAAAATTTCGGAAGGATTGATGTAATGATTAACAATGCAGGCATCAGTATGCGGGCATTGTTTATTGATTTGCAGCTGGATGTGATGCGCCGGTTAATGGATACAAATTATTGGGGAACTGTTTACTGTTCAAAGTTTGCTATTCCTCACCTGTTAAAAACGAGTGGTTCTTTGGTTGGTGTAATCTCTATTGGCGGCTTTATCGGAATGCCGGGCCGGAGCGGGTATGCAGCCTCAAAATTTGCAGTGCGTGGTTTCCTCGATACTGTAAGGGTCGAAAACCGTAAGACCGGTCTGCACGTATTGCTTGCCGCACCTGGTTTTACGACCTCCAACATACGGATGGCTGCTTTAACGGCTGATGGCACGCCGCAGGGTGAAACTCCGCGCGACGAAAACCATATGATGTCGGCCGAAGCAGTTGCCAGGCATATTTATCATGCTGTAGTAATGCGGAAACGGCAACTGGTTCTTACTTTTTTTGAAGGGAAATTCACCGTATTTCTTGGAAAATTTGTTCCGCGGTACCTGGATCGGTTGATTTATAGAACTTTTGCCAAAGAACCGGATTCGCCATTGAAATAATACTTTTGTTTTGCGTGCAGAGAATTATGTAGTATTGCAGTAGTAGATTTTCGAACGTACTTCCGAAGTTTTTAATGGATTCAATCATGTGATGTTAAATTTAAGACATAAAAAATGGATTTGCAGATCATATTAAAAAAAGGGTTGGGTGATATACATTTTGGGTGCACACCCGAAGCAGTGAGGGCACAGTTTGGCGAACCTGAAGAAGTTGAAGAACTGGAAAGCGCCATCGACGGGGACGTTGAGAGTATAGTCTGGAATTACCCCGACTCAGGATTAAACTTCTTTTTCGATGCGGCTAATGGCGAACCTGTACTCAGTACCATTGAATCAGATAACCTGGAAACCATACTGTTTAATTCACTCATTTTTAATGTAACCCGCGAACAGATTATCACGCTGATGAAGGAAAATTCTTATTCTGAAATAGATGAGGAAGACGAAACCTGGGGCGAACACCGTGTAACTTTTGAAGATGCACAGATCGACTTCTATTTCTCTGACGAGGAATTAACCCTGGTAAGCTGGAGTTCGCGCTGATCGGACGCAGATATTGCGGAGGAACAGTTCAGTCGTAATTGTAAAACAATACTTTTTTTAAAAACTTAAAACCTCCCGTTATCTGATGGGAGGTTTTTTTTTGTGAAAGGCTTGTAAAAGACACCTTAATGCTGAAAATTTGACCTTTAACCTTTATCCTTTCTATACAAAGGATGATGCGCCAGAATATTCTCACGCAGGAAGCTGCGGTCGAGGTGTGTGTATATTTCTGTAGTTGTGATACTTGCGTGGCCCAGCATTTCCTGTACAGCTCTTAAATCTGCTCCACCCTCAACCAGGTGTGTGGCAAATGAATGCCGTAAAGTATGCGGCCCTATTGAT
>CALCJE010000397.1 GCA_937965665.1 uncultured Bacteroidales bacterium
TACGGCAAATCCATTTTACTTTTTTGTCCTTTTTAAACACGGTTCCGTTCTCAATATTGGCCGCCAGTGTTTCGAAGCGTTGGGCGTAGAATTTCTTGATCTGCCTGAAAAGTTTCAGCTTGGTAGCAATTTGCTTGAATTCCTCACTCCAGGCTGTTTGCTCATATTCTGCAAAAAGTATTTCATGCTGTTCGTTTTCAGCCATATACGCTGCTTTCAGGTTTTCAGCCGTAGTGCCAATGGGTTCTGCTTTAAACGTTGTGCTAACTTCAAGTTCGCAGCCTTCGAGAAACCGGAAAAGCGTTTTGGTGTGTGATTTTTTCTGTTCGGCTGTTTCAGTAAAAATAGCCGCTATCTGCTGGTATCCTTCTTTGGTAGCAACTTTGGCAAACCAGAGATATTTCTGAATCATCTGTGTTTCGATGGCAAAAGCACGCATAAGTTGCTTTGCAGTAGTTGTTTTGCTGAATTCGTTCATAGAATTATAACTGGATTAAAACGGAACTATAAAAATATGCAATATTTTCGATACGGAATTATTATTTTGATGGTTTGGATCACTCTTAGCCTGTTTATGGGTTGCCAGATAACAAAGTTACTGTGCTCAGATTGGTTTAAAGTTAGCCAGGGCTAGTGTTTTTGCCACATTAAATCGTGATGCAGGTTATGCTGAGGCACCGAAATGAATTTTCAATATTATAGGGTTACAGGTATGGCCAGGTTAGGGTTTCAGCCAAAAATAGGTTTGCAATGCGGATAAAAGAAAACCGGAAACAGCCCATGCTGATCCGGTTCTGATTTGAGTTAAGTATTGAAATTTTATCTGTTATTTACCGGTAATCCACTTTATGATTTTTTCATCATTGGGCTTTGTCCTGGGTGGAACCATGTCAACCAGGTTGCCTTGTTCATCAATCATGAACTTTTGAAAATTCCAGCTTACCTCGGCATCCATCTTTCCGTTTTGCGACTTGTTTGTGAGCCATTTATAAATCGGATCAATATCATCGCCTTTCACCGAAATTTTTTCCATCATCGGGAAGGTGACTTCGTATTTTTCGGTGCAGAACTGTTTAATTTCTGAATTCGTGCCGGGCTCCTGGCTCATAAAATTATTGGCAGGAAACCCGATAATTACAAATTTGTCGCCACCGTATTTCAGGTACAAGTCCTGCAAATCTTTATATTGAGGCGTAAGTCCACATTTGGAGGCTGTATTCACAACCAGTACTTTTTTCCCTTTCAGGCTGGCCAGGTCAAACGTTTTGCCATCAATGGTTTTGGTTTTAAAGCTGTGAAAATTTACTTTCTGCGCCATGGTCATGGTGCCGGCTATCAGGAAGGATAAAGCAATCAGAAGGGTTTTCATATTCTCTGTGTTTTATTTTCGTTTAAATTATTTTAAATATCATTAAACAGGAAACAAACCCAGGTGGGTTATGTTCATTCGCCTTTAAGCAAGCCGCAGGTTTTAAGATAATTTAATATATTTCCGAAACAGAAATTATGAAGAATATATTCTGCTAAAAAACCATGTTGTAATACCTTTCAATTTTTGTTCGTAACTCACTGATGGATATATTTTTGCTTTCCTTTATATATTCTTTTCCTTCAAAAAATACAAGGAGGGTAGGAGCTGCAAAAATGCCAAAATGTGCCGAGGTTTCGGGTGCCTTTTCAGCATGTACCAGGATGAAGTCCATTTTCGGGAACTCAGTCTCGACAAGTTCTTTTACCTTGGGCCTGAGTATGGTGCATGGTGCACAGTTATCATTATAAAAATAGACTAAAACAGCTGTATTTTCATCTATAAGCTTCAGTAGGTTTTGTATTTCCATGAGGATTGTAATAATTTAGGAACGTTTATTTTCATTTACCCCGCTTCCGAAAAGAGCGAAATCATATTTTACAGGATCAACCGGGTCGAAGGAGCGCAGGTTCAGCGTTAGTTCTTCTACAGCACGCCAGTCGTCGTTTTTGCGTTGCAACAGTCCAAGCGCCCGGGCAACTTTCCCCGAATGCAGGTCGAGCGGGCACATCAGGTCGGAGGTGTTAAAATTTTTCCAGATTCCGAAATCTACCTTGTTGTTGTCGCAGCGAACCATCCAGCGCAGGAACATGTTGATGCGCTTGGCTGCCGAACCCGAAGCCGGATCGGGCAGGTGTTTGCGGGTGCGCACCAGGTGCGGGTAACTGAAAAACAAATCTCTGAAACCCCTGATTGATTCCTGTATGTTATGGCTGGTTTGGTAACCAGAAAGAAATGCTTTTTCGAGCCCACCATGTTCAAGGTAAATAAACTGAAGAGAATGCAGAAAACTCATGCAGTCTTCGCCCTGGAAAGTTCGGTGTACAAAATTGGAAAAAACAGCGATTTCTTTGGCGGATGCATTGCTGATAAATTGGTATGGCGAATTATCCATGCGGTTCATCAGTTCGCGGCCTTTGTTTATTATGGTTACCCTTTGTCCCCAGGCCAGGGTAGCAGCCAGGAATCCTGCAATTTCTATATCTTCTTTCTTTGTGAAAAGATGCGGAATGCTGATGGGATCGGTTTCGATAAACCACGGGTGATTGTAGAATGAGGCCTTTTCCTCGAGTAGCTCGAACAGTTGCTGATGGGTATAATGCATGCTGCAAAATTACGGCAAAGTACGCTTTGAAATAAGATTACATTTTCAGAACGTGGCCTATTGTTTGTTATGTACGAACTAAACAGGTTATAAATTCAGCAACCCGGTGATTATTGAAAGCAATTTCACCATTGGTTTGCTGGTATAAAACAAAAGAGGCCTCCTCGCGGAAGCCTCTTCTGCATGTAATATGAATTAAGCAGTATTATTTTTTCTTGTCTGCTTTTTTCTTGTCGTCTTTCTTAGCTTTTGCAGGAGCAGCCAACGAATCTTTAATTGCAGCCTGAGCAGCAGCCAAACGTGCAATCGGAACGCGGAATGGTGAACAGCTAACGTAATTCATACCAACAGTGTGGCAGAATTCAACGTATGAAGGTTCGCCACCATGCTCGCCGCAGATACCTACTTTGAGGTTCGGACGGGTTGAACGGCCTTTCTGTGTTGCCATATGTACAAGCTGACCAACACCTTCCTGGTCAAGAACCTGGAATGGATCGTATTTCAGGATGTTCTTCTGCAGGTAAATCGGGAGGAACTTGCCGGCATCGTCGCGTGAATAACCGAAAGTCATCTGGGTAAGGTCGTTGGTACCAAATGAGAAGAATTCAGCGGATTCAGCAATTTTATCAGCAACCAGGGCAGCACGCGGAACTTCAATCATGGTGCCAACCATATATTCCATACGGTCTTTACGTTCAGCAAAAACGGCTTCAACGGTATCGCGTACGATTTGTTCCTGCAGTTTCATTTCAGCCAGGGTTCCGGTGAGCGGGATCATGATTTCAGGGTGAGTCTTGATGCCTTTTTTCTTCAGGTTCATTGCGGCTTCGATAATAGCGCGAGCCTGCATTTCCGAAATTTCAGGATAGGTGTTTCCTAAGCGGCATCCGCGGTGACCCAGCATTGGGTTGAATTCGTGCAGCGATTCAACTTTTGCCTTAACAGCCTCAGGTGAAATTCCCATTTCCTGGGCCATTTCTTTCTGGTTGGCTTCTTCGTGTGGAACGAATTCGTGCAAAGGAGGATCGAGCAAACGAACAGTAACAGGAAGTCCGTTCATGGCTTCGAAAATACCTTCGAAGTCTTCGCGCTGCATCGGTAACAGTTTTGCAAGCGCTGCACGGCGTCCTTTTTCATCTTCAGCAAGAATCATTTCGCGCATGGCTTTGATCTTAACGCCTTCGAAGAACATATGCTCAGTACGGCAAAGACCAATACCTTTAGCGCCAAAGTTACGTGCAACCTGTGCATCATGTGGAGTGTCAGCATTGGTGCGAACAAGCATGCGTGAGTGTTTGTCGGCCATTTCCATCAGCTTGCCAAAATCGCCGCTGAGAGCAGCTTCCATAGTAGCAAGTTTGCCTTCGTAAACTTCACCATTCGAACCGTTGATTGACAACCAGTCACCTTCTTTAAAGGTTGTGCTGCCAATAACCAGTGTACGGGCTTTATAGTCAATTTTTAATGAACCGGCGCCTGATACACAGCATTTACCCATACCGCGGGCAACAACTGCAGCGTGCGAGGTCATACCACCACGGGCGGTAAGAATACCTTCGGCAACGTTCATACCTTTAAGGTCTTCGGGTGAGGTTTCGATACGAACCAGGATCACTTTGTGTCCTTTTGCAGCCCATGCTTCAGCATCGTCAGCAAAGAAAACGATCTGGCCTGTAGCAGCGCCTGGCGATGCAGGTAATCCCTGTGCCAGTGATTTTACTTTTTTCAGCGCTGCGGTATCGAATACAGGGTGAAGTAACTCATCGAGTTTGTTTGGCTCAACGCGAAGGATGGCTGTTTTTTCGTCGATCAGTTTTTCTTTGTACATATCAACAGCAATTTTTACCATAGCTGCGCCTGTACGTTTTCCACTGCGGGTCTGGAGCATCCAGAGTTTACCTTCCTGGATGGTGAACTCCATATCCTGCATGTCTTTATAGTGTTTTTCCAGTTTTTTCTGGATATCAAACAGTTCTTTGTAAAGTTTTGGCATGGTTTCTTCCAGTGATGGAAAGTTAGCCTTGCGGTCTTTTTCGCTTACACCTGTAAGTTTGGCCCAACGTTTTGAGCCTTCGATGGTGATTTCCTGTGGTGTACGGATACCGGCAACCACGTCTTCTCCCTGGGCATTGATCAGGTATTCGCCATTGAAAAGGTTTTCGCCAGTACCTGCATCGCGGCTAAAGCAAACCCCGGTAGCCGAAGTTTCGCCCATGTTACCGAATACCATAGCCTGTACGTTAACAGCTGTTCCCCATTCTTCAGGAATGTTATTCAGCTTACGATAAAGAATAGCGCGGTCGTTCATCCAACTGTCGAATACTGAGCAGATAGCACCCCAGAGCTGTTCCCATGGATCGGATGGGAAATCTTTACCTGTCGATTTTTTAACGGCTTTTTTGAAGCGGTCAACAAGTACTTTAAGGTCCGCTGTGGTAAGTTCGTTATCCAGTTTAACCCCTTTT
>CALCJE010000398.1 GCA_937965665.1 uncultured Bacteroidales bacterium
CACTGTTTCAAAACCTTCGGCATGCCTGGCTGCCGGATATTTCCCAAAATCAGGCTTTAGCGGATGCACATGGCTCATGACGGTGAAAGGATGCTGGTATAAAAATTTACTTTCAGAAGGCGGAAAGAGTACTACTTTTTTGCGGGTCTGGAATTGGGTTAGGAATACATGCGAACAGTCCATATCGTAGTGCAGGTTGACCTCAGCGCCTTGTCCACCGAAAAAAACAAATTTGTATCCCTTCACAAAACCATCCATAATTTCGGGGAACCTGATATCCTCAGCCAAAGAAGGTACTTTCCTGAAAATATCGAACAGGAATATGCGTAAATCCGTAGGCCCGTTCTCGATCAGCGTAAGATAATCGCCAAACTTCATGGTTTTTGCAACCTGAAAATAGGATTCAGTTGTATGAATACTGTTATCGTAAAGCGGCACTTCAATATTTCCATGATTGGTCCGCAGCCAATCGAAGGTCCATTTTTTTGTGGCAGGCCAGTCGCTGGCCAGGTCAGTAAAAACAACCGGTTTGCGGGCAACCAGGTAATCTGCAATAAATTCATCGCGTGTGAGCCCGGTTCTGTGTTCAATCGGATGAAATTTCATAGTTGCACGGTTTAAAACTTATATTCCATCAACAAATATATCTATTAAATTTGTTCAAAGCAACGCAAAAAAACGGAGGGTTTTAGTTGCAGGTTGAGCTGCCTATTCGCAGTTGCAGTAAATGATTCAGTGAAATCGCAATTTCAATAGTTGAGCAAAAGCCTGCAAACTGCCATGCTACTGCAATATAAAGATCAACCATGGTGCAAGGCCATTGATTCTGTTTTAATTAGGCCAGTTCCAAAAAAGTTTTAATCAGGCCCTGATACAACAAATAATCTTTTGTTTTCGTACTCAAACTTTCAAAGAGTATTTTATCTTTGTTCTTACATACGAACCCATTTAAAAAACCAATAATATGGCTGATCTTTCGACAAATTACCTTGGACTAAAACTCAAAAATCCTTTAATCGTAGGGAGTTCAGGAATGACGGGAACTGTTGCCGGTGTAAAACACGCTGCCGAAAACGGGGCCGGTGCCGTGGTGCTGAAATCTATTTTCGAAGAACAGATCCTGCACGAAACTGAGGACTATATCAATGATTCAGCCAAAGAAAATGGTAATTCGTTTCATAAGGGCTACCAGTCGGTTCTGAGTGAAAGGGAATATGATTACGAAGAAGCATATATGTACCTGGCCGACCATGCCAAGGACCTTACTTTACGCAAATACCTGTCGTTTGTTGCAGAAGCCAAAAAGGCGGTTGATATACCTGTAATTGCAAGCATCAACTGTACCACGGCCTACGACTGGCATTATTTTGCACGCCGCATTGAAGAAGCCGGAGCCGATGCGCTAGAGCTGAATGTGTATGTGCTTCCTTCGAACACCACGAAAACCTCGACCGAAAACGAAAAAGTATATTTCGATATTATAGAAGCAGTATTGAAACAGGTAAGCATACCGGTTTCGCTCAAAATGGGGTATTATTTCTCGGGGCTGGCCACCACTGCCATCGAACTTTCGAAAACAGGCATTGGCGGTCTGGTGCTTTTCAACCGGCCGTTTCACCCCGATATTGATATTGATAAACTCGAAACCCACGCCAGATATATGCTGAGCGACCCGGCTGAATATTCGCATGTGCTGCGGTGGATGGCATTGCTCTCAGGCAGGGTGGAGTGCCCGCTGGTAGCCACCACCGGTATACATTCGGCCGAAACAGCGATCAAGCTCCTGCTGGCCGGCGCCACGGCTTTCGAGGTGGTATCGGCGCTTTATAAGCATCACTACCCGGTAATTGCCGAAATTCTTTCGGGCATCGAGCTCTGGATGGATAAAAAAGGCTATAAAACCATTGAAGAGTTCAGGGGCAGGATGAACCAGCACAGCATCAAAAACCCGGCTGAATTCGAGCGCGTACAGTTTATGCGGTTGTATTCAGAGATTGTTTAGGGATGGCGGATGTGGGATGTGGGATGTGGGATGTGGAATGGCGGATGTGGGAAGGCGAATTGAGGATTGCGCCTGTCTGACTGCGTCAGCAGGCAGGGATTTAGGATGAATTGATGCTGTTTTTACACAAATCTCAGTAGCAGCATTTCAGATATGGTTGGTTCGTTTTATATTTCGCATAGGTTAGCACGCGAAACTACTTCTCCCCTGTTGGTTGTTTAAAGCCCGGCGGCATCGCCGCAGCAGCAATCATTGTAAGCAATCCTTTTATTTTATTCCTGCAACCCTGGCCGGGGTAATTTTACCGTTTGATAAACAGGTTATTTAAATATTTAAAAATAATTTATATTTGGAGGAATTTTGAAACGGGGAAGTTTTTATAACCAGTCAAATTATGCTTTATTTTAATGTTTATCATTTATATAAATATGTCTTGTTTAAGCTTGATAAAAGACAATACTGAAACCTGAAACCACATATATAATGACAACTTCTCAACTTAGAAAACTAAATTTTATACTTTAAATGAAAAAGCTTATTCTGCTCACATTCATTATCATTTGCATCCAGTTCACAGTAGCTCAAAAGATTTACCTGTCCTATAAAATCAAAACAAATGATAGTTTATGGATAATTAAGGCAAAAGCTATTTCCGATAAAAATATCGAAACCAAAGCTCCCCTGGTATTTCAGAAATATATTTCGGACCCGGATATCCTTTTCGTGGAAGATGATATTAAACGGAAATTTGTAAAAATGGAGTTTAACCATTCAACTATTTATCCAAAACTTTTAAATAAGGGATATTTTTCTTTATATGAATACAGCCAGGGCAGTAATTCGCGCTACTATGTGTGTTCGAAAACGGATACCACTGTATTGGATAAAAAAGATTCAACACTTAATCCAAATGGACTCTATCTAAACCAGTATCAAAAACTGGCAGCAATTGCAAAAGATCATCCTGAGTTATGGCCAAAGGCTGAGGGGAATAAGCAGGATACTAAAAAGATACAGGGTTTTATTTCGGAACTTAATTCAAAATACCCCGAAACAAGCAATGAAATTTACCACAAATCCAGGTTCAATTATTTAGGCTTTTCGGTAAAAGGTTTTGTAATTGAAGACAAAACAGATTTAATGATAGAGTTTTTAAAGTCACATTATTTTATCGATCAATCTCCTAATAATTCCCTCAGGTATGGGATAAGAGCAAATTATTATAAACGCACAGAGTTCTTCCCTGAATCCTGGACAGGTTGGTATTCTATTCACGATGGACAAAAAGATAGTATTTTTAATTACCGCGATCATTACGAAACACTCACTGCCGAAATATTTGAATTGCCTTTATCGGTAAATTTCGAAATCACAAATTCCATTTTCACCCCCTTTTTTAATATCGGGTTATCACCTACCATTTATTACAGGACCATTACAAGGACCGACTCAGAAGAAATAGATAAAACGACAAAATTTACGCTTAATGCATTTGCAGCAACTGGTGCGAAACTAAAATTGACGGATAACTTCAATATTTTATCCGAATTTAGATATGATCTTATAAAGCAGTTTAATTTCTTAATCGGGTTGGAATACTATTTTAATCCTAAAAAACATCCATAGAATAGAATAACAAAGGTTTTTGCTGGTACTGATCAAAAATGAATACAAGGACAAACCAGCAACACTATCATAAAAAAACCTGCCGTCATTACGCGGCAGGTCTTTTTTTTTACTTTTGGGATTAGCGCTCCACTTGCAGGATGGCGATTTGCCGGGCGATTAAACTTATGCTATAGGAAATACAGTCTGATACAGGGAATTAAACCACTTAATAAACAGGCCGGCGGGTACCTAAAAGAAATTTTGACCTGTTGTTTGTGAAACAGATTTTTTTTATGTAGGTTTGAAGATGCAACTGAATAACCCTGTAGCCTTGCCGGAAATATTGCCAGCGAATATAAAACTATGGAAAAGTGGGATATTATTGTTGATATAAACTAGTTATGGTGCATTTTGAAATCAGAAAATGAGAACAATTCTTTTAAGCATATTTTTAATTTTTACGCTGGATTCATTCAGTCAGCAAAAAGTATGGTCTGGAGACACTACCTATTGGTATGATTATCAAAAAAAAATTACTAACAAATTCGCACTTGACGATTTATCAAAATCACAGTATCAATTTGCATTCAGAATTTCTTCTTTAAACTCTATTGTCGATATCTGGACAGAAGATGGTAAAAAATTCTTGGGGCGACAAACTTTCTTCACCTGTAGCTCTGAAGAAGATCCTGAAAAGATAAAATTTCTATCAATTAAAGAAACAATCAGAGAAGATACGGCGCAGTTAATAAATCAGCTAATTGAAGATTACGGATTGCAGAATTTGCCAGTACAAGATTCAATAAAAGACTGGGGAAATGGTTTTGATGGCACAATATATTTAATCGAATTTGCAACTACAAAATCTTATTCGTTCAAGAGCTATTGGACGCCACAAGCATTTCCATCAATACCTGAAGCTGTGACTCTAGCAAATTTTGTATCTAAAATTGAAAACCTTCTAATGCAAAAACAAACATTTGACAGTTTTATTAATTCACTACCAACTAATAAAAGTTATAGGTATGGGAATTCTTGGACAGTAATAAGAATGAACAGTAAAACCAAGAAAAAGAAATAAAACGCACCATAATCGAGTAGGCTGCCCCACCGGTGGTTAGCCAGTGGGGAGAACCTCTCACA
>CALCJE010000399.1 GCA_937965665.1 uncultured Bacteroidales bacterium
AAACGTGCTTCGCAGGAAAGTGATTGGGAAATCTTGGGTTGCGTGAAAGCTTTTGACGGAATCCTGAACGAGCCTACCGAACTTATGGTACTTGATGCCGAAAAAGTAGCCGGTATACATTACCAGGGTGGAACTATCATTCAAACCACCAACAAGGGAGGCCCCTTTGCATGGCCGGTAAAAAACAAAAAAGGGGAATGGGAATATGTGGACCGTTCGGATGAAATGATTCGCAAAATTTCGTACCTGGGCATCGATGCTGTTATCAGCATCGGCGGCGACGGATCACAGCGCATTTCTCAGAAATTATTTGAAAAAGGTCTCAATATTATTGGCGTTCCTAAGACAATTGATAATGACCTTTCGGCTACCGACTCAACTTTCGGTTTTCAGACTGCAATTGAAATTGCTACCGAAGCTGTAGATAAACTGGTAACCACTGCTGCCAGCCACAACCGCGTATTCATTCTCGAAGTTATGGGCCGTGATGCAGGTTGGATAGCACTGAATGCTGCCGTAGCCGGTGGCGCTGAAATATGCCTTCTGCCCGAAATTCCTTACGATACAAACGAGGTTCTTTCAAAAATAAATTCACGTTTCCATAAAGGACGTGGATTCGCCATAATTGTTGTTGCTGAGGGTGCCAAACCTAAAGACGGCGAAGTTATAGGAACCAAGAGCAAGGAAGTAGGTTATGAGCATGTACGTCTGGGTGGTGTTGGTTTTAAACTTGAAGACGACCTGAAACAACTGGGTTGCGAACACGATATCCGCGTTACTGTTCTGGGTCACCTGCAGCGTGGTGGTGTGCCAATTGCCTACGACCGCGTTCTTGCTTCGCAATTTGGGGTTAAAGCTTTTGATATGGTTGTTAAAGGCGAGTTCGGGCGCATGGTATCGTACCAGCATCCGTACATCACCAGCGTGACCTTAAAAGATGCCATTCAGAAACCAAACCTGGTAACCCTTGATACAGCACTGATGAAAACCGCTCGCGGCCTTGGAATCAGTTTTGGTAACGACCAGCTTGCCCTTGAGGAATAATTCATCTTATATCTTTTAAAAGAGCTTCCTTCGGGAAGCTTTTTTTTTTGCTTTCAGAACAAGTTATGGATTAAGATGTTAACTAATCAAAATTGAAAATCTATGAACAAGAGCAGGCTTGAAGCATTTTCGGATGGGGTACTGGCCATAATAATCACCATCATGGTTTTGGAAATTAATATCCCCCAAAGCAGTGAATGGTCGGAACTGAAGCACCTGGTTCCCGCGTTTATCAGTTATTTATTCAGTTTTATTTACATCGGCATTTACTGGGGCAATCATCATCACCTGTTGCATTCGGTTAAACAGGTAACTTCGGGTATCATGCTGGCAAATCTGAACTTGCTGTTCTGGCTTTCGCTTATCCCTTTTGCAACCGGTTGGATGGGTGAAAACCATTTCGCTAAAAATACCGTTGCTGTGTACGGCGCAATATTGCTGGTCAGCGGCCTGGCATTTTACGTGCTGTTAAAGGTGGTTGAACGTAACTCACACGACCTTCAGGCGCTGAGGGAGGCTTTTGTTATACTGAACCGCAAAGGCATTACATCCACCATAGGCTATTTTATTTCTATTCCACTGGCCTTTGTGCATCCGGTGATTTCGGCAGTTATTTTCAGTGTTATTTCTGTAATCTGGCTTATTCCCGACAAAAATATAGAAAGAGCCCTCAAAGGTGAAAACCCTGATCATCATTAGTTCTGGTTTGAATTAGGATGCATGAAAATATTTGAAGACATATACAGATTTAATTTTTTATATTTTTGCGGCAGAGCAAAATTCGAAAAATGGCTGATTGTATACATTGCGGGCAGGATTGTGGGAAGAACCCGGTGATATGGGATGATAAATTATTCTGTTGCAATGGATGCAGCCTGGTTTACCAGATTCTGGCGGAAAAAAAACTCGACCGCTATTACGAAATGATGCCAACGCCTGGCATCAGGCTTGAGACGGAAAGCGAAACCGGGAGTAAATATGCCTATCTCGATGCGGATGATATAAAACAGAAACTTCTCGATTTTTCGGATGGCGGGGTAGCCCGGGTAAACCTGTTTATTCCGGCTATACATTGCAGTTCGTGCATCTGGCTGCTCGAAAACTTGGCCTCGCTGCATGCAGGCATTATGCATTCGCATGTTAATTTTGTTCGAAAAGAAGTAAGCATCACATTTCGCGAAAGCTGTATATCACTGCGCCAGGTGGTTGAACTGCTGCATAGCATCCATTATATTCCGGACATAAACTATAACAAGCGTGCCAAGGATGATCACCAGAAGGCTAACCGCCGGATGATTATGAAAATAGGGGTTGCCGGTTTCTCATTCGGCAATATCATGTTGCTTAGTTTTCCTGATTATTTGCCTGGTGGCGAAGCTATTGACACTTTCATGGCCGGAACATTCGGGTTTGTTTCATTCCTGTTGTCGCTGCCTGTTATCACTTTTTGCAGCAGCGATTTTTTTATGTCGGCCATCAAAAGCCTGAAAAAGAAAGTGATAAATATTGATCTTCCGCTTTCAATCGGAATTATGTCTTTATTTCTCGAAAGCACCTACGAAATTTTCAGTGGTTCAGGCACCGGTTACATGGATTCGCTGGCGGGTTTGCTGTTTTTTATGCTCATTGGCCGGTGGTACCAGAACCGCACCTACCAATCCTTGTCATTCGATCGCGATTACAGATCCTATTTTCCCATTGCGGTTACCAGGTTACTCGATGGGAAAGAAGAGTTTGTTCAACTGGCGGAACTGAAACCCGGCGACCATATACTGGTGCGAAACGGCGAACTGATACCGGTTGATTCTTTATTGCTGGAAGGAGAAGGAAATATTGACTACAGTTTCGTAACAGGCGAATCAATACCCGTTGTAAAAAAAAGCGGCGATTTTGTATTTGCCGGGGGCAAACAGTCGGGGGCTGCCGTTAAACTCAGGGTCGAAAAGGAAGTAGCCCAAAGCTACCTAACGCAACTCTGGAATGAGGATAACCTGGCTGAAACCGGTAAGCAGCAGATGCAGACTGTAATATCGAAAGTCAGTTACTATTTTACACTGGCCATACTGGCCATAGCATTATGTTCGGGCGTGTACTGGTCGTTTTTTGATGTGGGCAAGGCAGTATACGTATTTGCTACCATTCTCATTGTCGCTTGTCCGTGCGCGTTAGCCCTGACCATTCCGTTTACATTTGGCAATGTGATGCGGGTATTTGGTCGCAATGGTTTTTATATTAAAAATACTGATGTTATCGAAAAGCTAACCCAGGCTGATACCGTTGTTTTTGATAAAACCGGAACACTTACACATTCGCGAACCATGGATGTTCAGTGGCAGGGAGAAGAACTTTCACTCTCCGAAAAACAGTGGATCCGTTCGCTGGCACGGAATTCAACGCATCCGCTTTCGGTGATGGTTACAGAATCTTTGCCAGTGTCCGTGATTTTGCCGGTTGACGATTACCGGGAAATTACCGGGGCTGGTATTGCCGGAAGGGTAGAGGGCCACCTGGTGCTACTGGGATCGCGCAAGTTTGTAGCTGGTGCCGATACACCTGCTGAATCAGTGGTTTCGTCAGTGTATGTATCCATTGATCATAAACTGAAGGGATCGTTCCTGATGCAAAATCAGTATCGTGCCGGGCTTTATGAAGTATTGTCGGGGCTGGAGCCTATGCAGATGCACCTGCTTACAGGTGATAACAATTCGGAAGAACAAAACCTGAGAACCTATTTTACCGCGGGAACTCAATTGCATTTTAACCAGAGCCCTGTTGATAAGCTTGATTATATAAACCAGTTGAAAGAGCGAGGCCGAAATGTAATTATGATTGGCGACGGGCTTAACGATGCCGGTGCACTTCTGAAAGCGGATGTCGGGATTACAATTGCTGATGATATTTACCATTTTTCTCCTGCCTGCGATGCGATTCTTCAGTCGTCGGGTTTCGGTAGGCTACAGGACTACCTGCATTTCTCCAGAACAGCCCTTTGGATAGTTTATGCCAGTTATTTTATATCATTCCTTTATAATATTGTCGGACTCTCATTTGCCATACAAGGCCTGCTTTCGCCTGTGGTGGCAGCCATACTGATGCCACTCAGTTCAATTTCGGTGGTAACATTTGCCAGTATTTCGGTATCTGTTCTTTCAAAAGCGAGGAAATTTTAATTTAATACAATTGATACTGAATTTAATTCAGTATTTATTTACCTGATTTTTGGTAAGTTTGAGTCAGTATTTTTGTAATCTGAATTTTTAATGGGTAGTTAATTATTAGAATATGAGTGTTATATAACAATATTTAGAACGTTTATAAATTACATGCCTGGTAAGTTTTGTACTATCTGAATCAATATCTTTGACTAATTCAATATTTAATTACTTAAATGAGTGTTATAGTCGTTCTGATTGGTTTCAGCATAATAGTAGCTGCAGGTTTCCTGGTGGCATTTCTTTGGGCTGCTACTTCGGGTCAGTACGACGATGATGTATCGCCCTCAATACGAATATTATACGATAATGATAATCATCCTGTATCGCAGCCGGATGATAAACCCAAACAACCAAATATTAATACAAACAATGTTTAGTTAAACCAAAAGCGTATGGAATTACAGAAGTTTTACTACGACAACAAAATTGTGAAGATGTTTGCTTACGCTACCCTTTTCTGGGGCGTAGTAGGCATGTTGGTTGGAGTGCTGATTGCCTTGCAAATGGTGCTCCCTGATGCCAATTTAGGCCTGGCATTCACTTCCTTCGGGCGCGTACGCCCGGTGCACACAAACGCGGTAATCTTTGCCTTTGTGGGCAACGGGATTTTTACCGGTTATTACTATTCACTTCAACGCTTGCTAAAAACAGGCATGGCAAGCAAATGGATGACAAAAGTTCATTTCTGGGGCTGGCAGTTAATAATAGTAATGGCTGCAGTTAGCTTACTGGCCGGTTACACCACCGGTAAGGAATATGCCGAACTCGAATGGCCTATCGACATCCTGATAGCAGTTATATGGGTTATTTTTGGCTGGAACATGATGTGGACCATCCTCAAACGCAGGGTGAAACATATTTATGTCGCTATTTGGTTTTACATTGCCACTTTTGTTACTGTAGCAGTACTTCATATCGTTAATTCCATCGAAATTCCTTGGGCAATCTTTAAAAGCTACCCGGTGTTTGCCGGTGTTCAGGATGCCCTCGTACAATGGTGGTACGGTCATAATGCAGTGGCCTTTTTCTTAACTACTCCTTACCTGGGGCTGATGTATTATTTCATGCCTAAGGCAGCCAATCGCCCTATTTATTCGTATAAACTGAGTATTCTGCATTTCTGGGCTCTCATATTCCTTTATATCTGGGCCGGACCTCACCATTTGCTTTACCAGGCTTTACCAAACTGGGCACAATCGCTAGGTACTGTTTTCTCTATCATGCTTATTGCTCCTTCGTGGGGAGGTATGATCAACGGACTCCTTACCCTGCGTGGTGCCTGGGACCGTGTACGCGAAGAACCGGTACTCAAGTTCTTTGTTGTGGCTATTACTGCCTATGGAATGTCGACTTTCGAAGGCCCTATGCTCTCGCTCAAAAATATCAATGCCATCAGCCACTTTACCAACTGGACCGTTGCGCATGTTCATATCGGGGCTTTGGGATGGAATGGTTTCCTCACCTTTGGTATGATTTACTGGTTATTCCCGAGGATGTTCAATACAAAACTGTACTCGGCCAAACTGGCGAACCTGCATTTCTGGCTGGGAACGCTCGCTATATTGTTCTGGTCAGTACCCATGTACTGGGCTGGCTGGACCGAAGCTTCGATGTGGAAACAATTTAATGCTGCCGGCGACCTGGTTTATCCTAACTTCCTCGAAATAGTGACCCAGATCATGCCGATGTATTATATGCGGTTATTCGGTGGAATCCTTTATTTCAGCGGTGCACTCTTACTGGTTTACAATATCTATAAAACTGTGAAAGCTGGTTCGTTTGTAGCTATGGAAGAAGCCGAAGCACCGGCGCTGGTTAAAGAAGGCGCACGTGTTTCAGGCGAAAGCTTCCACCGCTTTCTCGAGCGTCGCCCGGTTCAGTTTATGATCCTTTCCATTGTGGCTATACTCATTGGCGGGCTTGTTGAAATTATTCCTACTTACCTTATTAAATCGAATATACCAACAATTGCAACAGTTAAACCATATACGCCGCTCGAACTGCACGGCAGAGATATTTATATTAAAGAAGGATGCTATGTTTGCCATTCGCAGATGATCAGGCCTTTCAGGTCGGAAACCGAACGTTATGGCGAATATTCAAAAGCAGGCGAATATGTGTACGATCATCCGTTCCAATGGGGTTCGAAACGTATTGGGCCGGATCTGTTCCGCGAAGGCGTTAAGAGCGGACCGCTTTACAAATCCGATTCGTGGCATTACACCCACCTGATGGATCCCCGAAAGATAAATGCCCAGTCGATTATGCCCAAATACCCGTGGCTTGCCGAAAATGAAATCGATATTGCATCAACTCCTGCAAAAATCAGGGTGATGCAATACCTGGGAGTTCCATATCCCGAAGGATATGACCAGAAAGCTATTGATGACGTGAAATCGCAGGCTGAAAAAATTGCAGCCGGCCTTCAGTCGCAGGGTATTAATGTGGCAGCCAGCAAACAGGTAATTGCCCTGATCGCTTACATACAGCGTTTGGGTACCGATGTTGGCGACAGCAAAACAGCTAATAACTAAAAATACAACACGCATCATGGGAATAGCTTCGCGTTTATTCGACAGCATTGAGGGAATTTACTGGTTCCCCATCATAGCACTTGCCTTATTTATCCTGTTTTTCACAGTTATTACCATCCACACCTTGACTATGAAAAAAAGCCAGGAACAGGAATGTGGTGCAATACCCTTTGAAAACGATGAAAAATACCAGGCACCCGGGGTGTAAGTTTAACCTTTTAAAAAGATTAAAATGAGCAATACAGATGAAAATAAATTTCATGGAGAGCCTGAAATAGATGAGCTCACCAAAGATCGTTACATGGGTGGTCATGAATACGACGGCATCAGGGAACTCGACAACAAACTGCCTCGCTGGTGGGTATATCTTTTTATTTTAACCATTGCTTTTGCTGTTGTGTACCTGCTCGGGTACCACGTTACCAAATGGTGGCCGCTGCAGGAGGATGAATATGCCAAAGAAATGTCGGTGGTTAAGGAAATTAAAAAGGCTAACCCCGAACCCGCAGTTGACCTGGCCAGTATGGTGCCCATGACAGGTGCAGAAGACCTTGCTGCAGGACAGGCTACATTTAAGAAAATATGCTCTGCTTGTCACGGTCAGAACGGTGAAGGACTGGTTGGACCTAACTTTACGGATCAGTACTGGATTCATGGTGATACGGTTACCAATACCATCTCCATCAAAAACCTTTACCAGGTTGTAACTACTGGCGTAATTGAAAAAGGGATGATGTCGTACAAAGACCAGTTAAGCCCCGTTCAGATTCAACAGGTGCTCAGCTATATTCTTACTTTGCAGGGAACCAAGCCTGCAAATCC
>CALCJE010000400.1 GCA_937965665.1 uncultured Bacteroidales bacterium
TACGAGATGCCTAAGTGACTGGAGTTCAGACGTGTGCTCTTCCGATCTTGTCAGTTTCGCCGGTTATATACACCCTGTCGGAAGTAACAGCAGGAGGACCATAGCCGTTTCCAACTTCATTGTTACTCCATAAAAGCGCTGGCCCTTCTGCCGGCCATGTAGTTAACAGATTTTTTTCGGCATAAACACCATCGCGGTTTAAACCACGGAATTGTGCAATAGTTTGAGCCTTGAGGCTTGCGGTGACCAAAATAGTGATGCTAACCAGCAATAAGAAATTGCGAATCATGGCGTATAAATTGGTGAGATAGATTTTCGGTTTTGCTTTTTTCAATAAACAAAAGGGCAGGTACAATTCACAAAGTAAAAATATACTATTGAGCAATATGTTTTTCAGCCATTTGATTAATGATTATAAAAAATCGTTGAAATCATGAAAATGATCTGTGAGACAAAAAAATAACCAGCCTGAAATGAAGGCTGGTTACTAGCGTTGCTTTTAAATGGGTTACTTTTTCAAATCATATACCATCAGCGAATTACCATGCCTGATATATAGGCGGCCATTTTCAATAACCGGGTGTGCCCAGTGCGGTGCACTTCCAAACGGAACTTTAAAACCGCTTATTTTTTTAAAACCTGCAATTGTGGGCTCAACAAGGGCTACTTCTCCGCTTTCATCGTAAATGTAAAGCATGCCATCGGATGCAATAATGCTTCCAAGCCTGTTGTTCATTTTGTCGAAGGCAATCTCTTTTCCTGTGTTCCAGTCGAGGCAGTGTAGGCCTTTGATTTTATCGCCCATGCCGTAAATTTTTCCGTTCAGCAGTACCATGCCTCCCATGCGGCTATCGAGATCCGTGTTTTTCCACAACTTTTCAGCTTTCGATCCATCAGCCGACAACTTGAGCATAACGCCACCACAACCGTAGCCCGAAACACAGTAAAGCATACCATTGCTGTAAAGCGGGGTGTTGGCATGCACTGCATATTGGTTAACCTGCTCGTGGCTCCAAAGTTTTTTACCGGTTTCGGCATCCAGGCCAAGGATTGATTTTTCGGTGTGGGTTACCAGGAGTTTTCGGGCCGGCAATGTTATGAGTAAAGGCGAGCAGTAGGCGCTTACTTCGCCATTGCCGGGGCTGCTCCATATCAGCTTACCCGTGTTTTTATTCAACGCGATTACATTATTTTTAATTCCGCCAGCCGTGCAGAAAAGCTTATTACCATCAATCAGCAGGTTTTCGGTAACACCCCAAACAATATTCCGTCCATCATAATCTTTCATGATGTCAACCGTCCAAACCAGGTTTCCTTTTTCGGCGTCGAGGCAGACCAGTTTCCCGAAAGCGCTCATGAGGTAAATTTTTCCATCATTTACCAGTGGTGTCGACCGTGACCCTGGATAGCTTTCGGTCCATTCGTCGCCATAGGGTGTACTCCACAGCAGCTTGCCATCGAGCGAAAATGCGAAAACACTTCCTTTTCCATTGCTGGTTCCTGCTGTATAAATACGACCGTGTGCAACCACGGCTGCCGAGGCATGTCCATCGCCCAGTTTATCGTAGTGCCAAAGCAGGGTAGGGCCATTTGCCGGCCACACGCGCAGCAAACCTTTTTCATCATAAATTCCATTGCGGTCTTTACCACGCCATTGCGAAGCTTCCTGGGCATTAATAATACCAGCCGAAAGAAGCGAAAATGTAAGAATTGCAAGAAAATATTTCATAAGGAAGCCTATTTGAAAATTTTAATAAAAATACAATTTAAACTCACAACTTGTAGAAGGTCTCAGGGTTGTCTGCCTGGCTCGTGCGTGTTCGTTGACGTATGCCTGCGAATGCAACGCATAAAGATAATTGTGTATTTTTGAATTATATATAAATTGCCTGCGAAGGGGAGAACAACTTCAACCCTTGAAAGAACCCTTTTAAGGACGCAATTTGCGACCTTAAAGAAACCTGAATATTTTTACGTTTTAATCTAGAATATGGAAAAGGATATTCAAACCAATGCGATAGCAATCCCTGATGAAGTGGTAATGAGCAAGATATACCTGATCCGTGGCCAAAAAGTGATGCTCGATGTTGATTTGGCTGAGCTTTACGGAGTAGAAACGAAACGGCTTAAAGAACAAGTAAGGCGTAACAAAGAGCGTTTTCCTGAAGATTTTATGTTTGAATTAACCACAGAAGAAATAAAGCAGTTGAAAGCATCGTTTGGACAGACCAGACGCGGCGAACACTCGAAATATCCACCGTTTGCATTTACAGAACACGGGGTTTTAATGTTGTCAAGTGTATTAAACTCAGACAGGTCAATAAAAGTAAACATACAAGTTATGCGTATTTATGTTCGGATACGTGAAATGATGATACTGAACAAAGATGTAGTTCACCAGCTCGAAAACATACAGAATAAACTAACCGAACATGATAACCAGATCATGGTAATATTTGAATATCTGAATCAATTTGAGCAATCCAAACAACAGTAGTCAGAACAAAAAGAGCGCGCAATGATTGGTTTTAAAACGGGGAAAGATTAACGGGTCCCACCCTGGTTTTCCATAATTTTCTGTAAAATACTAAGGAAACGAATACTGTTCTTACACCGTAACTTTACTCCAGGTCCAGTTTCCTTCAAAGGTGAATTTTTGTTATTCACCGTACTTTCAAGATAACCGGATTGATATTTGGAACCCTGTATTTGCTGAAACAGAAAGCCCCGGAAATTTTCCGGGGCTTTCATATAAAAACTGCTGAAAATATTATCTCATCCGTTTGTACTCGTTTATCAAACCGTTTGTTGAGGCATCGAGCGTGTTAACTTCGGCATCGCCTTGGAGTTCGGGCAGTATGATATTGGCCAGCTGTTTGCCCAGCTGAACGCCCCATTGGTCGAAACTGTAAACATTCCATATCACACCCTGTACAAAGATTTTCTGCTCGTACATGGCTATAAGTGAGCCTAAGGTACGTGGAGTAAGTTTTTTGAACAGGAACGAGTTTGTAGGCCTGTTGCCTTCGAAAACCATGTAAGGAAGAATTTCATCAATTTCGGACTGGCTTTTACCGGCTGCTTTCAGTTCGGTTTCAACCTGTGCAGCGGTTTTGCCAAGCATCAGGGCTCCGGTTTGCGCAAAAAAGTTTGCCAGCAGTTTTGTATGGTGGTCGCTGATAGGGTTGTGGCTGATAGCAGGTGCCATAAAATCACAAGGAATCATTTTGGTTCCCTGGTGAATGAGCTGGTAAAAAGCATGCTGCCCGTTGGTTCCCGGCTCGCCCCAAAGGATAGGTCCGGTTTGATAAGTAACTTTTTTACCGTTGCGGTCAACATATTTGCCGTTGCTTTCCATATTCCCCTGCTGGAAATAGGCTGCAAAACGGTGCATGTATTGGTCGTACGGCAGAATGGCTTCGGTTTCGGCACCGTAAAAATTATTATACCAGATGCCGATCAGGGCCAGGATAACCGGGATGTTGCTTTCGAAATCAGCGGTTTCGAAATGTTTATCCATCGCGAAAGCACCTTCGAGCAGCTCAACAAAATTCTCGTAACCAATGCCACAGGCTATTGACAGGCCAATAGCCGACCAAAGCGAATACCGGCCACCAACCCAGTCCCAGAACTCGAACATGTTTTTGGTGTCGATACCAAATTTGGCTACCTCTTTAGCATTTGTTGAGAGCGCAACGAAATGATTTTTAACAAATTCCGGATTTTTTGCCTGTGCCAGGAACCAGCTCCGGGCCGATTCGGCATTGGTCATGGTTTCCTGCGTGGTAAATGTTTTGGAGGCAATAATAAAGAGCGTTGTTTCGGGGTTAACCAGTTTCAGCGTTTCGGCCATATGGGTGCCATCCACATTCGAAACAAAGTGAAGTTTAATGTTTTCTTTACGGTAATGTTTCAGCGCTTCGGTAACCATCAGCGGGCCAAGGTCGGAGCCCCCGATGCCGATATTTACGATATCAGAAATGGGTTTGCCGGTGTAGCCTTTCCACGAACCCGAAATAATGCTTTCCGAAAACGCTTTCATCTGGCTCAGCACGCGGTTTACATCGGGCATTACATCTTTACCTTCGACATAAACCGGGGTGTTGGCGCGGTTGCGCAGGGCGGTATGCAACACAGGGCGGTTTTCGGTTTTATTAATCCGTTCGCCGGCAAACTGGCTAACAATGGCATCTTTAAGTCCGCATTCGCGGGCCAGTTGCACCAGGAGTTCGAAAACTTTGTTGTCGATAATATTTTTCGAGAAATCGACCAGGATATCCTCGAATTTAACGGAGTATTTTTCAAAACGTTTCGGATCGCCGGCAAAAAGATCCTTCATCTGTGTGCCTTCGAAAGTTTTGAAATATGCTTCAAGCGCTTTCCACGAAGCGGTTGTGGTTGGATTTACTGTTGGAAACATAAGTATCGTTATAAAGTTTCGTTGTTTTTAGCCTGTGTTTTTAAAAGTGCAAAGGTACTAAAGTTGAACAATGAGAGCTCCTAAAGCGATAAAAGAGCAATGCTCATTATGCTTTACCAACACAAATATATGATTTTAAATTGGCCCTTCAACCCGCGGTTACTACTGTTTTTTCTTGAGTATCAAGGTTTTCTTGTTATAGTCGGCCGATGCATTTATCACGTTTCTAAATTCCTCGTACCTCGAAACCGGGTAGTCAGATTCAGAGTAATATTCAGTTGAGGTGATAACAAGCAGGTTGCCTTGCACTTTTGCATCAGATGTAAAAATGCAACTGGTTTTGCCGTTGTTCTGTAATTCTACATGCATATTCAGGTCAGACGGGTTGGTAACCATGTATCCATCGGGAATATTGAAGACAATTTTTCTGTAATAATTCCGCAAAACATCTATTTTAACCGGCAATTTGCGGGTGGTCGACTGGTAGAGTTCCGACTGGGTTCCGATAGTTTCACCAATTTTTACAATTACATCATCCCCTGCATTTTCAACCAGGGATGTGGCGGTACTCTCAACATTCCATGAGATGGGTTTGAGACCAATGTATTCAGGTAATTCATTACTTACCTTATAGGAATCGATACGTGTATTTTCACTTCCCATGTTGAATACAACTTTCATCAGATCATCTCTTTTGTCCTGAGGTGTAAATTGCCAGAAAGCCTGGAAACTCCTTCCTATATCGCCATAAAAAACTCTTCGGGTTTTAGCTTTAAGTTCAGCCTGGCCGATGTCGACTGTTATATCCTGGAAAAGAGAGTCAGTATTATTGTAACAGGTAGCCTGTGGGATTTGCCGGATATCATAAGCAAGGGTATTTATTTTTTCATTGTAACTGATAGGGTGCATAAAAATTCCATATCCACCCTGGTAATTACTTGGTATCATTCCCAGTCGGTACGACGGGTCATCAGGTGATAAAAATGCGTTGATGGAAGGGAAATATAGCAGGTATTCATCCAGGAAATTATAACTGTTGAACTCAGGATCAAAAGGCGTTACTTCCATGTCACTTGTCATAACTACTTCGAAATTAATTTCCGCTGCCCTGAAAAGTGCCGTAAAAAGCCTTACTGCATTGTATTTGCTCGTTTGTTTCAATTTAATAATATCCTCAAGATCCATTTCCTGTTTTATATCTTCGGATATGCTTATTTCAGATTTTACTGTATTTTCGATGAACCTGATTTTAGATTCGACATCTGATTCGGGCAATTTCATTTTCTTTAGCCAGGTTTTTACTGCCGACTCTTCATTTTTCTTCAGCGGGAAAAGGTTTTCGTAAATTACATTGCATGCTTTGGCCCAGGAATAGGTGCGCAATGCACTGGCATAACTATTATAAGCCAACGTAAACTCGTATCGCTGGAGGTTTGCTTTATAATAGGCATACTGTTCCGATTTCAGCGATGGGATGTAGCCTGCATTCGCTTTCAGGTATATATTGTCTTTTATCCTGGTGCGCGAAAAGTCAGGAAACCCGTTGTAACTCTTTATCTTGAAATCGAGTTTTGCAGGAAATGAATACACAATTGCTACATCTCCTTTCGGGACATCATCCTGTACAAAAACGGTTCCGTAGGTGCTGAGCTTTTTTCTCAGGATATAATAATATTCTATCTGCCCGCCAACCTCTGCCCCTTCAATGGCAAAGGTTTTAAAATTTCCATTATTTTCGAGATTTTCAACTTCTTTGATGCTTTCATTTTTCAGGTTGGTAATCTTCCCATTGGGTGAAATAAAACGGGCTTCAATCTTAAGAATATCAATTACATCTTTTACAGGAATATAGATTTTATTCTGTTCATCTACAGCCTGATGTGATTCGACTTTAACCTTTTTATGAAACACATAAATTTCCTCGAAAATATCTTTGGCATTCAGGTAAATTTCGGTAATCCTGCGTTCGAGTAATACAACAGTTCCATCAACATTTTTAATAGTATCTGCCCGGTTTTGCGCAGGTATGGTATTCCAGTTGTAGCTCTCAAATTCGTTCTGTGCGCTGAGAAATAGCGGAATAATAAGAACTGTAATAATCAGAAGTTTTTTCATAATAGGCTGATTTATAGTTACGGGTAAAGATTTATTTTTTAGATAGTACGATGGACTTTTTATAGGCTTTGTTCAGTTTTGAAATCATATCTGCAAAAAGGGAAATTTGATCGTGCTCAACAAGAAGGCAGTTGTTGATAATTTCACTGCAAAGCATAATTGTATTTCCCTGTTGCGAGTATTGCTGGCTGAAACTGAATGCAGGATTGCTGAATGAGCTGTTTTCGGGTAGGCTGCCAGCAACAGTATTCCCGGTTGGGTCGAGGATACATACAAGTTTGTGTATACCAGGTTCATCGAACTCCAGGGGTAACCAGCGGTCGGGTTTTATTTGCACATCCCCTAATAGCCTTTCTACATTCATATTCAGGTATATCGAGTTTTCGTTTGTGGTAATGTAATCCGGTAATTCAAACTGATAGGTAACTCTTAACGGCTGATCTGCATTTTTCAAATCTGAGGGGTAAACCCGGGTATAATTGCATTTATTACTTGCTTTTGGAAGGTGTTTATACAATATGTTTTTGTACTGGCTCGAATCAGAACCTTCGAACAATGTTAACAGTAAAGGTTTATTTTCACCCGTAAAAACGGCAGTTCCTTTGCCTTTCAGTATTCCGTTTTCAACCCTTATCCAAACAGAATCAGCCGTTATATTTTCTGTGGGAGCGGAAACCGGGACCTCGTAAAGTACAAAATCGTCGGGGCCATTCTCAATAATGCATTGCTTCCCCTGAATGGCTGAAGGAACTTGTCCGAGGGGATGAAAAAGTGTTGTTCCATCGAGCAAAACAGGTTTGTTATTTTCGTCCCACCAAACCGCAATCATATGATTGGAGTTGTTTATAGAAGGGAAAACCGAGTATTTATATGGAAGATCCCGTGTGCCAACCCATGCAAGCGCCGACTTTAAACCAATAGCCCGGATCATAGCTGTAAGCAGGCTTGATTTGTCTTTACAGTCGCCGTACCGACGCTGTAAAACAAGTGCTGCTTCACGCGGAACATGCCCGTTCTCTCCATCTTCGATGGCAACATATTTAATATTTTGCTGAACCCAGCTGTAAATCCGTGATACTTTTTTGCGAGCATTTCCGGATCCGGCACAAATTGAATCGGCCAGGAGTTTTATTTCGGGAGAAGTTTTTAAATTTATCTGGCTTATGTTTGAATAGTCCCATTGGTATAGATCCTTCAGAGATTTAACTACAGGGGTATATTTCCCGTTATAGGTATACCCTGCAAAATTGATAATTATGTGCGGAATATAGTACCTGTAAGAAGGTGCAAGGTCGTCATGGATATAACTCTTTGCATTGCTGGCGCTCCATTGGTATACAATGTTGCGCCCCTTTTTTGTTTGCGTAAATTTCACACAGGTAGTATCGTAGCCAAACATATGGTACGATATATCAACGTTAGCGGGCAGCGTGAGTGTTAATTGTGCATTATCAACAGGAGTGTTGTTTCCGAAATAAAAGAGTATCGGGAAAAACGGATCAGTATTTAGTGTTGTGGAGGTAGTTACCAGCCTTGCACCTTGCGCTACTGATGGAAAATGAAATATATAGGCATACAGATCATCGTAAAAAACACCCTCTCCTAGCTCAATTGATTTGGTGAATCCGTTCACAGATTGTTTTTTGTATGAATCCTGGTTGGGTACCAGACTATATGCCTCAAGTGATTTTACCTTGAATTTCGAACTGAAATACTCTTTTGATTCCGAAAGGTTGGTGGCGTTTTCGGTAAGAACAAATAATGAATTATAATCGGTTAAAGTTATCTGCGGCTGGCCATTTTTATCAAATTGAAAAATAACATCACGGGTGTCGGACTCAGTTATATAAAAACTACCAGGGTATTTTGTCCTATAACGCTCAAGATCTGCTTTCGGTTGGGCAAATGTTGTAACGACTAAGCAAAACAGGAGAAAACCGGAAAAGATGAGTTTTAAAGATGCCGGCCTATTTAAAGTCATAAATTTCGCTGTTTCTGTAGTAAACTGTATGAATCTGTTTGCCGGCCTGGTTGTATATTTTCCATTCACCTTCCGACTGCCCGGCCAGGAATTGTCCTGACACATGTTTCTGCCCGGTTTCATAATATTGCTCGTAAGGGCCTTGTCTTTCATCATTATGGTAATTGATGAACTCCTTTAGCTTACCGTTTGTGTAATAATATTTATACTGGCCTTCCAGGTCTCCTTTTACAAAGTTTTTTTCCTGCATTATTTTTCCACTGGGGTAATAGGTAATAAATGGCCCATGGTATAAACCGTCTTTCATGCTGATGCGGGCTGATACTTTCCCATTGGGATAGTAGCATAAAACCTGGTTGGTTTGAAGTGTAACAGGTTTTTCGGGTAATAATTTACCGGTAGCACTTTTGTATGAAAAAGATTTGAGCACATCCTCAAAATAGGTAAACTGATACATTAACGAGCTGTCGGGGGCATAATACTTCGCAATGCCATGCCGCTGATCGTCGGTAAATGGTACTTTGCTGGCAACCTGTCCGTTATCATAGTAATCGCAATAATAGCCTTCCGATTTATCTGCTATATAAGTATCAGTATACCATAATTTCCCGTCACGGTATCCTTTCATCAGTCCATTTACTTTATCCAATGTATAGGGCACCTCAAGACTTAAGTTGCCATCATAATCCCAGTTTTTTCCAATGCCCTGTGCCAGGCCGTAAACATAAGGTTTGGTACTCAGGAGTTTTCCGTCAGGCAGGTAACTTTCAACCGATCCGGAAGCTTTATGATCAACAATATCTTTTTTTAATCGCCGTTTCCCTGAAGGATAGAGTAGGGCGAACTGTACACTGTCATATTCATAATTAAGGTCTTGAGCAACTTTTCCTGATTCATCGTAAATCATCCCGCGAACTGATTCACCCTGTTCGTTGTAAATTTCTTCTGAATCAAGTTTCCCGTCAGGTGTGTATGAGAGTTTGCGACCGGCCATCAGGTTATCAGCGTAATAATATTTCATCATTACCGAATCGTTGCTGTAGTATGTAATCCAGGGGCCATCCTGGTTATCATTCCTGAACGCACCGCTGGTTTTCAGTTTTCCCGACGAAAAGTATTCTCTGTACGGCCCGTTTATTTTATTGCTGTCGCAGTAATATTCTTCTTTCAGGTTTCCATTTTCATGGTATTTTTTCTGGAGGCCGGTTTGATCGCCCTGGTTATACTGCAACTCCTGGGCAATATTGCCAAGCGGATAATAAATGCTCCATTTTCCGTGTCGTTTGTTCTCTTTTAACAGGCCTTCCATCTCCAGTATGCCGTCAGGATAGTAAGTCCGGTACTTCAGCTCACCATCTACTTCATTTGCCGAATAAATATTTTTGCCGTTCTGATCGAAAACCTCGAGTTTAACCGGCATATCATTTTTGAAAACTAACTTACTGCGCAAAGCCCCATTTTCGAAATAGAAAACCTGCTCCCCGTTCAGTTGGTCGTCAACATACACTGAATCTACGTGTTCAATTTTACCACTGCGATAATATAAGGTCTTTTTGCCGATGAGGTTTTGCTTAGCGTCGTAAGCTCCCTCCGAATGTTTCGAACCGTTTTCGAAGTAGGTAACCCATTTCCCGTTTTCGATGCCTGCTGTATAATTTCCTTCCGATTCGATTTTTGAATTAGAATACCAGGTACGATAGGGTCCGTCAATCAGGCTATCGTGGAAATTATAGTCAGATTTCATAGCCCCGTTTAACCATTTTTCAATAATTTTTCCTTCAATTTTACCGGCTACATAATCAGCTTCACGCATGTAACCATCATCATAGAAGTAATTGATTTTTTTACCATGCAGGTTACCATCTTTATAGCTGATGAGTGACAAGATTCTGCCGGAAGGTGTATATTCTTCGTGTAAACCTTCTTTTTCCCCGTTTACAAAATGATATATCCCCGATTTTGCTCCATTCGGATAGAAAGTATGTACAACGCCATCGAGCAAGTCGTTTTTAAAATGAAGTTTTTGTTTCACATTCCCGTTAGGCCAGTACAAAAGCCATTCTCCTTCGAGTTTGTTGTTTACATAAGGCCCCTTTTCCTGTATCCATCCGTCATCATTTACGTTAATCCATTGTCCGTATTTAATTTCATCCGGTGAATTTTTCATTGTACCTATCGAACTCAGTTTCCCATCGTCGTTAAAATGATAGGTTTTTATCTGGTCGGCTTCGTTGCGGGTTGAAAAACCAAAGACTTTCCAATTGTTAACTGCTGTTTGTGCCCAGTTAACAAACTCATCATTTTTCGATGTGTTTTTTTCGTACCAGTCATTTACAGTCTTATTCCCTGTATTCTTGAGGGTATAATAAAAATAGGTTTCTGTATAATTATTCTTTACAAGTTCAGTAAAAAACCTCGTATAAAACTGACTGTAAATGGATGTATCTGCAGGCGTGAATAACAGTTTCCGGAACAACATCAACGATTGGCGTGTTGTGAGGAAGTTGATTTTATAATCATATTCAAAGTTGTTATTGAATGCCATTTCTGACTTCAGGAACCAGGCACATTCGTCCCAGTTTCGGTGATCATAACCGGCAGGATAAGGATAGTTGTATGGTTTACTGAGCGAATCGAGTTTTCCACTGATTGCTTTTTCGAATTCGTTTATAAAACTCACCTGCGGGTTTAGGAGTATAGCCATGTTATAGGCCAGGTACGACTGCGTAATACGCCCCATATAAAAATTGACTTTAGCCAGGAGCAGGTGGCTGTTTTTGTGGTAGGGATTTATACGGATATTGCGGATTGCTGTTTCCTCTGATTTTTCAAGATCACCTGCATTTAAATAGCTTACTGCCAAATTGTACAATAAACTCCGGTTATAAGGCCTGGTTGAAAGCGCTTTTCTGAGAATCTCAATAGCTTCAGCTGATTTACCCATATCGTCGAGAATGCTTCCGGTTAAAGCTATGGTTGCAACATCTTCGGGGTTTAGGTTTCCCGATTCTTGACACTTTTGAAGGGCGGCATCGAGTTTGTTCAGGTTATAATATGACAAAGCTGTTTCGTAACAAGCCCACCAGTAGTTGGGGTCGCTTTTATCTACTTTACTGTAGATTGAAAGGGCTTCATCGTACTTCCCCTCATCAAATAAAGCAATGCCTTTTTCAATTTGTAAGTGTGAAGTAGTTGAATCGGCTTCGCTGATTTGGGCTGATAAATTTGTCGAGAAAAGAATCAGGATTGTGATAAACAAAATTGAAATTCTCATTTTCATAATTGAACAGGTATAATGTGAAACAATAGGCAATAAAAGTCAAAAATAGGAAAATTTTATAAAGCTTTAAAAATAATTAATATTTAAATCTTTTAAAAAAGTAACCCATTCAGGTGATAAATCAAGCATTGAACTTACTCAGGCGTATAGTACGGTTTGCCATTTTATACCGAAATATGTCTCCCTTTCCATTTATACTTTCCTAAGTTTCCGACGAGTCCAATATAAAAAGTATATATAGCATTTAGTATTTCCAGCATCGGGAAAAGCCAGAGTAAACGGGTGCTTTGCTGAAACCGGCTGAAACTGATCATCAAAGGCAGGTCGATAAGCATTTTTATAAAATAAAAAACCAGTGCCATCTTCCATACACCGGGCATACATACTGATAAACCCATTGTAACTACCAGCCACAAATTGGTAAGAAAAATCAGTATTGATGCAGCAATGAGTTTGATGTTGGTATATCCGCGGCTTTTCGAAACCCAACGCCTGCGCTGCTGCAAAAATGCATTAAAGTGTTGCTCGGAGGGGGTATGTACCGTGGCATTCGCCGATCGTAAAAATTGTATGGCTCCGGCGCCGGATTTTTCGATGATGCGCATCATCAGGAACATATCATCGCCGGAGGCATATTTTATATTGTCCGAAAAGCCACCACAGCTTTCGAAAGCATGCCTCGAAAAAGCAATATTTGCCCCGTTGGCCAGCAATGGAAACCCTGCATTGCACGAACCTGCTGCTGTTGAAATTAGGCTCATAAACTCCAGCGACTGAAGTTTGCCGAATAAACTTCCGCCATCGGTCATATGCACCGGCGCCAGGATCATTTGTGGCTTATACTGCTGATAAAAGGCTGCCAGCTCCGAAAGCCAGGAAACGCCTGCCGTACAATCGGCATCGGTAATTACGATCAATTCACCTGTAGAATTTTGAATACCGCGGGTAAGCGCGTTTTTTTTACCCTCACCCTCACCGGCGGTTGCGGTAAGCAGTTTTATTGCCGGAAGTGATTTGTGCTTTGCAATGTAGTTTTCAACCTGCCGGATGGTTGTATCCGTTGAATGATCGTCGGAAATGATAATCTCAAACAAGTCGTGCGGATAATCCTGACTGAGCATGCTTCCGAGCAGGGCAGCGATATTTGCTTCTTCGTTCCTGACAGCAATAATCACACTGATTTTAACAGTTGCAGCTGCATCTGCTTTAAATTCATTCAGCCTCCACCAGCCTGCCGAAATGGCTGCAATCAATATGATGTAAGGCAGCAAAAGCAGGGCCGAAATCAGAATCAGTACCATTTCCTGAAAAATTTAAGCCTGAAAACCACCAGGACGCCTGCCAGGGATGGAAGGGCTATGTTTAAAAGCCAGATGAGGGTTGTTGCCGAAATTATAGCAAGGGACCATTCAGGACTTGTGGCTGTGCTGCCGCCCACCAGCCCGAAAAGAAAAACAGCCACTGAGCCGCGTACCCCTAGTTCAGTTAGTGCTGCAGTTGGAATAGCAGCCAGCACAAGATACATAACCGGGATTACCTGCAGGCATTCGGTAAACGTGAAGTCTAGCTCCATAAGCCTGATGGAGATGAAGAACTGAATTGAAAACACCATGTAGCGGAAAGCGCTCAGCAAAACGGTTTTAAGCAGCAGTTGCTTCGGGCAACCGGCAATGGCGTCGATGCTGTTGAGGATCCTTTCCGAATATCTTGATGGCGCCAGGATTGAAATACGGTGTAGCACCCCGATATTGAAAAAAGCTAGCAGCATGATGATTGAAATAATAACCAGCGAAACAGAAAAACCTTTTACCAGCCAGAAACTTTCGGGCAACACCCCCGGGAAATATTTCGGTGCAAAAACCAGGTAAGCGGCAGTTCCGGCTACGATGGTTATGAGCAACTGGCTGAAACTTCCAACCACGGTGAGCAGTATGGCTTTCACCGGGTCGGTTTTTTTCAGTATAAAAACACGGCCCATGAACTCGCCGACCCTGTTGGGTGTAAAAATACTCACTGCCAGGCCGCCCAATATAGCCTGGTAAGCGTTTAAAAATTTAATTTTTTCGGATTGTGCAATCAGTAATTTCCATTTCAGCGATTCCGTTCCCCAGTTGATCAACATCAGTAAAACCAGTGCTGTAGCCAGGTAGTTCACATTTTTGTGGTGAAGCACCGAATCAAAAAAAGTATTCACCTGCCCGGCAGGGAGCGTATAAAGGCGGTAAAAAATATAGGTAAGCGCCAGCGCCGCGATAACCAGCCGCGTGGCAATATCAAATGTTTTTCGTACTTTTGGCGTAAGAATCACGAAAAGGGTAAGGTTTTAAGCGTTAGGATTCTGGAGATAATAAACAGCAGCAAACTTTACTTACACCAAACTCCTGAGATCCGGAATGCCCTGCTGCATGTGGCACCCGGCAATCTGAACTTTTAAAATTGTGAAATACAAAATCAACGCTCATAATTCTACAAAACTTTGGTAAGCGATCGCATTATACTTGGCATTGACCCGGGAACCAATATTATGGGTTTCGGGCTAATTGCGGATAAAGGTAAGAAAATTGAGTTGATAGCACTCGATGTTATCAAACTTGACCACCTCGACACCCAGCCCCTGAAACTAAAACAGATATTCGAAAAAGTGCTGGGTATTATTGATGATTACCATCCCGACGAAGTAGCCCTCGAAGCGCCGTTTTTTGGTAAAAATGTGCAAAGTATGCTCAAACTGGGCCGGGCTCAGGGGGTAGCCATGGCTGCAGCGCTGTACCGCGATATTCCCATTTTTGAATATTCGCCGCGAAAGGTGAAACAAAGTATAACCGGGCATGGCAATGCCTCAAAAGAGCAGGTTGCGGGCATGATTAACCGGCTACTGGTAATTGCCGAGCAGCCTAAATATTTCGATGCAACTGATGCGGTAGCCGTGGCCTGCTGTCATTATTTTCAGCGATCGCCGGGCGAAGCCACCAAAAGCTATTCGGGATGGGGTGCGTTTGTAAGTAATAACCCGGGGAGGGTGAAGTAGGATTGCGGATTTTTGATTTCGGATGTCCGATGTCCGATGTTGGAATTGAAGGATAGAAGTCAGGGGATGAAATGGTATTTATTGCACCTGTTATTCACTATTCGTTCTTCACTATTCACTTCTCTTACATCAGTTTCTGGTACGCCTGCCACCAGCGGTCGGGGATTTCGTCTTCAAGGGCTGTCTGGTAATCGGCGGCCGCACAGGGAACAATGTAATGGCGTCGGTATTTTTCGCGTATGTTATCCGAGCATTTTATTTCCATCCACCAGCGTTCGGTATGTTTACTTTTGTAAAAAACAATACCATCGTCGAAATCAGAAACCTGTACCGTATACCGGATATAATTTTCGGCTCCGTTCGAAGGGTGATCTTCCTGCCTGCTATAAAACCCATCCACAAAATACCATATCATCTGCGCAAGTAGATGGGCGGTTTGCCCGTTGCGGTCGAGTGCCGGGTTCATTTCGAAAAATCCGGCTGAGGAAATCTTGTCGCTCATTCCGGCATAGCGCATCAGCTGGCAGGCTTCTTCGCCATAAAACCCGTTGGGCGTGGCATTGGCGTTACCCGGGGCATCACTTTGCCTGATAGCCGACATATCAAATGACAGCAAATCGGCATTGCGCACCAGGGGTTCTGTCTGAGTGATATCGGCATGCAGCACGCCAAGCCTGTAAATATCAAAAAACAGGTTGTGCATCAGGTCGATGGCGCCCTGCTCGACAAAATAAGTCTGGTACCCGATATTGGTAAAGTTAAAAAGATAGTTGTGTTTATGAAGGATAATATGGCTGAGGTACGACCGGGAATTGAGCTTGTCTTCGCTCTCGCCCAGGTCGAACATATTATCAACAGCGGCTATGTTGATAATACTTTTTCGGTTTTTATATGCCCTGTACATGGCATATGTTAAATCCTGCCCGCCGCCGATAAGCAAAGGAACAATATTGAGTTCGAGCAGGGCTTCAACTACGGCGGTAACCGCAAAATAGGTGTCCTCCACCGAGTTGCCCCGCATAATATCGCCCAGGTCGGCAACCCTGGTTTTGTAATTGCCAGGCAGCAGCCGGTAAAGGTATTCGCGCACGCTCAGCGACGCCATCCCGCAACCCTGGTTGTCGACCGCATTGCGGTCTTCGTCAACGCCAATAATTGCTATATCAATATCAGCAAGTTCGGGAAATCCGTTTTCGGATGTATGTTTCACGAAAACTTCACCCAGTCGTTTACCTTTATGTGCTGCAACCTGTGGCAGCATAATATCCTGAACCGGTTTAAAGTAGCTGGAAATATGCATGTAATTGTGTTATAAGTTAAAGCCGGAAAACAGGCTGCATGATGATCGCAGGCAGTTTTGGGATGCGTTATTAAATATCTGGTACTTATTTCTTTCCGCGGGGCACAAATTTCTTTTTGGCGGGTGCCGGTGCGTCAGCAAGTTTAAGGCAATCCTCAAGCGTCAGCGTTGCCGGATCCGTACCTTTGGGAATCTTTACATTGTTTTTGCCAATGGCGATGTATGGTCCAAAGCGGCCGTTCAGTACCAGTACATCCGGTCTTTCAGCGAAAGTTTTTATGGTGCGGTTGGCATTCTCGGTCCGTTTGGCTTCAATTAACTCAATGGCTCTTTCGATGGTAATGGTAGCCGGATCGTCGGTGCTTTTCAGGGAGCAGAATTTCGACTGGTGAAGCACATATGGCCCGAAGCGGCCAATGGCTACGGTAACATCGGAATCTTCGAACTGGCCTAACAACCGCGGGAAATCGAAGAGTTTAATAGCTTCTTCGAGGGTTATGTTTTCGAGGGTTTGTCCTTTGCGAAGCCCGGCAAATTTAGGTTTATCGGGCGAATCGGTTTCCCCGATCTGGGCAATAGCCCCGTAACGACCCAATTTTACATAAATATTCTGACCTGAGTTCGGATCTTTACCCAGCAGCTTTTCGCCCTTGGCTTTTTCCCCGCTTTCGAGGGTTTCGACTACTTTTTTATGGAATGGCGTGTAAAATTCACCTATCATCAGGTTCCAGGCTTTGAGCCCGTCGGCAATTTCGTCGAATTCCTTTTCAACGCTGGCCGTAAAATTGTAATCCATAATATCGTCGAAATACTGCTGCAGGAACCGGGTTACCAGTTCGCCAATATCGGTTGGGAAGAGCTTTGATTTTTCGTACCCGAACTTCTCATGTTTCACGGTTTCTTTGATTTTCCCGTCTTTCAGCATGAGTTGTTTTATGTCGCGGGTGCTTCCGTCGCGATCTTCCTTCACTACATATTCGCGTTTTATGATGGTCGAAATGGTTGGTGCATAAGTTGAAGGGCGACCTATGCCCAGTTCTTCCAGTTTTTTCACCAGGCTGGCTTCGGTGTACCGTGGCTGGCTGGAGGTAAATTTCTGAACCGCTTCAATATGATGCATTCCCAGTTTTTCGCCTTTGGTTACCGGTGGCAGCAGGCCTTCGGTTTGCTCGGTATCCTCGTCAGTCGATTCCATATACACTTTCAGGAATCCATCAAATTTTATCACTTCGCCAATGGCAACAAATTGTTCGCTGCTGTTTGAAATGTTAATATTGATATTGGTTTTCTCGAGCACGGCATCAGCCATTTGCGAAGCGATGGTACGTTTCCAAATCAGGTCGTACAGGCGTTTCTGCGAGGCATCGCCTTCAATGGTAGTGTTGCTCATGTAGGTTGGGCGGATGGCTTCGTGTGCTTCCTGGGCGCCTTTGCTTTTGGTGGCAAACTGCCGCGACTTGTGGTACTCGGCTCCAAACTGCTTTGTGATTTCTTCTTTTGCCATTCCCATAACGGTTTGCGACAGGTTCACCGAGTCGGTACGCATATAGGTTATTTTACCGCTTTCATAAAGTTGCTGGGCAACAGTCATGGTTCGGCTAACCGAGAAACCAAGTTTACGGCTGGCTTCCTGCTGCAGGGTGGAGGTGGTAAAAGGTGGCGCGGGCGAGCGTTTGCCCGGTTTCTTTTCGACATCCGCAACCGTGAAAATGGCTTTGGTGCATAAATTGAGAAACTCCCTGGCTTCATCAATTGTCGGGAATCTTTTAGGCAAATCAGCCTTAAAAGTGGCACTTCCTTTTTCGTTGTTAACTTCGAACAAACCACTCACTTTGTAAGCAAATGTAGATTCGAATTTGCGTATATCCTCTTCGCGCTCAACAATAAGTCTAACGGCTACGCTTTGTACACGACCGGCCGAAAGTGAAGGCTTAACCTTTTTCCAGAGTATAGGCGACAGTTCAAAACCTACCAGGCGGTCGAGCACACGACGGGCTTGCTGGGCATTTACCAGGTTCTGGTTGATGCGGCGGGGCGATTTTATAGCTTCGGTAATGGCGTTTTTAGTGATTTCGTGAAAAACGATCCTGTTGGTTTTCTTTATATCCAGCTTTAAAACTTCCGCCAGGTGCCACGAAATAGCTTCCCCTTCGCGGTCCTCGTCAGTTGCCAGCCAAACGGTTTCAGCGCTGTCGACCAGTTTTTTGAGTTCGGCAATCACTTTCTTTTTATCTGGCATCACTTCGTACACCGGATTGAAGTGGTTGTTTACCTCAATGCCCAGCGCTTTGGTCGATAAATCACGCACATGTCCAAAACTGGATTTCACTGTAAAATCCTTACCAAGATATCCTTCGATAGTTTTGGCCTTTGCCGGTGACTCAACAATAACGAGATTTTTACTCATACTTTTTTTGATTATATCTATAAAATCGACTGCAAAGTAACGCAATAAAATTAAAACCAAATTGAGATTTTGATGTGCATACCTTATTAATTAGTTTTATCAGGAACCATCCGGTTGGCTGAAAATTGTATTTAAAAACTATATATGTTACTGTCAAACAGGAATATAAACATGCATTTTTGTACCTGAATTTGTTGTAATTTTGTTGGCTTAAAAAAAACTGTTTTTACCAGTAAAACTGAATCTCAAAAGTGGAAGTAAAGAAGAAATCCTATATAGAGACTTATGGATGCCAGATGAATTTTTCGGATAGTGAAATTGTAGCCTCCATTCTCGAAGCCCAGAATTACGAATCGACCACCGATATTAAATCTGCCGACCTTATCCTGCTGAATACCTGTTCCATCCGCGATAATGCCGAACAGCGTGTGCGAAACCGGCTCAACGAGCTGCATGCCCTCAAACGCAGGCATCCCGGTCTGGTTATCGGTTTGTTGGGATGCATGGCCGAGCGCCTCAAAGATAAATTGCTGGAAGAGGAGCGTCACATCGACCTGATTGTTGGCCCCGACGGCTACCGGCAGTTGCCTCAGCTGCTCGAACAGGTGGAGAGCGGACAGAAAGCAATTAACGTGCTGCTTTCCACCGACGAAACCTATGCCGACATCAATCCGGTGCGTACCGGCGGAAGCGGCGTTACGGCTTTTATCAGCATTATGCGTGGTTGCGAAAATTTTTGTGCCTACTGCGTAGTGCCTTATACCCGGGGCAAGGAACGGAGCCGCAATCCGCTAACCATCATTAAAGAAGCCACCGAGCTATTCGATCAGGGATTCCGCGATGTTACCCTGCTGGGGCAGAATGTAAATTCGTACCTGTGGGAAGACAATGGCTTCAACATTACTTTTCCCGAATTGCTGGCAAAAGTGGCTGCCGTTCATCCACAGTTGCGGGTTCGTTTCGCCACCTCGCACCCTAAAGATATTTCGGATCACTTACTTGAAGTGATTGCTGCGCACGAAAACATCTGCAAATCCATTCACCTGCCGATACAATCGGGCAGCACGCGAATGCTGGGCATGATGAAGCGAAGTTACACCCGCGAATGGTACATGGACAGGATTGCCGCCATTAAGCGGATAATACCTGGCTGTGCAATCACAACGGATATTATTGCCGGATTCTGTTCCGAAACCGAGGAAGATCACCAGGATACCATATCGGCCATGCGCGAAGTTGGATACGATTACGCTTACATGTTTAAATACTCCGAAAGACCGAACACCATTGCCGCTAAAAAATACCCCGACGATGTGCCCGAAGAAGTGAAAAGCCGTCGCCTTGACGAAATTATAGCCTTGCTGCAGGAACTTTCGCTCAAAAGCAATAAAAGCGATGTGGGTAAAGAATTCGAGGTACTTGCCGAAGGCGTTTCGAAACGTTCCGATAAACAGCTTTTTGGCCGTACCAGCCAGAACAAAGTGGTAGTTTTCCCGCGCGAGGCATACAATCCGGGCGATTATGTAAAGGTTAAAATTATTTCGTGCACTGCAGCCACCCTGCGCGGCGAACTGATTAAATAAAAGACAAAGACCGGCACATTAAAACCATTCGATACAGCTACAGTCTGAACCACGGAATGTAGCAACTTCTACTACAACATTTATACTGCCGGTACTACTTTTTTACCCCGAATTCATCTACAAGCAGAGATAAGACAACCAATTAAATTTGATGCATCAATAAACCAGGGGAAACATGTTTTTGACAGGCAAGGTATTTAAAGCGGCCTGAACTTAGAATTAATGCCTGGCCGGAATACCTGAAACAGGGGAGTAAAAAAGTGGGTGATATAGTGTTAGTTGCTGATTTTAAAACCTTCAGACACAAGAAAAGCAATGGTGATAGTTTAATTACATTTTTAATTATTCTATCTTTGCTGCTTTGGGCTATATTTTAAAAAATGTTAATGTTGATTTTATGAAGAATAAATTACCTGCAATTAAACTGTTTATTTTATCCATCATCGGGCTGGCCGTGTTTTCGTGTGTGCCTCTATCCAAAACCAAATATCTTCAGGATAAAGAAGGTGCAGCCCCTGTTACTGAATTTCAGAATGTAAAACCCGATTACCAGATTAAACCCGGCGATTACCTCTATGTACGGGTTATGACACTGGACCAGAAAAGCAACGAGGTTTTTGCCACCATTGCGGGTTCCGCTACCGGTAATTCGTACATGAACATCACCGATCAGAACCTGTACCTTACCAGCTACCTGGTTAACGACTCGGGATACATCAATTTCCCTTTGCTGGGCAAAATTTACGCCAATGGCAAAACCATCAGCGATATGGAAGCAAGCCTGAACAATTCGGTTTCGGATATGCTTCGCGAGGCCAGCGTGGTGGTTAAGCTGGTGATGTATAATGTCTCTATTCTCGGCGAAGTTAAAAATCCCGGAAAGTATGCCATTTACAATAACCGGGTGAATATTTTCGAGGCATTAGCCATGGCTAATGACCTCACCACTTTTGCAAACCGCAGCAAAGTACAGATTATCAGGAACCAGGGCAGCAAAAACAATATTGTTACCGTCGACCTGCAAAGCAAAGATATACTCACATCCCCATATTACTACCTTCAGCCCAACGATATCGTGTATATCGAACCGCTGAAAAACAAATCCTTTGCTTTCGAAACTTTCCCGTATGCCCTCCTTCTGGGTGGAATCAGCACATTATTCATAGTCGCAACATATTTTAAATAATGGACAACAAATTTCCAAACTATAATGAAATTCAACAGGAGCAGTCTGTCGACATCAAAGCCCTGTATTTTAAATTTTTAAGTTACTGGTACCTGTTTTTTATAACCATTGTGCTGGTAATGCTTATCGCCTTTTTGTTCAATAAATACACCAAGCCGGTGTATAAAGTAAAATCGACAGTTTTAATCACTGAAGAAAAAGGGGGACTGAGTGATGCCCAGTCGCTGCTGGGATTTGGAAATATTACAAACACGCAGAAGCTGCAAAACCAGATCGGGATTCTTAAATCCCGGTCGCTGGTGTCGCGTACAGTTAAATCGCTCAACCTGAAATATTCCTGTTTCCTCGAAGATAATTTCCTGACCTCCGAGGTTTATAACGAATCTCCGTTTTCGATAATTATTGATACCTCGCGCCTGCAGCCTGTAGGAAGCCTGAAGTTTTATGTAACCATAACCTCGCCGGACGAATACCGCCTCGAAGCCGAGGGACAGGATGTAACCATGTACGATTACAGAACTTATAAAGATGGCGATAAAAAACTGGCATCGATCAAGTACGATAAAAAACACCGTTTTGGTGAAAAGGTTACTACCAGCGATTTCAGTTTCCAGATTGATAAAACCGCGAAGTTCGACCCCAAAACATCAATAACCCAGCGTTATTATTTTGTGTTTAACTCGCTCAATTCGCTGATAAGCGAATTTTCGGGCTATGAAATTGAACCCATCAACAAAGAAGCATCAATTGTTGAAATATCGCTAAAAGGGAACAACTCTCAAAAAGCAGTCGACTTCCTGAACCAGCTTACCCGCGAATATATCAGGCAGGGCCTCGAAAAGAAAAACCAGATCGCTATCAATACCATACTTTTTATCGACGGGCAATTGATGGAGATCCGCGATTCGCTCAACACCAACGAAAACGTGTTGCAGAACTTCCGCACCAGCAACCAGATCATGAACCTGGATGCGCAGTCGCAGCAGGTATACACCAGCATAACCGAACTTGAAAAGGAAAAAGCCGTATTGCTTGTAAAAGCCAAATATTACAGCAACCTCAAAGATTATATCCAGAAAAATAAGGATGATATCAACGGCGTTGTGGTTCCATCGGCCATGGGGATTGACGATCCTGTGATGACGCAGATCCTTACCCAGTTGCAGGAATTATATGCCGAAAAATCGGAGCGCCTGCTCGGATCGAAACCCAATAACCCGATGGTATTGCAGATTGACCAGAAA
>CALCJE010000401.1 GCA_937965665.1 uncultured Bacteroidales bacterium
GCCCGGGCGACATGAATGGCAATTCAATTATTGAAGCCGCCCCTGAAGCATATTCCATGACACCTGCAGGCATAAGCTGTGTAGGTTCAGTCCTGGGCCTCGAAAATTCACAAAACGGTGTTTTGTACCAGCTTCGCTGGAATGGGATCATCAATGTTGGCACCCCGGTAGCCGGTAACGGATCAGCTATCAGCTTTGGAACTCACAATCTAACAGGCGTTTATAGTATTGTTGCAACCAATGCTTTCGGATGCACATCAACTATGCTCAACCCCGTAACCATTAACCCATTGCCTGTAGCCTTTAACGTGATCCCATCAGGGATTCAGTGCCAGGGAACATCACTCGGTCTCGATGGTTCCGAAGTTGGCGCCAGCTACATACTGGTTCGCAATGGCAATGTAAGTACCGATACCATAGCAGGAACCGGAAGCGCTATATCTTTTGGTCCGCAGTATACCTCAGGTACCTATACTATAAATGCATATTTCACTGCAACAAAATGTATGTCGGCAATGAATGGCAATTCGGTAATTTCTGATATAGCCCCTACCATTTACACCATGACACCGGCAGGCATCATCTGCTCAGGAGCTGTTATTGGAATAGACAATTCAGAAATAGGAGCTACATACCAGTTACGCTTAAACGGAGTGCAAAACATGGGTGCAGCTGTTGACGGCACCGGTTCGGCTATCAGTTTTGGTGAGCAATACCTTCCTGGGGTGTACACTGCAATCGCTACCAATTTGAAAGGCTGCAGTTCGTTAATGAATGGTGAAGTTGATGTAAACCCCAACCCGGTTGCCTTTAATGTTACTCCTTCGGCAGCACAATGCCCACCGGTGAAAATAGGCATCAATGGTTCCGAAACCGGTGTAAACTATGTCCTGGTTCTCGAAAACTCCATCCAGATTGACACCCTGGCAGGAACAGGAACTGCATTATCATTCGGTGCACAGACCACTTCAGGAAATTATTCGGTACTGGCTTACAATACTGCCACCCTTTGCAAAACTGAAATGAATGGCACCGCTGTTATAAAGCCTGCCCCTATCTCGTACCCAATGACTCCCGCAGGTATCCTCTGCCCGGGTACACCCATAGGTTTGGGAAATTCAGAAATCGGGGTAAGCTACCAGTTGATCCGTAACGGTGGAATGCTTGTCGGATCCGCGGTTGCCGGAACAGGGAAACCTTTAAACTTTGGCAGCTACGACATCCCCGGAACTTATACTATCGAAGCTACTGGCGCAAACGGTTGCCCGAATGTAATGGATGGCAGTGTAGTTATCAATCCATTGCCAACAGCATTTACGGTAAACCCGGCAGGTACACATTGCCAGGGTACAGCAATCACGCTCAATGGTTCGGAAGCCGGCATTGAGTATGTCCTTTTCCGCGGAGGCATTTTCCCGGTCGACACGCTTCAAGGCACAGGTTCAGCATTAAATTTCGGAATGCCGGCAATTGAAGGAATATATTCAGTATTGGCTGTAAACACCGTTAGTTCCTGCCAGAACATGATGAGTGGATCAGCAAGGATTCTTGCAAATCCATCAAACTTTAATATAACTCCGGCCGGTGTTAACTGCGGTTCTGCTGAGGCAGGTCTGCAAGGTTCAGAAAAAGGCATAAACTACACCCTTTTCCGTAACGGGGAAAGCACAGGCATTACGGTTGCAGGAACAGGATCAGCCATCAGTTTTGGCAACCAAACAGCAGGAACCTATACTGTACAAGCAGTTAGCCCGTCAACCGGCTGTATTGTTTTTATGCCCGGAACCCTCGAAATAAGCGGTTCGCCTGAAGTAAGCCTGGGGGCTGATGCAGCCATTTGTGTTTCGCAGGCCGCATTGCTTCATGCTACCATCAGCAATGGCATTAACGCAACCTGGCAAAGCAACGGCGACGGTACTTTCCATAACACCGGCACTTTAAACCCGATGTATATTCCTGGCGCAAACGACATAGCCAAAGGAAGTGTAAACCTGGTGCTCAGTATTGACGGCACAGGAACATGCGCAGGCATCAGGGAGAGCGATACTTTAAAGCTAAACATCCAGAAACCGGCAACAGCAACTGCAGGCGGCGATGTGGATGTTTGCAGCGTGAAGGATTATACCCTGCATGCTTCGGCAACAAATTACAAAAATATTATCTGGGCCACTTCAGGAACAGGAACTTTCAGCAACGGCGGAAGTGCAACACCAACTTACCACCCATCACCGGCCGACCTGGCAGCAGGATCAGTTGAACTTTCGATGCATGTAATTGCAAACGATCCTTGCGGAAATGTGGTTGATGATAAAATGACGATGCGTTTCCACACCATTGTAAACGTGGATGCCGGCCCGGGAGCTACCATCAGCCATTTCGATACTTTTACTGCCAGCAAAGCTGTTGTTCAAAATTCAGCTTCAGTACTGTGGTCAACTTCGGGAACAGGCTCATTTGATGATGCTTCGAAACTGAATGCAACCTACCTGCCCGGCGATGCCGACTACCTGAAAGGATCGGTAATACTTACCTTAACTGCATCGAACAACGCACCCTGCGGACCGGTAAGCGATACACTCACCCTTCGCTTTATCAACAACTGGGGAATAGATTTCAGCTGGAATCCTTCGTGCGAAGCAACACCTGTTTTGTTCAAAGTAAACCCGGAAGTTACCAATATTGGCGCCATGAAAACCTGGCAGTGGAATTTTGGCGACGGAAGCACTTCGAACCAGGTTAATCCGACACACCAGTTCCCGGCCATTGGTGAATACTTTGTTACACTTACAGCAACTGATTCGCTGGGCAAGGTAAAAACCATATCGCATACGGTTACTATTGCCAAATACCCGGTTTCATTTTTCAGCATCAGCATGCCCAACTGCTCAAACGAGCCGGTTCAATTTACTGACCTGTCGCATACCCTGTATGGTTATGTTGCCAAATGGGTATGGAATTATGGCGATGGTTCGAAGTCGGACACCATCTATTTCCCGAACCAGCCTAATGTTTCACATTTGTACAATGCAGCAGGCACATTTAATGCTACGCTGTCGATAACCAATTCATTCGGCTGTACTACCGACGCCACCTTGCCGGTTCAGCTGATTGAAGCACCGGTAACCAACTTCCAGTATACCAACAACTGCTCAGGACTCGAAACCATGTTCAGTGATGCTTCGTATGCCAACGGCCCGGGCAACAAGATCCAGTACTGGTGGAATTTCGGAGATCCTAAAACCGGCGCCGACAATACTTCGGAAGAAAAGGATGCCACTCACATTTTCAGTGCTCCCGGAACTTACCAGGTGACCCATGTAGTGCGTAATTTTAACAATTGCACCGATACCATCGTTAAAAATGTTGAAATCCTGCTTCCTGTAGCCGTTGATTTTGTTCACAGCCGCACTTGTATTGATGTTGAATCCTATTTCAATCCCGACAGCTCAGTAATGAACATGAAGGATATCATAAGCTGGGAGTGGAATTTTGGCGATGGCGTGAGCAGCAACCTGCAGAACACCAAGCATATTTATACCCAAACCGGCACTTACCAGGTAACCCTTACCGTGAAAAACACTTCGGGCTGCACAGCATCAAAAACCCGCACGATTGTGGTTAATGCTTTACCGGTTGCCCTGTTCAGTACTGCAAAGCAACTATGTGCCAATGCCCCAGTAAATTTCACAGATGCTTCGAAAGCATACTCCGGGTATATTACCGAATGGAACTGGAATTTTGGCGATGGCAACACAAAACAGGTTAAATTCCCGGCAAACCCGGGCACAGATCACCTGTACGAAACCTCCGGAACCTACAATGTAGCCCTCCAGGTAGTTACAAGCACCGGTTGTACCGCCGAAAACCAGCTAACCATCACGGTGAATTCTTCGCCCGTGGTAAATTTTGATGTTGCAAATGCCTGCCAGGGATCGGCAACACAGTTTACTGATCTTACCCAAACAAGCGGAGGCGGTATGATTACCGGCTGGAACTGGAATTTCGGGCATGGCCAATCAGGCATCAGCAATACCTCAAACCTGCAACATCCACAGCACGTATACACGGCAACCGGTATTTACCAGGTTACACTTACGGCAACTACTGCCAACGGATGTTCCGAAACTGTTACAAAAGCAATTGCTATTACCATTTCGCCAGTTGCTGAATTTAACTTTAAAAACAGCTGCGAAAACGGTATCACCAAATTTGCGATCACACAAGCCACTATAAACTCAAATGCAGTTGCTTTCAACTGGGCATTCGGCGATGGTACAACCTCCGACCAGCCTAACCCGGAGCATAAATACAGCAATGCCGGAATTTATGAAGTAACACTCACTGTAAACAATATTTCAGGCTGCCAGATCACAGTTTCGCATACCGTTTCGGTTTCGGCAGCACCGGTTGCAGATTTCAAAGCAAGCACACCCGCATGTTCGCAAAACCAGGTGATGTTTACTGACCAGTCCCTGGCTGAAGCCGGTAAAATTACCCGCTGGGAATATAACTTCGGCGACGGAAACATAGCCACGATCGATTACCCGGGCAATCCGAATATTTCGCACATTTACAGCGAAGCCGGAATATACAATGTTGTTCATACGGTAGTAACCGAAAACAACTGCTCAGCTACCGTTTCGAAGAATATTGAGATAATACTCAGTCCATCAGCCAATTTCGATTTTACTCCTTCATGTGCCGGCAACAACGTACAGTTCAGTGATCTTTCGCAGGGCAAGCTGGTAAAATGGGCCTGGAACTTCGGCGATATGGGATCGGGAGCAAACAATGTTTCGAATGATCACAACCCGGTTCATACCTACGCACAAGCCGGTAATTATTCAGTAACGCTATATATTGAGAGCCTCTCCGGATGCAAGGACACCATCACACGTAATGTGAGCATTGAAACAAGCCCGGCAGTGGACTTCAGCTACAACAACGGCTGTGCATCAGATACCGTTCACTTTAATAGTTCGGCTTTTGTAAATACCGAAAACACAACTTCGTGGCTCTGGAATTTCGGCGACAACACCACCTCCACCGAGCCTGATCCTCATCATATTTATGCTCAACCCGGAACATATAATGTTTCGCTTGCTATAACTAATCAGAACGGCTGTACAAACCTCAAAATCCGCAAGGTGCAGGTTTCGACCGCCCCTGTTGCTATGTTCACTCACACAAGCTCGTCATGCTCAGGTACAGCCGTTCTTTTTAGTGACTTTTCATCCGCTGTAAACGGAACAATAACTTCATGGAACTGGAACTTTGATGATGGCGAAAGCATTCGCATTAACGCACCTGCCAACCCAGGCATTTCGCACAAGTTTGCCAGCGCAGGGATCTACCATGTTACACTAACCATCAGCACTTCGAACGGGTGTTATGCAACACATACTTCCGAAGTAAAAATATACAGCGCCCAGGAATCAGCATTTTCCTTCACCAACGGTTGCGACGATTCACCAGCACAGTTTACTGACCTAACCCAACCTGCCAACGGTTATGCTATCACATCATGGAGCTGGAATTTCGGCGACCCAGCTACCGGTATCAGCAATACTTCAACCATGCGTAACCCGAAACACAAGTTTAGCGGCATGGGAATATACGAAGTAAGCCTCACCACCGAGAACAGCAATGGTTGCCGCAACACGACAGTACGCACCATCAGCATCGCACCCGAAAAGGAAATCAGCTTTAACCAGCCGATTGCATGTTACGGCGTACCTGCCAACTTTAGTGCCGACACAACTACTTTTTATAAGGATGAAGTTGCATCGTACCTGTGGAACTTTGGCGATGGCTCAGCCACTTCATCGGTTGATAAACCCTACCATCAGTTCGCCCGCCCGGGAAATTACCTGGTAACGCTCACCATAACCAAAAAATCAGGTTGCAGCGCCAGTGTTTCAAAAACCATTACCGTTCACACCACACCTGTGGCCCAGTTTACAACCAGCGGAAGTTGTGCCTATAACCAGGTTGCGTTTACTGACAACAGTTACAGTGCCGATGGCGAGAAAATGGTTAAATGGGCATGGAATTTCGGGGTAAACACTTCGGATGCCGATACCTCCGGCTTACAGAACCCATCATTTATTTATGAGGCAGAAGGAACCTATACTGCCAGGCTCACGGTTACCAGTGCATCAGGATGTTCGGCTGTAAAAGCGGTTCCGGTAAAAATAATCCCCGGCCCGTCAGCAGCATTCAGCTATTTTGCCGAACCTTGCCACAACGGATCAGTAGTATTTACTGATAAATCGGCAAGTACTCAATCGATGATTACCGGCTGGCAATGGGAATTTGCACCCGGTATTTACTCGAACCTGCAGAACCCGGTTCATGTATTTGGCGATAACGACACCTGCCACCTGGTAAAACTCACGGTAACAACAGCTAACGGATGCTCAAATACCGTAATACAGCGCGTTTGTATCCCTTCGCCGATGAAAGTGGATGTTAACTACACCCAGGCATGTTTTGGCGGAACCACCTGGTTTAATTCAACCCTGATCAACCCTGCCGATGGCGCTATAACTTCCTACAAATGGAATTTCGGTGACCCGGCTACAGGATACAAAAACGAATCAAAACTTGCCAACCCTGAGCATACATTCAGCAAGGCAGGCACATTTGTGGTATCGTTACAGGTATCGGATCTGAATAATTGCAGCAGCACCCGCTATATTTCGGTAGTGGTTGATGCACTTCCGAAACCCGATTTCAGTTACTCCGGCGGTGCCTGCGACAGCCTGGTAAAGTTTAAAAACGAAACTTCAGGACCAAGCATAGCTCAATGGATCTGGAAATTTGGAGATGGAAAAATGAAAGTGGTAAATGCACCTGCAAATCCTGACGTGACCCATTACTACAGGTACCCGGGCATTTATGAAGTTACCCTGATTACCCAAAGTGAAGCCGGCTGTTACGACACCATTCGCAAACAGATCCGCAGAACCCCATGTATGAAGGCCGCTTTTGCTGTGAACGACCCGGTAGTTTGCCAGAAACGCAGCATGAAATTTACTGAAACCAGCAGCTGCGAAGCACCTATTGCCAGCTGGCAGTGGTTCTTTGGCGACGGCACTTCGGTAACGTACACTTCGCCACAGCCATTTGTTGAACATACCTATGCCACCCCAGGCAACTACAAGGTAAAAATGGTTGTAGCCACGCAAATGGTAGGCGGTATGGCAACCGATACAGCCGGCGGGCAGGTAGCAGTTAATCCTGCAGCCATAGCCGCATACAGCTTTAAAGACGCCTGTGTTGGTAATGCAACTACTTTCGATAACCTGACCCAGAACAACAATACAACCATAAAAAGCTACCAGTGGAACTTCGGTGATGCTGCTTCGGCAAATAACTCAACTTCAGTTCCCAGTCCACAGTACAACTTCCAGTTGCCGGGGCAGTATGATGTGAAACTGGTTGTAACCAATACCCTTGGATGCAGCGATACTGTAATGAAAAAGGTAAATATTTTTGCCAGCCCGGCAGCCGATTTCAGCTGGACTAACAATTGCGAAGCCAAGCCGGTATATTTTGCTGATAACTCAATAGCTCAAAGTTCAGCCATCACAAGCAGGAACTGGCAATTCGGGCAGGATGCCCAGGTAATGGATGCCACCACCAAGAAAAGCTGCAGTGTAAGTTTTACCCGTGCAGGCTCGTACGATGCCAGCCTGAAAGTAACCGATCGCAACGGCTGTTCAACCCTCGTTTCGAAACAGGTAACCATATATCCAACCCCGGTTGCTGCCTTCAATATTGTCGAAAATTACGATAACAAACAGGGCCAGGTGATGCTTAGCAACGGAACCATCAACGGAACTGACTACGAATGGAATATCAGCAACGGAAAATCATCAACTTCTGAAGCTCCGGTTATTACTTTTGACAAGGAAGGACATTATAATATACAGCTCATTGCTCGCAACGGCACAAGCTGTGCTGATACGCTTACCATGGAATACAACCTGATGTTCAAAGGGCTTTATGTACCCAATGCCCTGAACCCGGGAAATATGGATCCGGAAGTAGCCGTCTTCAGGCCAAAAGGAGTAAACCTTAAATCGTACTACATTGAAATATTCGACCGCTGGGGCAACCTGTTGTGGAGTTCGAGTAAGCTCGACAGCAAAGGCTCACCTGAGGAATCATGGGATGGAACATTACACGGACAGGTACTGAAAGGTGATGTTTATATCTGGAAAATCTCGGCACAGTTCAATGATGGCGAAGTATGGGACGGCAAAAATGCAGGTAACAACGAAAATATCCCGCAAATGAAAGCCGGAACGGTAACACTGATCCGATAGTACAATGAGGAGAATAAAAATGAATACCTGCTTGTAACAACTACTTCCTGCCTGGCGGCCACAACAGCCAACTGGCAAACTCTAAAGAGCAATACGATGAAAAAAAGTAATTTATTCAGAGTCAGGGCATACCAGGCCATACTTATACTTGCTATTGCAGCAGTATCAGGCCAGCTCAGGGCACAGGATCCCACTTTTTCGCAGTTCTATAATAACCCCATCTATTACAACCCGGGTTATATCGGGCTCAATTCGGGATTGAGGGCACGTTTCAATTACCGCGACCAGTGGACCGGCTTGCCTGTCGACTTTAAAACTTACAATTTTTCAGTTGATATGGCCGAACGTAACATCCCCGGATCAGGTGGACTGGGATTACTGGTATCGTCGGATAAAGCCGGCACCGGCATGATAAAGGCGAGTAATATTGGCCTGGGTACAGCTGCCCGCATTCCGCTGTATGACAATATGATTGCACAGATGGGATTTATGGTTTCGTATGCACAGAAAACGGTGAACTGGGACGAACTTGTTTTTACCGATCAGCTTCATGCCCGTTATGGCAATATTTACCAGACACAATTCGAGGCCCCGGCCACCAATAAAGTTTCGTATCCAGATTTTTCGGTGGGAGGTGTATATCGCTTTGTCGAAAAAGGATCACGCTTCAGCACCATACAAGGTACATTTGGCGCAGCCGTTCACCATGTATTTACTCCTAACGATTCGTTCCTGGGACTTGATTCGCCCTTACCACGCAAGCTGGTGATTACCGGCGACCTGGTGCTCGAAACAGAACAAGGCAGGCCCTCGTCGTATCGTTCGTACAAGAAAAACTCCGGATTTAAATTTAACCCTGCATTTCAATACGAGAAACAGGCTGAATTTTCGACCTATTCCCTGGGTATGAATATCCTGAAATCGTCAATTTATTTCGGGGTATGGTTCCGCAACCAGGATTTTAACTTTTTTGAAGCAAAGGATGCCATTTTCCAGGTTGGTTTTAATGCACCCTGGAGTAAAGAGTCGCGAGTAAAAGTTATGTATACCTACGATTACCTGATTACCGACCTGCGCACCGCCGGCAGAGCTTCGCATGAAATATCCCTGATTTTCGAATTTGATGAATTCAGCATGTTTGGCGGCATTGACAGTTTCAGCAGCCGCGGCCGTAACCACAAAGAAATGGAGTGTGCCCCATTCTGATTTTTTTCTATCCCATTTTTATTTAAAACCTGCTTCCAAAGGCAGGTTTTTTTATGCCCGCAAAATCCGGCAAGCGGAAACAGCGCTGTTTATCGGGTGCTTAAAACTCGTAACCAAAGCGTTTCAGTTGGTTGGCATCTTCGCGCCAGTCGCTGCTTACTTTTAGGCTGAGTTCGAGGAATACTTTTTTTTCGATAAAGGCTTCGATATCTTTACGGGCAAGGGTGCCCAGCTTTTTGATGGAGGCCCCTTTGTGCCCTAGTATAATGGCTTTCTGGGTATCGCGTTCCACGAAGATGGTAGCGCTGATTACCACGATATCAGGCTTTTCCTTATAGGCATCAACCACCACTTCGGCTGAGTAAGGAATTTCCTGCTGGTAGAGCATAAATATTTTTTCGCGTATCATTTCCGAAACAAAAAACCGCAGGGGCCTGTCGCTCAGTTCATCGTCCTTCGGGAAATACGGATCGCATTCGGGCAGCAAGCGGAGAACCTCTTCGGTTATCTTATCCGTATTATAATTCAGCTTAGCCGATACAGGCAGTACTTTTGCTTCCGGAAATTTTTCCTGCCAGTACTTTATTTTAACCTCAACTTCTTCGGGACTGATGGTATCAACCTTATTAACCAGGAATACAAGCGGTTTGCCCGATTCCTTAATCTTATGAATCACCTCTTCGTCGAAACTGTTTTCACCCGCTTCGGTCATATAAATAAAAACGTCGGCATCCTGCAGGGCGGTGTGCACAAATTTCATCATCGACTCATGCAGTTTGTAATGTGGCCTTACGATGCCCGGGGTATCGGAATATACAATCTGGTAATCGTCGCCATTTACAATGCCAAGGATACGATGACGGGTAGTTTGTGCTTTGGGGGTGATAATTGAAAGCTTCTCCCCCATCAGCATATTCATTAAAGTCGACTTCCCGACATTGGGATGACCAATGATGTTGACGAAACCGGATTTATGGGCCATAAAAATATTTTTACGAAAAAATTAGGATTACAAAGAAACAAAATATACTTTTGCACTCCCAATTAAAGACGTTCATTGTTTACAAAAATATATTGCGGGGTGGAGCAGAGGTAGCTCGTTGGGCTCATAACCCAAAGGCCGTAGGTTCGAATCCTGCCCCCGCTACTACGAAGCCTCGATGCGAAAGCATCGGGGCTTTTATTTTTTCACAGGAGCTGCAAACGCGTTTGCAGAGCGACGAAGAAAAAATAAAAGACACAGGCGAACGAAGTGAGACTGAGGCTTCGTGGTTAAGCCTCCCCCTCTTCAGGATCATTAAATAAACCTGCCCCCGCTACTACGAAGCCTCGATGCGAAAGCATCGGGGCTTTTTTTATTTTATTCCGTGCGTGAAGCTTGCTTGCAAGCAAAGGAAGAAAATAAAAAAGGCTCAGTATCCGTAGAAACAGAGAACGGATAGCACTTATTTTATTTTTAATTTGGAATACTACGGACAACGGGTGGTAGCTGTGTACCTGCCGGGCAAATCCCCCCACATTTTGATTTATTTAATACTTGCATATATAATATTTAAGCTTTCTGAAAACGCCAGTGCTAAACTATTATTCGAAATTTGCAGTATTCATTACGGGTATCTGTACTATGCATAAACCGACCTTGCTAACGATATTCCTGCTGTTGCTGTTGGGCATCTCCGTTGCTTCAGCACAACAATACATCCTGAAGGGAAGTTCCGAAACCTGGATAATCACAGGCGAATGCAACAGGGAACTGATCCGGATTGACAGCAAAGGAAGAATACAGTTCAAGATTTGGGAGTTTCAAAACCTGACCCGTTCAGGCTTTACCTGCGTGCTGCCATTGGGTGTGGATGAAGCACTTATCGGAACTGAAAACGATTATGCCTGGTATTACAATGAGGGTAGTATTGAAAAAATAGCTACTGCGAATGGTTTGTGCGAAAGCCACATCCAGGCAATCAGCCTGAGCCGCAACGGAAAACGCATTTACATCGAAACCGACAGGAACGGGTATGCAAGCAAAGCAGGAACCTACAGTCACTTCGCTTGTTATACGGCTTCCGATACCAACAATGGCGACGCTGATGAGGCTTTGCCCCGGTTCCGAAAAAGGAATATCCTGGCATTTGTAACGCAACCTGTACGACACCTGTCGCGTGAATGGTTGCCGTATGTTGCTGACGCCGTTCCTGAAGCTAACAGCCACCGCAAACTCCGGCGCGAACACGCTTTACTTATTCGAAGCAGGATAGAGCCCGGCGATATTATCCTCGAACGCAAGGACGGATTGCTGACTAACAGTGTAATCCCAAAATTCTGGACACATTCGGCCATTTATATCGGGAGCCTGCAGCAACTGAATGCTTATTTTGCCGACCTGCCGCTCCTAAACGGTGCAAGCCCTGCCCAGTACATAAAGAAACATTACCCCGAAGCTTTTCGTAAAATGTTGCGTACACGAAGCCCGATTATCGAATCGGTCACTAAAACAGGAGTAAGCATCAACCCACTGAAAAATGTTCTCGAAGTGGATCATTTCGCCCTGCTGCGAACCAACCTTCAGCCTGAGGACAAACTCCTGGCACTGCTTAAAGCCCTCGAATATTACCAGTTACCTTACGATTTTAGTTTCGACCTGGGGGAACCTGACGCCCTTTCGTGCAGCAGCCTTGTTTATAGAAGTTTTGTTGCTAACTGCATTAAAAACGGGATCGAAATTCCCATAAGCACGCTAATGGGCAGCCCGATGGTTTACCCGGGCGATTTTGCCAGAAAATTTGACGCGGATAACAATGTCGAAAACCGGGAGTTGAATCTTATCCTGTTTTTCGATAGCACACCCACTTCGGGTATTACAGAACTGCGAACTGCAGAAGAATTCAGGGTAAGCTGGAAAAGGTGAAGCAAGCACATGATCCACCTTTGGTGGCAAATAAACAACGGATAGCATTTATTTTTTATGGCAGACTATGGACAGCCTGGGCTGGTTGCATGTACTTCAAGGAAGAATTTGCATTAACAATTTTCTCATTTTAATCTCTTAGGTTTGGTTGATAGCCGATCCGGATTGCGGACTAACCACAGGAATGCGGGCTATGTGAATTGATATCAAAATGGTTCCTACCCTGGCCCCTGCTTTGATTCCGGCCTTTTTTTCGTTATCTTTACATTTCCTTTCCCCCCTGGTAAAAAAGCTGAAATCCACTTGTACAATTTCCCCGTTGTTACACATCCTGATACAGGAATTAATTCAGCACCGTATGGAAACCTATTTTTCGGATTTGCACTGCCATTCCACGTTGTTTTCGTATAACCGCGGCTACCGCGATACATGGTACGAAAAGTATTTCCCGATATTCCCCTCGCAGGGAAATTTTGCCCAGCTGGCCCGGGGCAATGTGCGGGTGGTAATGGTATCTCTTTATCCCATCGAGCAGGGATTTGTTACGGCCAAATTGCTGGGCCTGGGTACCGGCGCCATCACCGACCTGATTGCTAAAGTTGTGGTGGCCACGCCCCGCAAAAGGGCCGATGAAATACAGGATTATAACCACGACTATTTCGAAGACCTAATGAAGGAAATCCAATTCCTGCAGGCTTCTGCCGATCCTGTTCAGCACAGGGTTTGCACCGGGATACTTAAACGCAAAGAATTCAGGTATAGGATCGTAAGCAGTTTCAGCGACCTCAGCAGCCTGTTAAACCTCGACGAAAAGCTGAATCCCGGTTCGCCCTGCGTCAACACCATTGCCGTGGTACTTACCATTGAAGGAGCCCATTCGCTGGGTGTTGGCCAGCGCAATACACTGGAGTCTGACTCAGCAGACCTTGAGTTGAAATTACGCGAAAATATTATCCGGCTCAAAAAAGCAGGGCCTCCCGGTCAAGAGGGAGCATGGTGCCCGTTTTTCATTACCTTGAGCCATCATTTCTGGAATCAGCTCGGGGGCCATTCTGTCAGCCTTTGGAAGGTTATCCGCAAGGTACTTGACCAAACTCCGGGAATTAACCACAAAATAACCGTTCCCGGGATGTTTGTAATTGACGAACTTTTAAGTACCACCAATGGCCGGCGGATACTGATTGACTGTGCGCATATGAGCATTAAAGTCCGCAGATGGTATTACGACTATATTGCGCAAAGAGGCGATCAAATACCGGTTATTGTGAGCCATACCGGGGTTAATGGCATTGCAACCATGGCCGAAGCCGAAATGAAAGGCGAACCCGACGACATACATGATGTTGCCGACGAACTTTACAGCCACAGTGAAACATTTAATCCCTGGGATGTTTTCCTAACCGATGAGGAGATCATGATCATCCACCGCTCGGGTGGCATAATCGGGCTGAATCTTGATCAAAGGATTATGATGGGCCATAAAACCCTGGTCGATATAAAAAGAAGGGCCAGGTTCAAATCACGTGAAGTTGCACGCAGCATCTGGATACAACCTCTGCTGAAACAGGTGCTTCACATTGCCCGTCATATACAGTCAGTAACAGGGAATACGGCTGAAATCTGGGATAATATCAGCATAGGCTCCGATTTTAACGGAATGATTACGCCCATAAAAGCTTATAAAAATGCTGACAAATTTCCGACTCTCTATAACACTATGCTCAAGGAACTTAGGCAAATGGCAGCTACCGAAAGCCTGCTTACCGGTAAAACGGAAGCGGAAATCAGGGAGATTACCGATAAGATTATGTGGCGCAACAACCTGGAATTCCTCAAAAAACACTTTCAATAATTCACGGCAGTAGGCCCGCGAAAGCTTTTCCATTTTATAGTTTAAATACCCGATCAAACAAGGATAGTATCTGCTCTTCCGGCAGTTACTGTTTTTTTTAACATTCTTTTGCAGGTAACCGGCAACATTTTGCTTCGGCATTCGTTTTAAAATCTGTGACAAATTTAGTTCTATTCAATATTTATTCTATTTTTGCTGTAACTGTTTAGCAGCGCATAATTGCAAGTTTTGATGTAAGTAAAAGGTTATCTGTTGATTCATTATGTATTTGCGCAATATACTGTTTAAAAACCACCATCTAAACCATTAAACCCGTTTTATGAAAACCAAGTACAGTCTCGTATTAATCATTGTTGCGCTGTCGGTCAGTGTACTGATGCCATCGTGTAAAAAAGACCCCAAGGATCCCGAGCCGAAAAAGTCGGCATATGTACAGAACTGGATTTACGACAATATGAAATACTGGTATTTCTGGTCCGACCAGATGCCATCAAATCCAGACACCACCCTGGAGCCTGAAGAATTTTTCTATTCCTTGCTTTACAATGGTCCGGAAGGCGATCGTTTTTCGTGGATTGAACCAAACTACACTACGCTTATTAACGAACTAAACGGGGTAAACAAAGAAGCCGGCTATGATTTCAGACTATACCTGAAGGCATCAGGCTCTACGGATATTATCGGGCAGATTACCTATATCAAAAAAGGGTCGCCGGCAGAAACCGAGGGCCTTTTGCGCGGGGATATTTTTTCGGCCATAAACGGCACCACAATTACAACTACTAATTATCGTGAATTGTTAAGTGCAACCTCTAAAAGTTATACGATACGCATACAGCGCTACTATCCCAACAATCAGACCCCATTTTATGACCAGGTTCACACCCTTAACCCAGTTGAGTTTTCTGAAAACCCGGTTTTGATGGACAGCGTTTATACATTTACCGGCAAGAAGGTGGGATACATGGTATACAATTTCTTCTCACCGGGTGTGGGCTCATCCAAAACTTACGACCAGCAGGTGGATGCAGTTTTTTCGAAATTTAAGTCGGAAGGTGTAAACGAAGTAGTCCTCGACCTTAGGTTTAACGGAGGCGGAGCAATCAGTTCGGCCGTCAACCTGGCAAGTTTGCTGGTACCTGCATACGATCCTTCAAAAATATTTGTTAATTTCCAGTACAACAACGGGGTACAATCGGATATTATAAACGACCCCAGGTACGGTTCGGCTTACCTGCACCAGAAATTTATTTCGAAAGCCAGCAATATCGGCAACAGCCTCACCCGGTTATTTGTGCTTACCAGCAATGGAACCGCTTCGGCCAGCGAGCTGATAATAAACGGGCTGAGACCTTATATGGATGTTATTACCATTGGCGATACTACCTATGGAAAAAATGTAGGATCCATTACCATTACTGACGATCAGAATACAACAAATACCTGGGGAATGCAGCCCATCGTGCTAAAATTAACAAATTCGCTGGGTTTCAGCGATTATTCAAAAGGGTTTGCCCCCACACCCGACAATTTTGATGCGGACAACTATTTCGTCCTGAAGCCGCTGGGCGATATCCAGGAGCCATTGCTACACCGGGCCTTGTATATAATTACCAATGGCAACATGACAAAATCAGCCAGGCCAACGGCTATCATTTCAGGCAACCAGGTAAAGGGAGCCAGCCGACAACTGAATCCGTTTAAAACAAATATGTACCTGAGCCCCGAAATGACCCCATTCAGGAAATAAAATATGGACTGAAAAGAAAGGTTTAAATACGAAAAGAGGAGATTTTATCTCCTCTTTTTTATTGCAAGTTCCATCGGCAGGATGCAGGAATATACAAAGCGGTTAATGGGCGTATCAACACCATATTGCCGGCCAAGCCGCACCACAGTTCCGTTCTGGTATTCAATTTCTGAAGGTTTTCCATCCCACACATCGCGGGTAAGCGACGAGGTAGTTTCGTAAGGATACGAATCGATGACGGCTACAGACTTTTCGACAAAACCAGGCTCTATTCCGATTCCGATTTTTTGCGAAAGTTCATAAATTTCGTTCAGCAGGCCGATCATTATTTGCCGCGTTTCGCTGATTTCTCTTAATTCGCCGTAAGTTGTTTTTGTAATGGCAAGCAAACCGCTTACGCAGATGGGAATAAATTTTTTCCAGGTCTCGGCCCGGATGTCGGCAGGAATTTCGGAATATATACCTGCTGTATCGAATATTTGTTTGATTGCAAGCACCCTGGTAGACAGGGAATTATCCGGTTCGCCAAACAAAATGGTTGGGGTTATCCCAAAATGAGAGATTACGCCCGGCGACTCTATTTTACTGAATATTTTACACAGGCCATTTAAAAGCATGCTTTCGGCAAGGTGCTCACGCAATTCATCAAGTGCCATTACCCCGTTTTGCAGGGGAAGTATTACCGTGTTCCCGCTTATCACTTCTTTCAGTTCAGTGGCTATGGGGCACACTTGCCAGGCTTTTACAGCCAGTATCACCAGGTCGCAACCGGCAATTTCACTCAGGTCGGCTGTGGCTTTCACGGTTGGAACCTTAAAATCGCCCAGGATACTTTTAACCGTAAGACCGCCGGTTTGCATGGCCCTGAGGTGTTCGCCGCGGGCCACAAAAGTAACATCGAAGCCGGCGCTGGCGAGTTTGCCACCAAAATATCCACCTACGCCTCCTGAACCAACAATCGCTATTTTCATTTTTATCTGCTTTGCTTTGAAAAATCAGAAATACATCTGCAGTATTTCTATAATGAACCAAACTGTAAAAATAACAAAGAAAACTGTTTAACTTATGATTTATAACATCCTTAAGCCATTCGTTTGCTACAGGCCTACTCAATCAGTAGCAGAAGACACCAGTTTTCAGCATAAGTCGTTTCAAGCCGGGAAACAGGTTGAAAATCCCTTTACTTTATAGTTGATGATAAATTAATCACTTAATGGTATCTTTGACAAACTTTTTCTGAACGTAATAATACCTTTCGTATGAAATTCTATCTTTTACTGATATCCGTTATACTCCTGGCTTTTCAATGTTTTGCGCAGGAAAAAAGTTTCAAGCGTGGCGTGAGTTACGGTTCTCATTCTGCAGCTGATATGAATACGGCTTCGGCTGGCATATCGTGGTGGTACAACTGGGCCAACCAGCCTGATTTTAGTATAAGAACAACCTACTCAAACTATAATGTTGATTATGCCCCGATGGCCTGGAATGCAGCAGGAATAAACGGGGTAAATACCTGGGTTTCGCAGGATAACAGGGTAAAATACATACTCGGGTTTAATGAGCCTAATTTTAAAGACCAGGCAAACATGACCCCGACCCAGGCCGCGGCTGCCTGGCCTCAGTTGCAGGCTATTGCCGATAAGTACGGGCTTAAACTAATAAGTCCGGCTGTAAACTATTGCGGGAACTGCGTTTCCGAAAACGGAACCGTATATACCAATCCCTTTAAATGGCTCGATGATTTTTTTGCAGCCTGTCCCACCTGCCGCGTCGACTACATTGCGCTGCACTGGTATGGGGGCGGTAATTCGATGATGAGTTATGTGAACGATGCCCGAAAATATGGCAAGCCCATATGGATTACCGAATTCGCAGATTGGGAAAACACAGGCGTTACACCAGAGATACAAAAAAACTACCTGGCCGGTACCACTAATTTCCTGGAACGCGATCCCGATGTATTCCGCTATTCGTGGTTTATCGGTCGTGGCCCGGGAGCTACCACCTATCCTTACCTCGATTTGTATGGGGCCGATGGCACTATGACGGCGCTAGGTCAGCTCTACCTCGACATCCCGGTATACGATTCAACAGAAGTTTTCCAACTGCCAGGCCGCATCGAAGCCGAAGAATATTACAGGCAAAGCGGCATTTTCGGCGAACTGACCAAAGATGTTGACGGATTTATGAATATAGGTTATACCGATAACGGCGATTGGCTGAAATATAAAATCTCAGTTCCCGCTACCGGAACGTACACTTTAACCGGCCGGTATTCGGGTACTTCAGCTGGTAAATTTGATGTGTACGTTGATGAGGTAAAAAAAGGAAGCATAAGCACTACCAATACCTCGGGCTGGCAGAACTGGGCTTCGGCAACCACAACAGTAAATCTGGAAGCCGGTGAACACATCCTTAAACTGCTGGTAACCACAAAAGGATTTAATTTAAACTGGATTGAGTTTACCAGCCTGAACACAGGTATCACCGGTACGGAAATCAGCCAGCCGACATTCACGGTTTACCCAAACCCGGTAGCAGATAAAAAATTCAGGGTTACCATGCAGGCAAACCCGGCATCAGCCTTTGAGGTAAAGATTACTGACCTCTCGGGCAAAACGGTTTACACTGAAAATGTTACAGGCATTCAGGGAAATTCTTTCGAAATTGACCTGGGTAATGTTCCGGGGATCAGTAAAGGGATTTACTCCCTGGTGCTCACCACCGCAACAGGTACCATTAACCGGAAAATTGTATTGTTCTGATAACCGGTTGATTAATACACACTGGAGAAACACTTGCAGCATTGAGTTCTCACACCCTGTTCAGAAGGCAGTTGATCCATGTGCCTATTTCACAGCGCTTTGATCCTGCAGAATTATTACCGCAACACAACAAAATCACCTATCAACATTGCGCGCTAAGCACTTTGCACTGAGCACTCAGCACTAACCACTAAGTCATCACACGATTTGCATCATTGACCTATCTGTTTATACGCTAAACAATTATAGAAAAAATCCGGGAATTAGGTTACCTTTGCAAAAAATTAGAACCACGGGTTTACAATCGTTTTCGCCGGTTTACAACTGGCCGAACCAATTTTAAAGGCGATTTAAACCATCCAAATTATACAGTACACATGGGAAATATTCTGGCTATAGTTGGCCGACCAAATGTTGGGAAAAGCACATTTTTTAACCGCCTTACCGGCACACAGGAAGCTATTGTTGATCCTACCAGCGGGGTTACACGCGATCGTCATTACGGGCACAGCGACTGGAATGGAATAGAATTTTCGGTAATTGATACCGGCGGAGTAGTTGTAAACGGCGATGATGTTTTCGATGCCGAAATCGTGAAACAAGTTGAACTTGCCATCGAAGAGGCCGACGTTATCCTGTTTATGACCGATGCTCGCGAAGGGCTTACCCCGCTCGACAAGGACGTGGCTCAAATGATACGCCGCTCACCCAAAAAGGCTTTCCTGGTGGTTAATAAAATTGACAGCCCCGATAAATTTCACGAAGTAGCTGATTTTTACAGCCTGGGATTTAAGGAAATTTATGGCATTTCGTCATCAAATGGCGGTGGCACCGGCGATTTGCTGGATGCCATAGTTAAAGAATTCAGCAAGGAAACGCCCGAAACCCTGCCCGACCTGCCGAAATTCACGGTTGTTGGCCGCCCGAATGTGGGGAAATCGTCGTTTGTAAATGCCCTGCTGGGTATTGAACGAAATATTGTTACCCCTGTAGCAGGCACCACACGCGACAGCATTTATACGCATTACAAATCCTTCGGGTTCGATTTCCTGCTGGTTGATACTGCCGGGTTGCGTAAAAAATCGAAAGTTTCGGAAAACATCGAGTTTTATTCCGTGATGCGTTCTATCCGCGCCATCGAAAGCAGCGAAGTTGTATTCCTGATGATTGATGCCACCCAGGGCTGGGAATCGCAGGATATGAATATATTCAGGCTGGCACAAAACAACCACAAAGGCATTGTAATTATTGTGAATAAATGGGATTTGGTTGAAAAAGACACCCACACCCACAAACAATACGAAGAGGCCATTCGTAAAAACATTGCACCATTTACCGATGTTCCCATTGTATTTACCTCGGTACTGAATAAACAGCGCATTCACAAAGCCCTCGAAGAAGCTACCGCCGTGTACCAGAACCGCAAAAAACGCATTCCGACCCGCAAGCTTAACGACAGGCTGCTACCCATTTTCGATGGAACACCGCCTCCGTTTATCAAAGGAAAAGAAGTTAAAATAAAGTATATCACCCAGATCAAAACACCTTATCCCAGTTTTGTGCTTTTCTGCAACCTGCCCCAGTATGTAAAGGATCCATACAAACGCTTTGCTGAAAACAGGATACGTGAAGAGTTTAACTTCACCGGGGTACCTATGGAAATATATTTCAGGAAAAAGTAAATAATGTGTGATGTCGGATGTATGATGTTTGATGTTATGACCGCATTGTAAATCAGAAAGCAAAAAGGGGTTAATTGAATGGATAACGAATCGTTACGGATCGATAAATGGCTGTGGGAAGTACGTCTTTTTAAATCACGAAGCCTGGCGACCGATGCCTGTAAAGCCGGTAAGGTAAAAATGGAAGGCAGTAATGTAAAAGCGTCGAAAGAAATTAAAGAAGGCGATGTTATTACCGTGAGCCTGAACCCGTTATTTAAAACAGTGCGGGTAAAGAAATTTCCCAGGAGCCGTGTAAATGCAAAACTGGTTACGGATTTTCTCGAAGACCTTACCCCGCAGGCTGAATACGACAGGGTAAAGATGATAAACGAAACAAATATTGAATACCGCGACAGGGGAATCGGCCGGCCAACAAAAAAACAACGCCGCGTGATTGATCAGCTGAAAAACAGTAAGGAGTCGTGGTAGTAAAGAAAGGTTAAAGTGAGGTATTATGTTTCCTTTGTGTAAAAGGGTCATGATCAACTTTAACCTTTTTCATTTTTAAGATATCGGCTCAGTCCTTTCACATCACTCCACCATCAGCACCAGTCCTTTGAGGTACTCCCCTTCCTGGTGAAAAATATTAACCGGGTGATCGGCTGGTTGCGAAAGGTGTTGAATGATCCGTACCTGGCGCCCCGCATCGATGGCTGCAGCAGTTACTGCCGAAGTAAACATCTGCCGGTCGACCACCTGTGAACAGGAAAAAGTAAATAAAATCCCTCCGCTTTTTATTTTAGCCAGTGCCAGCGCATTCAGTGTACGGTATCCTTTAAGCGCCTGGTTACGCGATGCCACATTTTTGGCATACGCAGGCGGATCGAGAATAACCAGGTCGTACTGGTCCTGGTTCATGTTCTCAATATATTTGCGGGCATCGGCAACAATGCAATCATATCCAGAGCCGATGAAGCCGTTAAGCTGCATGTTTTTGGAAGCCATTGCAATGGCAGGTGCCGAACTGTCGACCGTATGTACCAGTGCTGCTCCGGCTTTAGCTGCATATACCGAGAAACCACCGGTATAGCCAAACATATTCAGTACATTTTTGCCCGCAGCATACCGGGCCAGGCATTCGCGGTTTTCCCGCTGATCGAGAAAGAAGCCGGTTTTCTGACCACTGACAGCATCCACAAAAAAACGATGCCCGTTTTCCAATACCTCGCAAGCGCCCGTAGTGCCCGCGAGGAAACCATCTTCCACTTTGCGCCCGGTCATTTTGCGGATAGCATCGGCACTTTTATCGTACACAGTGGTAATTCTGCCCTCGGCTGCTTTCAAAACCGCTTCGGCCAGTTGCTGCCTGATGTCGTGCATACCGGTAGTATGCGCCTGCAGTACAGCCATTTCGCCATAAACATCAATAATGAGACCCGGCAAACTATCACCTTCGTTATGCACCAGTCGAAAAGCGTTGGTCAGCGGATTATGGGTAAGCCCGACGGATTGCCGCACCCGCCAAGCCAATTCAATCTTTTTTTGCCAGAACAGCTGGTCTATTTCCTGCCGCTCGAAGGTAAAAAGCTTCACCGCAAGCGAACCAGGCATACAATGGCCGGTTGCCAGGTATTTGCCCGAAGCACTAAAGCATTCAACTACGTCGCCTTCCGAAGGGTTTCCAACCGTTTTTTCAATGGCTCCCGAAAAAATCCAGGGATGAAAACGTACTACAGGGCCTTCCTTGCCAGGCTTCAGGATGATTTGCGGGTATTTTGTCATGTGTCTTTTACTAACCCGGCAAAGGTACATTAAAAATACGAGGGTGCCCGTTAATCAGCTATTGAGAGGACTGTAACATAAAAGTACTAAGCTGACAGTGTTCAAAATGAAATAAAAAAAACGGGCAATGCAAAGTAATGCAAATAAAGATTCGTTTGTATTTAGCAGCGGATTCTTTAAATTCAATTTTAATTATTTTTCGAAAAACCACATTTGAAGATAAATTATTATATCTTTGTTTAAAATAATTATCCTTCTGAAAACGTTTGTATTCCTTACTTTCAGTGATAAAAAAGCTCAATCCTGAATAAATAAAAACCGAATCCATACAATTGATTGTAACTTTGCACGTTCTATTAACCATTAACCAAAAACAATTATGAAAAAATTATTGCTGTTTATGCTGATTCCGGCCATGTTGATGACCGTGAGTTGCAATAAAATGAAAGAAGAAAATGCAAGGCTGAAAGCCAAAAACGACAGTCTCCTAGCTCTTGGCTATCAGAAGGATACGACTGTTATGGAGTTTGTCAGGGCCTTCAACGAGATACAGTCGAACCTCGACTCTATCAAAATGAAAGAAAACATCATTGGTCAGAGCACCAAAGGTGGAACCGAAGTTCAGGCCAGTGCCCGCGAACAAATAACCGGCGACATCAATGCTATCTACCAGATGTTGCAGAAAAACCGCGCTACCGTTGCTTCATTGCAAAAGAAACTCAAAGCTTCGAACACAAAAAATACCGAGTTGGAAGCTATGATTGCTAATCTCGAAAAATCAATTGCTGAAAAAGATGCTGAGATTGCTCAATTAAAAGACCAGTTGGCAAAACTCAACATTAAGGTAACCGATTTGGGTAACCAGGTTACAGCACTGAATACCAATGTTGAAAACCTGAGTGCCGAAAATAAAGCCAAACAGCAGGCAATTGAAGAAAAAACAGCTGCCCTCAACACTGCATACTATGTAGTTGGCACAACCAAAGACCTGAAAGATAAAAAAGTTATCGACAAAACAGGTGGATTTATCGGCATCGGACGTACAAAAACCGTTAGCCCTGAATTCGACAAATCGAACTTCACAAAGGTTGATATCACTACGCTTACAGAACTTCCTATCAACAAAAAGAAAGCTGTTCTGCTGAGCAACCACCCTGCAGGTTCATACAAACTTCAGGCTAATGACAAGAAAGTTATCGAAAAACTTGTTATCCTGAATTACAACGAATTCTGGAGCAGAAGCAAATACCTGGTAGTTGCAGCTGACTAATCATATTCAGCATCAATGAATTAAAAACCGGTTCCAAACAGAACCGGTTTTTTTAATATCCCGCCGTGAATTACCATTCGGTCCTACTATCAGCTTGAAACATAATAAACATTACATTTGTGCATGAAAACTCCACTCCTATTACTTACTGCCCTGCTTTTCATGCAGGCGGCAACGGCTTTACAGGTTAATACCAGCAAAAAAAAGGCAAAGCAGCCTTTTGTAGCTATGTTTTATAATGTTGAAAACCTGTACGATACAAGCAATGATCCAAAAACCAACGACGACGAGTTTACTCCTGCAGGCAAGGTACCCTGGACAGAAGAACGTCTCAACACCAAGATAAATCACCTGGGCCAGGTAATTTCGGATATTAACAAACCCGGCATGCCCGATATAATTGGTTTTGCAGAAGTTGAAAACCAGAAGGTTCTTGAAATGCTTACTGCATCGGCTGCTTTGAGTAAGAGCAAGTACAGCATTGTTCATTATGATAGCCCCGACGAGCGCGGCATCGATGTTGCATTGCTTTACAACCCGGCCACATTTAAGGTAATTTCTTCGGAACCTCTGAGCGTAACACTTCCAGGTAATGATCTGACACGCGATATTTTATACGTAAAAGGCCAACTTACTTCAGGAGAAATACTGCATGTATTTATCAACCACTGGCCATCGCGACGCGAAGGCTCGGACGTTTCGGAACCCAAACGCATGGCGGCAGCATCAGTTCTGCGCACAAAGACCGACGCCATACAAAAAGCCGACAAAAAAGCCAATATCCTGATCATGGGCGATTTCAACGATGAACCGGCCAACAACAGCATTACCAAAGGAATCGGGGCACTGGAACCAACACCGGCAACCAGCAACAACGCCTTTTACAGCCTCTTGTACCCGGAATTTAAAAAGGGAGAAGGCAGTTTGTTTTATAAGGATTGGGACCTTTTTGACCAGATCATCGTATCGGGCAATATGCTTTCGCGTAATAAAGGACTGCGAACTTCAACCCAGAACGCTGCCATTTTCAGTGCCGAATACCTGCTTTTTAAAACCAAAAACGGGGAGGCAAGGCCAAACCGGACCATGGGAGACAAATATTTTGGCGGCTACAGCGACCATTTACCGGTTTATGTAATATTTTCCCTATAAAAGCAGACCAGGCTTCTGACAGGTGTTTTCGAAATCAACCGCACAATTTATTTAAATGCCAGGCCTCAAAGTAACCAGGCAAAAGTCTGAAAAACTAGCTTAATACTTAGCGGCTTGGCTCCCTTTCGGGCATTTGGGGCACGAGATCGAAATTAACTTCGCGTATTAACACCCCGGTGGTATCATAAAATTTCCAGGCTCCTACCCTGGCATCATCCCGGTACATGCCTTCAATATATTTTTTCCCGTTTGGATGGTAGGCGATCCCGGGGCCATTTCTTTTGCCTGCCTTGTATTCGCCTTCGCTCCACAAATTGCCGTTCTCGTACCAGGCTTTCCAGGCACCATCGCGTTCCTCATCTTTAAATTTACCATCCATTTTCACCTGCTTATTCTGGTAGTAAACAATTTCGCGCTCTACCAAAAGTTTTCCGGCTTTTTTATGATAATACCTTACGATGCGCGGATTGCCATTCTCGTAGGTAGCTTCAATAACCTTTTTATGTGAACAACCGAATGCAAGTAATGCAAGCAAAGTGATAAGCAGTAGTCTATTCATCAGTATTCCCTATCTGTCGAAAGTAATTCGTAATCCTTTAATTGTATCGTTTATAACGCCATCAGCATAAGCAAGATGACCATTCACAAAAGTTTTCTCAACCCTGGCGTCGAAAGTTGTTCCTTCAAAAACCGACCATCCACATTTATACAGGATATTCTCCTTTGTAACCGTATTTTTCGCATCCGGGTTCACCAAAACGAGGTCGGCATAATAACCGGGGCGAATAAACCCACGTTTTTCAATTGAATAACAGGTAGCCGGCGCATGGCACATCTTTTCGACCAGTGTTACCAGTTCCATTTTACCCTGTTTCACTATCTGCATCATAGCCGGTAACGAATGCTGCACCAGCGGCGTACCTGAAGGCGCCTTAAAATAGGTTGCATCCTTTTCGCCTGCCAGGTGTGGCGCGTGGTCAGTGGAGATAATATCAACCGTGTTATCAATCAATCCCTGCAGCAGGGCAGCCCGGTCGGAAGCCGATTTAACAGCAGGATTCACCTTAAGCCGTGTACCGAGGCGGGCATAATCGTCGTCGCAAAACCAGAGATAGTGGGTGCAAGCTTCGGCGGTAATCCTTTTTTGTTTTAGCGGAAGGCTATTGCCGAGCAAACCTAATTCAACAGCTGTCGAAAGATGGGTGATATGCAACCTGGTATTGTATTTGTTCGCCAATGAAACTGCCAGCTCGCTGGAGCAATAACAAGCTTCGGCACTGCGGATAAACGGATGCATATCTACAGGAACATCTTCGCCATATTTATCCCGCATTATGCCGGTATTGGCCCGTATGATTGCTTCATCTTCGCAATGCGCTGCAACAGGAATGGGTGATCTTTTAAAAATTTCCTCAAGGGTACTGAAATTGTCAACCAGCATATTGCCGGTGGAAGCCCCGAAGAAAACCTTTACACCACATACCGTATGCGGATCGGCATTGGCGATTTCTTCAATATTGTCATTACTTGCGCCCAGGAAGAACGAATAATTGGCCAGCGATTTTTCGGCTGCCAGATCCATTTTCTGTTCCAGCAATTCCAGGGTAACTGTTTGGGGCTGAGTGTTAGGCATCTCGAAAAAGGAAGTCACTCCACCGGCTACAGCAGCACGACTTTCTGACGAAAGATCAGCTTTATGTGTAACGCCGGGTTCGCGAAAATGTACATGACAATCGATGATGCCCGGCAACAGCAGCAACCCGGCCGCATCAATAACCCGGCACTCTCCGGCAGATTGCAAATCGCCTTCGCCCACTGCTTTTATTTTCTGACCGCTGATGAGCACATAGCCGGTAAACTGCTGTCCTTCGTTCACAATTGTTGCATTCCGGATTAAAACATCTGAATTTTCCATACGATTTCGGGTGCCTTTAAAAACAGTACAAAAGTAATTTACTTCGGCATAGCTTTGCAGATCATGTTTCAGCATGCAAAGAATTATTCATAAAAAAGCCCTTCAGGCTGAATACCGAAGGGCTGGTTTATTTGCAGTAAGCCTGATCAGGCTTTTAGCGGTTTGATGGTTTTGAATCGCAGGCTGAGTACGCCCAGGAAGGCTTCTTTGAAGATCCGCGAGCTCATTTTTGAGGTGCCTTCGGTACGATCGGTGAATATGATGGGCACTTCAACAATCCTGAACCCGAGTTTCCAGGCTGTGTACTTCATTTCGATCTGGAACGCATAGCCCATAAATTTTATATCGCTGAGGTTGATGGTACGTAACACACTGGCCCTGTAACACTTGAAGCCAGCCGTGGTATCCTGAATAGGAACGCCCAAAACAAACCGAACATACATGGAGGCTCCGTACGACATCAGCACCCGACCCATGGGCCAGTTTACCACGTTAACGCCCTTAATATAGCGTGAGCCGATGGCAACATCAGCTCCGTTTTCGCAGGCAGCATACAGGCGAACCAGGTCGTCGGGATTGTGCGAGAAATCGCAGTCCATTTCAAAAATGTATTCGTACCCTTTTGCCAGGGCCCACCTGAAGCCATCGATATAGGCTGTGCCCAGCCCGAGTTTGCCTTTTCGCTCGAGGATAAAGAGTTTGCCCTCGTATTCGGACATCATCTGTTTTACAATCGTACCTGTGCCATCAGGAGAATTATCTTCAACGATAAGCAGGTGAAAATCTTTGGTTAACGAGAACACCTTGCGGATCATCTTTTCGATGTTTTCCTTCTCGTTGTAAGTGGGAATAATAACTAGGCTATCGGACACAGGGCAAAAAATATTTGGAGCAGCGAAATTATGAAAAATATTGAACGGAGTGATTTATTTAAGAACTGTTATGATTCTTATGGAGTTATGACTTCTGCCCCCTAAAGGATCTGATGAATTTTTGACCGGAATATTCAGGCAAACACAATTTATCTTTTATATATTGCGCTGTTTTTAAACCAGATACACTTACAATTTAAAAACATTCCAATTTAAATAGATATTTGCATTACCATGTCCTGAATCTAAAAAAAAATGTAGCTTTGTAGACTGAAAAATTGTCTCAAATCAAACCTTTTTTTAATCACCATTAATTGAATAAGCACATGAAGAAACTTTTACTTTTTATGTTTGTATGTTTTGCAAGCCTTAATTTGTCAGCACAAAGTGATTTATTTTTCTCAGAATACATTGAAGGAAGCGGCAATAACAAAGCACTTGAAATCTACAACCCGACTAACCAAACCATTAACCTGAGTAATTATTATATATTACGTTTCAGTAATGGAAGCTCTACATTCGACGGAGGCGGAGCCACACGCCTTCAGGGTACACTGGCCCCCTACAAAACTTTTGTTTTTGTAAACGGACAAACCACTTCAACTTCATCGTCTCCCGCATGTGATCCACTGTTACAAGCTATGGCTAACCAGCTTGATGGTATTTACCCCGCTCCAACCTACATGAACGGGAATGATGCAATGGCCCTCGTAAAGACCCCGAACGGAGTAGCACCGGCAGTTGACATGTCGAATGTTACACCTGTTGACCTTTTTGGTGAAATCGGGCTGGGTGCAAGCATAGAAAAAGAAACCGGGTGGGGAACTGTAAAGGATTCCACTCTTTCATATAACTTCACCATCAATAATGTAGTTACACCTATCACTGGTAAAGTGATAAACTATGTTGTTCAGGCTAAATCGTACACCGTAAATGGTGTAGTTAGCAACGCGCAAAGTGGCCCTTACTGGATGGCATGGTCAGCAAACCACACCTTAATACGCAAACCAAACATTGTTAAAGGAGTAACTGAAAGTCCAAGTCCATTTATTATCACCAAAGAATGGGACACCTTACCAGCTGTTATTAACCAAACCGGGAAACTGAGTTACGAAGATATCTGGACAAACCTGGGGAAACACAGGTGTATAGCTGATCCTGATTTTTACGCCAGCCTGGATAAAGTCAAAGTATCAGGATCACAGGTTTCGGTATACCCCAACCCGGTTGTATCCGACAGATTTACAGTATCATCGCAGATGCCTGTTTCCGAAATTGAAATATTTTCAGTAATCGGACGCAGCGTTTTCCACAAAGAGTTCAAACAAGGTCAGTCGCAAGTTGAAGTAGAATCACTCAACCTGGAAAAAGGCGTGTATCTTGTGAAAGTTACTTCCCCAAGCAAGATAACTTCAGTTAAAAAGATTCTGGTTAAGTAAGGAAACCTTTCTTCAAACAATAATCAGGTACCTGGATTTGATTTCACTTCACTCCAGGTACCTTTTGTAATTTTTAAAACCAACCAAATGACTCGTAAATTTTTACTTTTCTCACTCCTGTTTATCTCTGCCATGGCTGCTTTTGCACAAAAGCAAACCATTTCCGGCATCGTAAAAGACTCCATTTCCGGAGAAACTATTATTGGTGCCAATGTGGTTATCCAGGGTACTACTACGGGTGTTTCAACCGATGTAAATGGACTGTTTTCCCTTCAACTTAACAAGGGAAATTACACATTACAGGTTTCATTTATCGGGTACACAACAGTTTATCAACCCATCACAGTTGCCAATGCCCCACTGAACCTGACATTCAACCTTAAATCGTCACTTGTAATCGAAGGTGTTGAAGTAATTGCCGATTATGCCAAGGTGCGCGAGACACCGGTAGCATTTACAACTATAGCGCCAGCCAAAATTGAGGAGCGCTTAGCGGGTCAGGATATACCCCTGCTTCTGAATAAAACGCCCGGGGTTTATGCAACCTCACAAGGTGGTGGAGATGGCGACGCCCGTATTACCATCCGCGGATTCAACCAGCGATTTGTTGCTGTGATGCTTGATGGAATCCCTGTTAATGATATGGAGAATGGCTGGGTTTACTGGTCGAACTGGTTCGGACTCGATGCTGTTACCCGCGATATACAGGTGCAACGTGGGCTTGGACGCTCAAAACTTGCTTTGCCATCAGTAGGCGGAACCATGAATATTGTTACCAAAGGCATTGAAAACAAACGCCAGCTGAGTATTGAACAGGGCATTGACGGATATGGAAAGCTCACTACCAATGTGGGTTATACATCAGGAAGACTAAAAAACGGATGGGCTATTACAGCAGCCGGCGCTTATAAAAAAGGAAACGGATGGGTTGAACAAACTGATGTTAAGGCCTTTTTCCTTTACCTGAAAATTGACAAAATGTGGGGCAAGCACTTAACCAGCCTTACAGGTTACGGAGCGCCACAAACCCACGTGGAAAGAAGTTACAAACGAGGGATTGCTGATTACGATACAAACTACGCCAAATCACTGGGTATAAAATCAGAGGAAATACCTACGACATTCAGCAACCAGGGCATAGCTTACAATTCGCAATGGGGATATATTAAACGTGATGCTGATGTATGGAACAGCGAGCATACTGCCCGCATTATTGATCCCAATGCCCCGAAGGTTCCGCTGAACGGAAGTGTGAATACCTATTTCAAACCACAATATAGTTTGCGTGACTCCTGGAATGTGAACGACCGTTTATTGATAACAAACATTCTTTATCTATCAACGGGTAACGGGGGGGGCGAAAGACCCCGTAACAGCCTGAAAAACACAAACCTGATTACAGATGCGAATTACGAAAATAATCCGGGCGCATTTTCGGAAGACGAAATAGGCCAGATTAACTGGCAAAGCATTTATAATCAGAACACTAAAGGTATTAAAACAGGCTTTGGCACAAAATATCCGATCGATAAAACATACAGTAATAACCTGTACTATTCAAGCAACTACCTGGCGCAGGCCACCAATAACCATGTTTGGATCGGATTGCTTTCAACTTTCTCGTACAAAATAAACAAAGAGTTTAACCTCTCAGGCGGTATTGACCTCAGGTCGTACCAATCAGAGCATTATTATGAAATTACCGACCTTTTAGGGGGCGATTATGCCATTGACAAATATGATCTGCGTAACAACTACGAAGCTGACAGCTCGTTGGCCATGAAGCATGTAGGTGATAAAGTATACTTTTACGACAGCGGTAAGGTTCGCTGGGGTGGGATTTTCGCATTACTCGAATACAAAATCGGCAAATTCAACACCTTCGTCAACCTTACTACTTCTACAAGCGGATTTAAGAAAATAGACTATTTCGGAAATACTGAGTCGGAATGGAAATACAAACAAGGATTTACCATTAAAACAGGATTAAATTACAACATTGACAATCACAGCAATGTGTTCATTAACATGGGATACTTGTCGAAAGTAAAAGATTTTAACTCCTACTTCACCGGGTATACATCTATATTCCTACCTGATTCCATCACGAAAAATGAAAGGGTTAAAGCCATTGAGCTTGGCTATAGCTTTAACAGCAAAACATTTACTGCTAACCTCAATGGTTATATAACGAAGTGGGAAAACAAGCCTACAAACCAGGTTAAGAGTAAACTCGACGACATGAATACCTATGGCGACATTCCGGGAATGGATGCATTACATAAAGGGATTGAGCTGGATTTCATTTATAAAATCACCCGTAAATTAGACTTCCAGGGATTGATTTCATTAGGTGACTGGAAATGGGATAAAAAAATTGAGAACCTTCAGATGTATTATACCGATACACATCAGCCGGCTAATACAATCAGTTTCGACGCGACCGGCATTCATGTTGGTGATGCAGCTCAAACCCAACTCGGCTCAAGTGTTAGATACGAACCCATTAAAGGGCTGTATTTTGAAGGAGGATGTACGTTCTTCGACAGGTACTATGCCGACTTCAGCCGTGAAGCCTGCACTGATGCGGAAGGTAACACGGTTGAATCGTGGATGATGCCATCCTATACACTTTTCGATTTACATACCGGATACAGGTTTAAGCTACCAGCGTTGGACAAATTAAGTTTTACAATCAAGTTCAATGTGCTTAACGTATTCGACAAAACATACATTAGTGATGCTGTAAATAATGATACTTATCTCCAGGTGCCTTATAATACGTTCGATGCCCGTTCAGCATCCGTATTTATGGGAGCAGGCCGACAGTTTACTGCATCATTAAAAGTATTTTTCAACTAATTAAACAACAACTAAATATAGTTTAATACACTTAAAGAAAATGAAAAAAATCCTAATAACAGCACTTGTAATACTCGGTTTTGCATCCTTGGTAAGTGCACAAAATACCATACTCGAAGCCAGGGGAATGGTTGGTTCAGTAGTTACAGTTAAAGGTATTGTAACAAACGGTTCCGAATTGGGCGCCATACGCTACCTTCAGGATAATACCGCCGGCATTGCTGCCTACAGCGGCACCATGATGAACAATGTTAAAAGGGGAGATTCTGTAACTATTACAGGTACTCCGAAATTATACAACCAGCTACTCGAACTTGATCCTGTAACCGCTGTTGTAGTAC
>CALCJE010000402.1 GCA_937965665.1 uncultured Bacteroidales bacterium
GACCACCGAGATCTACACTCTTTCCCTACACGACGCTCTTCCGATCTATGATGCCGCCCGTACTTTTGCTGATGCACAGCTGCCTGCTTTTGTAGCAAAAGGAAATTTCAACAGCAGCAAATATGAACTCAGCCTGGCAGGCAATATTATGCTGCGCGATTTCAAATCGCATGGGGTGAGTTATATTTCTGATCGCAACCTGAACCTTTGGTTGTTAATGGATGCCGACAACACAACAGGATTTTACAACATCAGCAAGGGTGAGATAGAAACCGGCAAGCTGAAGCTCAGCGCGGCAGGAAGCGTGGTGTACAGCGAAAAGCAAAAACAGGTAAACCTGGCTGTTACGGCTTCGGGTTCAACGTTCGGGGAGATGATTTCGCTGGTACCGGCCAAATATGTTAAAAGTTATGAAGGGTATAAGTTTGAGGGGATAGGAAATATAAGTTCGAAAATTGCCGGTGTATTTGGCAATGGCCGTTTGCCGTCAGTAATGGTAAGGCTCGAAATGCAGAACGGGAATATCACCGAACGAAAATCAGGTATAGGCCTGCGCGGCGTTTCGGGGCTGGCAGTGTACCAGGTACAGCAGGACGGAGCCAACGAAATGCTATCCATCAGCAACCTGAAAGCCAGCCTGGGCAAAGGATTTGTAAGTGGTTCGCTCAGCATGCATGGTTTTTCGGCGCCGGCCATCAATTGCAACTTGAACCTGAGCATGAACCTGAACGAACTGCAGCAATTTCTGAAATATGAACATTTCACCTCCATGAGCGGCTGGCTTAAGATGAATGCTATTTTTAACGGAACCATTGCTGATATCAATCGCCCTGTGGCAGCCGATTTCCTGCACAGCAGTTTTACCGGGAATGGAAGCATACAACAGGCCGAACTTGGTCTAAAAGGATACAATCTGCCTGTTAAAAACATACAGTCGCAATTTGCCTTTAATGGCAACGACCTTCAGTTGCAGCAGCTCACTTTTAAAGCCGGGCGCAGCGATTTCAGCCTCAGGGGTACGCTCGGGAATTTACTTTCGTGGATATTCGTGAAAAACGAAATTGTTTCGGTAACAGGCTCACTGGTTTCGGAGCGCTTCGACTGGGATGAGCTGTCGGAGGCGCAGCAAAGTTCAGGCAACGAATACCAGTTCAGGCTGCCGGGCGATATCAGTATCAGCGGCCTGCAGATAAAAAGCAACAATTTTACTTTTGGCAAATTCAGCGCCAGCAACGTAACAGGCACAGGCCATCTGCAGAATAAAGTGCTTTCGGTGGCTGATGTTTCGATGCTCACCTGCCAGGGAAGGGTTACCGGCCAGGCTACCATTAATGCACAGCCTGGCACACATTCGCTGCTTCAGGCAAAGGCACGCCTCGAAAATGTAAATGTAAAAATGCTTTTCAGGGAATTTAACAACTTCGGGCAGGATGACCTGAAAGACGAAAATCTCGAAGGCGCAGTGAGCTCAGATGTGGTATTCGCAGCATCTATGCGGAACAACCTCGATATCGACCTGAATTCAGTGAAAGCCCATGCCGATATTATGATTGAAAACGGCAGGCTGGTAAACTACAGCCCGATGCAAAGCCTTTCAAGCTACCTCAGGGTCGAAGACCTGAGCGACATTCGTTTCGCAACCCTTCATAACCAGATCGATATCGCCAACCAGGTAATCTACATCCCTGCCATGGAAATAAAATCGAGTGCAATCGACCTGCAACTGATGGGTACGCATACCTTTAACAACGACCTCGATTATCATTTTACCCTGGCTCTTGCCGACCTGTTGGCTTCGAAGTTTAAAAAACAGGTTAAAAGCAGGGATAGCCAGGAGGAATTTGGCCCCGTGGAAGACGACGGCCGTGGCCGGACAAAGGTTTTTGTTTCGCTCACCGGAACCGTTGACAATCCCATTGTGAAATATGATAAAAAGGCGATGCGCGAAAAAATTTCAAGCGATATGAAAGCCCAGAAAGTGGAGCTGAAACAGGCGCTGAAAAAGGAATTCAAATGGGGTGTAGCCGATACTACCCGCAAAAACCAGCAATTGGATAAAAACATGATAAATAAACAGGAGCAGGGTAAGTTTGTAATTGAATGGGATGATGATAAAAAAACGCCGTAGAGACGCAATGTTTGCACCTCTGCGGGAATGTCCCTACAAACACCCCCGGCAATGAAAAGTGCCCGGGGTATTGCCTGTAAAAGTAAAGTTGTATATTTAATGCACAAAAAAGCAAGTAATCTCTCCTGATCAAAAAATTATTCAAAAACAACAGCAGCAGGTTCAGCGTATCCCGGAAGCAAAAGCAGATATGAAGCAAACGTTTTTTAAAAGGTACAGTATATATTCCCGTAAGCGCTACTGGAAACTTCTGCTGATGGTTTTTGCTGTTATTATCATTGCTTTTTCGCTCTGGTATTCGAACCTGCTGGTGAAAAAAATTGCCAGGGACGAACGTTTGAAAATACATACCTGGGCCAACGCCTTGCAAACCCGGGCTAGGCTGGTAAATTCAACACAGAAGTATTTCAAACAGGTTCAGGAGGAAGAGAGAAACAAAGTCCAGTTGTATGCCGAAGCCGTGCAACGGTTCGTGAAAGCGGGCCCGAACGAGGATCCGAGTTTCTACATGAAAATCATACAGATGAACACCACCATCCCGGTTATATTAACCGATGGCAAAGGCAATATTACTTCAACACTCAATACTGTATTCAGCTCCGATACCATCCCCGGCATGCAGGAGTACCTGAAAAAAGAGTTTTCGAAATATCCGCCCATCCCGATTCCGTATTATAAAAACGAAGTAAACTATATTTATTACCAGGACTCAAAGCTGTTCACTGAAATGCAGGTGGTGATGGATAAGCTGGTAAACTCGTTTTTCAGCGAAGTGGTTAACAATTCGGCCTCAGTGCCGGTGCTGGTAACGGATAGTACACAAACAGAGGTGCTGGCATCAGGACTGATTGATACGGCAATGATACATGACACAGCCTACCTGAGCCACCTGATACAGGACATGGCTGCCCAAAACGAACCCATTGAAATTCATATTGCCGGTCAGGGTAAAACGCTAATTTTTTATAAAGAATCTTACGTACTTACTCAACTCCGGTATTTCCCGTATGTACAGCTCACCATCATAGGCATTTTTCTGTTGGTGGCTTACCTGCTCTTCAGCACAGCCAGGCGCAGCGAGCAAAATCAGGTTTGGGCAGGACTTGCCAAGGAAACGGCGCACCAGTTGGGTACCCCGCTCTCGTCGATGATGGCCTGGGTCGACTACCTGGAGACCAAAGATATTGACAGCGAAACTATCAATGAACTCCGCAAGGATGTGAACAGGCTGAGCACCATCACCGACCGGTTTTCAAAAATAGGCTCAAATCCTTCGCTGCTGCCCGAAAATGTAGTTGAGGTTGTTTACAATTCAATATCGTACCTCAAAACCCGCACTTCGCAAAAATTCAGTTATTCCATTAATATACCGCCTGAGCAA
>CALCJE010000403.1 GCA_937965665.1 uncultured Bacteroidales bacterium
ATTAACGAACGCTATGCCGGCTGCAGTCAGATGCGCAGCGATCTCAAGCCAATCCTTCTCTCCTTTACGTTTCCCGGCATTGGGATTTACAATTACAAACCATTCCATGTTGCTATTTTAGGACTAAAAACCAGTTTATGGAAGCCGAAAGATATGAATAAAATAAATAAGCTAATAAAAGACGTTGTCGGGCATTATTCTTTCCATGCTTCAACACTTGCTGTGATTTCGATCCGCCTGAGGCAAATATCTAACACTTTCTTTCATTATTCATTATTCATTATTCATTATTCATTATTCACTCTTCTCCAACTCTCCCACTCGCCCCGTCCGACTCATCCTTTCAAATCATCCGTCCCTGCCATTTCCCGAATTTAAGGTAAATCCACGACAGCGTTCCCAGCACAATTGAATACAAATACTCGCACAGCCATACCATTTCAATGGGTTGCCGAAGTTTTACAGCCAGCAGCCAGGCAAAAGCCAGGTAAAGTGTGAGTGTAATTACTTCCATAGCCAGGCCTGTACGGGTGTTGCCGGTACCCAATACTCCATTAAAAAGAACAATGGTTGCCGAGAAAAGAAATACGGCACCAAGTATAACAAAATACGACGCAACCGATGCCTGCTGCAAAACAGGATCGTTGGTATAAATGGATATCATGAACCCCGGAACAAATGTTGCCAGTACAGAAATAATCAGCATGATCAGCATGCTCACAAGGAGAATCTTCTTCACAATAGGAATCACCTGTTTCGAATATCCTGCGCCTATGGCATTACTTACAATGCTGCTCGTAGCCGAGCTCATTGCCCAGGCAGGAATCATCAGCAGCATATAAATACTCCTGATAATATTTGCAACGGCCAGCGAGGTTTCACCCATTTTTTCGATGAGCAGAAAAAAACCAAACCAAACAGCATGCGACAGCACAAACTGTATCATGATATACAGCGAAACATCAAGCGTGCTTTTGATGATGCCGAAATCGGGCCTGGCAAACCTGAACAGGTTATATTTGGCCAGGTGCGCCTTTCGGGCTGTGATGGCAAAAAAGAATAAAAGGGCGCATGCTTCCGAAATTGACGAGGCAAGCGCAGCCCCGGCAATACCCATTTCGGGGAAACCCAGTTTCCCGAAAATCATTCCATAATCGAGAATAACATTAAGCCCGGCCATGATGGCAGCACTTATGCTAATGTATTTGGTAAAAGCAATTCCCGTGTAAAAGGATCGGAACAATAAGGTTGCAGAAGCGAAAAACAAACCGAAAATGCGGTATTTCAAAAACACCGTACTGGCCTGAAAAACAGCTTCAGAAGCAATAAAAGGCTTCAGCATATGTTCACCTAGGAATACCACAAGCCCGGTAATCACCAGGGTCATAGCTCCCAGGAAATAAAATCCGTTATCGAAAATAGTGCCAATGGAAGCATATTCTGTTTCGCCGTGCCTGCGGGCAATCAGAATTTGAACGCCGGTTGTGAAGCCATAAGCGACCATAAAAAGGGTGATGTAAAACAGTCCGCCGATGGCAGCAGCGCCCAACTCAACGGCTCCTACATGCCCCAGGAAGGCGGTGTCGGTAACGCTTACAAAATTCTGGGCCACCAGGCTGATCATGATGGGCCAGGAAATATCCCAGATTTTTTTTATAGATGTATTGTTATGCGGCATGAAATAATGTGATTGTGAAAAAGAAATCCGCCAGGGAATTCCTGTATCGTAAGTATTGAAATTTCTAATCTGGGGAAAATGGTTTTTATGAAAACAAACGGATCACTTGTTATTAAAATCCGACATGGTTTTGGCAGCCCCGGCCAGCACAAAACTTTTTACGATTGAAACGGCGGTTTCAATGCGCGGTATAAGGATTTTCTCCTCTTTTGTCGACCAGCGGCCCAGCACATAATCCACCTGGAAACCCCGGGCATAATCCTTTCCTATTCCAAACCTGAGCCTTGCCCAGTCGGTGATTAAAAGTGTTTCGATAATATGGTTCAAACCATTGTGGCTGCCACCGCTGCCTTTGGTACGCAAACGCAAAACGCCCAGGTCGAGATCAACATCGTCGGTAATTACCAGTATGTTTTCGGGAGGAATTTTCTCTTTATCCATCCAGTATTTCAACGCTTTGCCACTCAGGTTCATGTAAGTGGTTGGCTTCAGAATGATAAGCAATTTGTTTTTCAGCCTGCCTTCGGCTTTATAAGCATGCCTTTCAATTTCAAACTTTACACCAAGATCTTGCGCCAATGCATCTGCTACAATAAACCCGATATTATGCCGGGTGTTAGCATACTCCTCGCCTATATTGCCCAGTCCTACTATTAAATATTTGTCCATTCTCAGTTTTTAAGGGTGCAAAGTTATTGCTTGTTGCGGAAATGATTGACGTGTAAATATCAAATCATGAAAAATAGAACAGCTGCACAAGCGAACATCCGATATAGAACAACAGAAAGCGTGCACGCCTATAAGCCTGAAACATTGAAACACTCAAACTTCTATGCCTCTCAGATCACTTGTCTATCTCAAACCTGTCCCAATCCATGCCCACCATAAATCCCTTACGGAAATCAGCTAGCTGGTCATAACTCAGGTTGCACGATTCAATGCCTTCCTTATTGGCTTCCATTTCAAAAATATGCTTTCCTTTAAAGTCGATTACCGTCGACTCGCCCTGGTGGTTTGTTCCTTTACCATCAATACCCACGCGGTTTACAGCAATTACATAGCACTGGTTTTCGATGGCACGGGCAATAAGCAACTGCCGGTAAGCATAGCTGCGGGCGGCAGGCCAGTTGGCCATGTACAAAAGCAAATCGTACTCGTACACACCGTTATTCCAGGTGTTTTTACTCCATACGGGGAATCTCAGGTCGTAGCATACCAGCGGACAGATTTTCCAGCCCAGCAGTTCGACAACCAATTTCTGTTTGCCCTGCGAAAATTGTTCGTGCTCGTTGCCCGGGTGAAACAAATGCCGCTTATCATAAATGTTATAACTTCCAGTGGGCTCCATCCACACCAGCCGGTTGTAATAGTTTCCATTCTCAACAATTACAAGGCTGCCTGTAATCACGGCATTCAGTTTCGAGGCTTGCCCGGCCATCCAGGCTACAGTCGGCCCCTTCATGTCTTCGGCCAGCGAACGCTGATCGACCACAAAACCGGTATTGAACATTTCAGGCAACACCACCAGGTCGGTTTTGCGATCAATGTGTTGAAAGAAATCTTCAAATTTCAGCAGGTTGCTTTTTTTATCCTCCCAAACCAGGTCGGGCTGGATAAGGGTTACGTTTAGATCGTACATAATATTTCGGCTGCTTTAACCAGGGTTTCTTCCGTTTTGGCAAAACAAAAACGCAATACATGATTGTCCTGTTTATCGTGGTAAAACGGCGAAACAGGAACTGATGCTACACCAAATTCCCGTGTGATGCGTGTTGCAAAATCCAGCTCCTTTTCATCGGAAATAGCGCTGTAGTCGAGCAACTGGAAATAGGTTCCGTACGACGGAATAATTTTGAACCTCGAATTTTTCACCAGGCCCGCGAACAAATCGCGCTTCTGCTGGTAAAAAGCAGGAAGTTGTGTGTAATTTTCCTTTTTGTTCAGGAATTCGGCCACGGCATGCTGTATGGGTGTATTGGAGGCAAAAACTACAAACTGGTGCACTTTCCGCACTTCGGCCATTAATACAGCCGGGGCCAGGATAAAGCCCGTTTTCCACCCTGTGGTATGAAATGTTTTACCGAAAGAGCCAATTACAAAACTTCGTGAAGCCAGCTCCGGGTAATAACAAACACTTTCGTGCCTGAGTCCGTCAAAAATTAGATGTTCGTACACTTCATCGCTCATCACAACTATATTTGTGTTGCGGGTTATACGATCCAGTTCTTTCAGATCATGGGCCGAAAGCACACTTCCGGTAGGATTGTGCGGAGTGTTAATCATGATGAGTTTGGTGCGGCTATTGATCAGGCTTTCAATCTCCGGCCAGTTAATGGTATATGAAGGGACCTGCAACGACGAATAGCGCACAATACCACCGCTCAGTTCAACAGCAGGAGCATAACTATCGTATGCCGGCTCAATGATGATGGCTTCGTCGCCCGGATGTATCATGGCAGTAATAACGCAAAAAATAGCCTCGGTAGCTCCGGCGGTTACTGTTACTTCCGTTTGCGGATCGTAAGTAATTCCAAATGTATCAAACGCTTTGGCAGCAATAGCTTCGCGAAGCGCCGGCACACCCGGCATAGGCGCATATTGGTTAAAACCCTTGTGCATATATTTATTTACCAGTTCAATCAAATCTTCCGATATCGGGAAATCGGGGAAGCCCTGCGAGAGATTTATAGCGCCTACCTCATTGGCAAGGCCCGACATTACTGCGAATATGGAGGTACCGGCATGAGGAAGCCTGGAAGATACTTTTCCTGTAAAATTCATGGGTCAAAGTTTTGATGGGTCAAAGGTAATAGTTTTTGAAAGTTGGCTGCAATGTATTGAATTCTGATTTCGGCACAATGTGAAAAAACAGCACAAAACCATTTGCGTACTGGGGTTGTTTAGAATTATTGTTTTCAGATTGTTATCATTAGAATTCAAATTAATCTTTGTACCTTTGGCGGCTATTTTTCGAGCATGGACGTATTAAAGAAAGAAGGCCGTTATCAACGCATTATCGGCCAGCTGGAGGGTTTATTAACCAAAACCAGCGATCCGGTTGCCCGTATGGCTACAATTGCTGCCGTTTTAAGCCATAAGTTCGATTATTTTTTCTGGTGTGGATTTTACATGGTACACCCCGACAGGCTCATAGTGGGTCCATACCAAGGTCCGGTTGCATGCCAGGTACTGCAGGGAACAGGTGTTTGCCTGGCAGCAGTTACACAAAATAAAAGCATAGTGGTTCCTGATGTACATCAATTCCCGGGACACATAGCCTGCGATTCGCGTTCCAACTCCGAAATTGTGGTTCCGGTGCGCACCACCACCGGCCAGATTATGGCTGTACTCGATGTCGACAGTGCATCATTCAACTCTTTTGATGAAACCGATCGTATCTGGCTCGAAAAAATCACGGCTATGGTATATCCGGCTTAATTCAATCCCCGATAAATAGTTTCCCGATGAATAACTTTGAAATAGTAATCCTGGCGCTGGCATTGGTTTTCAACTCATGGAATGCGTATGTAAAAGCAGGACTCTTACTTTCAAAGGAACCCATAGTCCGCAGGTTGTACACTTCTGGCATAACTTTCCTGATGGAGTTTTTAATGGCCGGAACCGGAATCTGGGCAGGTTTTAAAACGGCCAGTTCAGAAATGAGAACGAATATACTTATCAGCCTGAGCATTATGCTGGTAGTCGGGCTTAAAGTACTTTTTACGGTAATCAGGGCCCAAACGCAGGAAAATGAACAGGAATATTCAGAAGATAAGCGAACCTTTTTTGCCGCCCTGCTCGAAGGGGTTATTCCTTTGTTTATTGGTATTTCAATCGGACTGCTTTCGTTGCAACCATACCTGCACTGGTTATTAATAGGTTTGTTCCTGTTGTTGGGGATTATTACCGGCCAGGTTGCAGCTATTCAGAAAAAGGATAATGCTTTTAATTTCAAAGTTGAGTTTATTGCAGGATTTCTTTTTATCGCAGCAGCCATCAAACTGGCACTCAACATCACAGGATTCTGACAGACATTTTACGCTTTCCCAATTCAAAACTTTTATAAACACTTAATTGTAAAAATGAAAAAAACTTTACTTCTTCTGCTTTTAACCGTTTTATTAGTAACTACAAAAGCGCAACCACCTGCAAATTATTACAGTACAGCAACCGGAAAAATTGGCACTGAATTACAGCAGGCCTTGCATGATATAATCGATAACCACACCTCTGTGTCGTACGATCAATTATGGACAAGCTTTAAAACCACTGATAAAAAAGCAAATGGTAAAGTTTGGGATATGTACTCCGACATACCAGGTGGAACACCTCCCTATGAGTTTACATTTGGAACCGAACAATGTGGCAGCTACAGTGGAGAAGGTAGCTGTTACAACCGCGAACACTCATGGCCTAAAAGCTGGTTTAGTGACAAAACACCCATGTACAGTGATTTATTTCACCTGGTTCCTACAGATGGATATGTGAATAACAGGCGAGGAAATTACCCGTTTGGCGATGTTGCATCAGCCACCTGGACCTCAAAAAACGGATCTAAAGTAGGATATTGCACAACGCCGGGATATTCGGGAATTGCATTTGAGCCCATTGATGAATACAAAGGAGATTTTGCCAGGAATTATTTTTATATGGCAACACGTTATTATAAAGAAGACAATGGATGGGCCGGCAGTGCTATGGTAACAGGATCGCAATTTAAACCCTGGGCCAGGGATATGCTGTTAATCTGGGCAGAGCGTGATCCGGTTTCGGAAAAAGAAATTGCACGAAATAATGCTGTGTACGCCATACAGCATAACCGCAATCCTTTTATTGATCATCCCGAATATGCCAATATGATATGGGGCACCAATACCGGAATTTCTGACGAACAGTCGCAGGTAGCGCTGCAGGTGTATCCAAATCCGGCTTCTGAAAATTGTACCATAACTTTGCCCCCTGAATTTACCCAACAAAATAATTCTTTTGTTGTTTATTCCTCTACCGGGCTTCCTGTAGCTGCAGCTGTTACCATTACCGGCGATAAAGCAACCCTGAACCTGGAGCGCTTGCCTGCCGGATTTTACCTGGTAAAACTGTCATTAACCGATTTTCATACCACATACCAGGCCCGTATTATTAAAAAATAGGTTCCGCGGTTCCGGGGCATCCGGCAAACTTTAACCGGAACGATAAAACCCAGAGGCGTGCATTTTTAACAATTTATACGTCAGCTAAAAACAATCATCCTTGCAAACCATACGACTTACAAAAGAGTTTAAATTTGAAATGGCCCATGCCCTGAAAGGCTACGACGGCCTTTGCCGCAATATTCACGGGCATTCATACGAATTGCTGGTAACCATAACAGGCATGCCAATTCCCGATACATCGTCTGCCAAGTTAGGCATGGTGATGGATTTTGGAGATCTGAAGAAAATAGTACGTAAAAATATTGTTGATGAATTTGATCATGCGCTGGTCCTGAATCGCGAATCAGCCAATGAATATACCATTGAAGGCGAAATGTTCGGTCGGACCATATTGGTAGATTACCAGCCAACCAGCGAAAATATGCTCATAGATTTTGCAGCAAGGTTAAAAAGCGAGTTACCAGAAAACGTTAAACTTCATCATTTGCTGCTCCGCGAAACCGTTACTTCGTATGCCGAATGGTATGCGGAGGATAATGAATAAATAATTAATGTTGGATATGGGAATCCGCATACCGGATGTTTAATCTTGAATATCCGAATGCGGATTTCACCTTATTCAGATCCTCTGGTCCCTTTTCACTCTTCACTCTTCACTCTTCACTGTCCTTGCGAGTGGTCATTGCGAGTGGTCATTGCGAGTGCAACGAAGTAAAACGAAGCAAAACGAAGCAAAACGAAGCAAAACTATTCACTATTCACTATTCACTATCTTTAGTCACCTGAATCCAGTTTCATCTTTATTCTCGAAGCCAGAATATCAATAGCCACTTTATTTTCGCCTCCCTGCGGAACTATGATATCTGCGTTGCGTTTGGTAGGCTCAATAAACTGCAGGTGCATGGGTTTCACCCAACGGGTATAATGCTCAAGCACTTGCATGGGATCGCGGCCACGTTCCACAGTATCGCGGCGTATGATGCGCATCAGTCGGTCGTCGCCCTCAGCATCTACAAAAACCTTTATATCAAGCCGTTTAGTTAGTTTAGGGTCGCTGTAAATCAGGATCCCTTCCACAATAATTACTTTCCGGGGTTCAATTCGCACGGTCTCTTTCTGCCTGGCACAGGTGATATACGAATAGGTAGGCATTTCAATACTTTCACCACGACGCAGTGCATCAATATGTTCAACCAGCAGGTTCCATTCAATGGAATTGGGATGGTCGAAATTAATTTTCAGCTTCTCCTCGGCGCTCAGGTGCCCGTTATCCCAGTAATATGCATCCTGCGGAATAACTGCTACTGAATTTTTAGGCAAACGCTTAATAATTTCGCGGACAACTGTAGTTTTTCCGCATCCGGAGCCACCGGCAATTCCAATAATAAGCATATAATGAGGTGGTTAAAAAATGTTATTAGCCAGGGAAAGAATGCGTAAAATTAAAAAAAGCCCCGGATTAACGGAGCTTTCTTCATGCAAATTCAGGAAATTTAATTTTGTAACTAAAAAAGGAAACTTAAAAGTACCCCAGCTGCAACAGCGCTTCCAATAACACCGGCAACATTTGGCCCCATGGCATGCATAAGCAAATGGTTCGTTTTATCGTACTCAAGCCCGACTACCTGCGAAACACGGGCGCTGTCGGGCACTGCCGATACCCCGGCATTGCCTATAAGCGGGTTCATTTTGTTGCCTTCTTTCAGGAATAAATTGATGATCTTCACAAACATAACCCCTCCGAATGTGGCTATAACAAATGATGCAGCCCCCAGAGCAAAAATAAGTACCGATTTTTCAGTCAGAAAGGTGGTGGCTTGGGTTGATGCACCTACGGTTAACCCGATCAGTATCGTTACAATATCAATCATCGGTCCTTTAGCCGTATCAGCCAGTCGTTTTGTTACCGTACTTTCCTTCAGCAGGTTACCGAAGAAAAGCATACCCAGCAGCGGTAGGCCGGATGGTACAATAAAACAGGTGAACAGCATTCCTATAATCGGGAAAAGGATTTTTTCGAGTTTCGACACAGTACGCGGAGGTTTCATGCGGATTAATCGCTCTTTCCGGGTTGTTAACAAACGCATTACCGGTGGTTGTATTACCGGAACCAGGGCCATATACGAATAGGCCGAAATGGCGATGGCTCCTACCAGTTCAGGGGCAAGTTTCGAAGAAAGGAAGATTGCCGTAGGCCCATCAGCGCCTCCGATAATTCCTATTGCACCGGCTTCGGAAGGCGAAAAGCCTAAAGCAAGTGCGGCAGCATATGCCCCGAATATTCCCAGCTGGGCAGCCGCCCCGATGAGTATCAGTTTTGGATTTGAGATCAGGGCCGAAAAATCAGTCATTGCCCCGATGCCCAGAAAAATCAGCGGCGGATAAATTCCCATGCGAACACCGTAGTACAAATAATTCAGTACACTCCCGTTCTGGTAAATACCAATCTGCAAATTGCTTGGATCGGTACCCAGCACATGATCGGCACCCCAGAAAGGGATGTTACCTACCAGGATACCAAATCCAATTGGAATTAACAGCATTGGTTCGTATTCCTTGGCAATGGCAAGATAAATAAATGTCAGGCCAACGGCAATCATCACCAGATGTCCAACTGTAAAATTGGCAAATGCGGTATATTGGATAAACTGACTGAGGTGATCGGACAAAAATGTCCAGAAATTTCCTGCTGTTTCCATATAATTATTCTCCGATTAAGATAAGAATATCACCTTCCATTACACTGTCACCCTTCGAGACTTTGATTGAAGTAACACGGCCTTCTTTATCAGCATTGATGTTGTTTTCCATTTTCATGGCTTCAAGCATGATCAGTTTCTGCCCGATTTTTACGGTGTCGCCTTCGCGCACATAAAGCTCGAGAATAACACCTGGCAATGGCGATTTGATGCTGCCAGTACCTTTAGGAGCTGACGGGCTTGCTGTTTTTGATACTGATGGATGCGAATCAGTGGATGGAACAGCCGGCGTACGCACGAGTTTTGGCGTTTTAACAGTTTGCATTTTCTGGTCAATTTCAACGGTATAGCTCACACCGTTGATTGCTACCTCAGCCATGTTCTCCTCAATGTTTATCACATCTGCTGCGTATTCATTGCCATTTATAGTGAATTTGAACTTCTTCATATGTTATCTTTTGGGATTTTGACGTAAACCATAAATTTTTGAACTCCATGGCGAATAGGTTTTCGAAACGCTCCTGATCGTCATCACAGCTTCTTCCAAACCTTGTAATTGTTTACTATACAAATGTATAGCAAGCGATATGGCTGCAAGTGTTTCGCCGGGGATATCTTCAACTTTTTCAGGTGCAGTTTCTTCGGGGCTGCCTTTGCGAAAACGTTTTTTAATATCCACATTATACAGTTTAGCAATGTATTTGAATGCTAAATATAGCAGTATCAGCGAAATAAAAACAACTCCCATCGCAATAATAGTCATGGCCAGCCCATTGGGATCCATCTGCCCGAATTCAGCGGCAGCCTTGCCGGGAACCCGTGCATCTGACTGGAGCAGCAAAAGTGTTGTGTGCATCATAATGGCAGGTTTGAATGTTTTTTCGGTGGATTAACATCTTTCTTGGTCGAAAGGGCCTGGAATGCGCGTATCACCCTGAAACGCGTATTGCGTGGCACAATCACATCATCAATAAAACCATAACTTGCAGCATCATAAGGATTTGCAAACTTTGTTTTATATTCTTCCTCATATTTACGGAATTCTTCTTCGCGGGCTGCCGGGTCTGCAATTTCAGAAAGTTTCTTGTTATAAAGAACTTCGATAGCACCTTTTGGACCCATAACTGCAATTTCGGCTGAAGGCCATGCGTAATTGATGTCACCGCGAAGGTGTTTCGAACTCATTACATCATATGCTCCGCCATAAGCTTTACGTAAAATTACTGTTACTTTGGGCACAGTAGCTTCGCCGTAAGCATACAGAAGTTTTGCGCCATGAACGATGATTCCACCATACTCCTGGGCTGTTCCGGGAAGGAAACCGGGTACATCAACGAGGGTCAGGATGGGAATATTGAAGGCATCGCAGAAGCGTACAAAACGTGCTGCTTTACGCGAGGCATTAATATCGAGTACTCCTGCAAGGTAGTTAGGCTGGTTAGCTACAATACCAACCGACATGCCATTGAAACGTGCATATCCGGTAACAATATTGGGCGCATAGTGCCGGGCCACTTCCAGGAACTCGTTATTGTCAGCAATCGAGTGAATTACATCCTTAACATCATATGGTTTATTAGGATTGTCAGGAATTATTTCATTCAGCGATTCATCAAGCCTGTCAATCGGGTCCATACATGGTACAATTGGAGGATCTTCGAGGTTATTGGATGGCAGGTAGCTCAGCAACTTACGTAAAAGTAAGATACCTTCCTGTTCATCTTCAGCTACAAAATGCGAAACACCCGATTTTGATCCATGAACCATTGCGCCACCAAGTTCATCGTCGGTAACAACTTCGCCGGTTACAGTTTTAACAACCTTTGGGCCTGTAACAAACATGTAACTGTTTGTTTTCGACATGATAATAAAATCAGTCAGGGCAGGACTGTACACTGCTCCACCAGCACATGGACCGAAAATAGCTGACAGCTGTGGTATAACACCCGATGCCATAATGTTACGCTGGAATATTTCGGCATAACCCGCAAGGCTCTGAACGCCTTCCTGTATACGTGCTCCGCCTGAATCGTTGATGCCAATAACCGGGGCTCCCACTTTCATGGCCTGATCCATAACTTTGCATATTTTCTTGGCATACATTTCGCTCAGAGATCCGCCAAAAACAGTGAAATCCTGCGAAAATACATATACCAGTCGCCCGTCGATTGTTCCATAGCCTGTAACAACACCATCGGACATATACTTTTCATTTTCGATCCCAAAATCAGTACACCGGTGTGTAACAAACATATCGAATTCTTCGAAACTGCCTTCGTCGAGCAATAAATCAATACGTTCGCGTGCGGTGAGTTTGTTTTTTTTGTGTTGTGAGTCGATGCGTTTCTGACCACCTCCCAGTTTTGCAAGCTCTCTCTTCTCAAGCAGTTGCTTGATTTTTTCTTCAATAGCCATAGGTAAGTATAATTTAGATGTTTTTATTCTCGCAAAGTTCGGTTAACACACCAAACGTTGATTTGGGATGCAGGAACCCGATGCTCATTCCCTCGGCACCTTTTCTCGATTTTTTGTCAATAAGCTGAATGCCGTTTGCTTCGGTTTCGGCAAGTGCATTTTCAATATCCTTTACTGCAAAGGCTATATGATGTATACCTTCTCCCTTTTTCTCAATAAATTTTCCGATCGGTCCTTCCGGATCTGTGCTCTCGAGCAATTCGATCTTAGTTTGGCCAACCATAAAAAAGGCTGTTTTCACCCGCTGGTCAGCAACCTCTTCAATAGCATAACACTGTAACCCGAATACTTTTTCCCAGTATGGGATGCTGTCTTCCAGGCTTTTAACAGCAATTCCAATGTGTTCTATGTGTGATAAATTCATGGTATGAAATTTTCTGCAAAATTAATTTCTTTTTGTTATTCAAATAACAATAGCCAAAAATATTATCTAAAAAATCATAATATGGAACTATTCTACATTAGTATTTATATCACGCTGATAATTAGGCCTATGTCGTCATATTTATAAACCTATATCTGATGTTTATCAGGCAATTATGTAATTTTTTGGGCATGTCAAGGAAAACAAAAGCTGGAAAATTTACCATTGTAAATCATGATACCAAAAAAGCAGGTAACAAGAGCTACCTGCTTTTCTGAAATATGGTAAAAACTTAATTTATCAGCTTATAGCTTGTCCGGTTTTTTTACTCCACCGTTACACTCTTAGCCAGGTTCCTGGGCTGATCCACATTGCAACCACGCAATAATGCGATATGATATGAAAGTAATTGCAAGGGAATGGTAGCTAATAAAGGAACCAGTAATTCATCGCATTCAGGGATCTCGATACAGTAATCCGCCAATGCACGAACATCTTCGTCGCCTTCGGTAACAATGGCTATAATTTTGCCTTTGCGGGCTTTTACTTCCATTATATTGCTGACTACCTTTTCGTATTGACCGCCATGCGTGGCAATTACAACTACCGGCATTTCCTCGTCGATAAGGGCAATAGGGCCGTGTTTCATTTCGGCGGCAGGATATCCTTCAGCGTGTATATATGATATTTCCTTAAGTTTAAGTGAACCTTCGAGTGCAATCGGGAAGTTGATGCCCCGACCAAGATACAATGCATTGGTTGCTTTGCTGAACACTTTTGCAATTTCCTTCACCTGGTTATTGCACTTGAGTGTTTTTTCAATTTTTTCGGGCATGGCATTAAACTCATGCAGCATCCGGTAATAGCGTGATGCCGAAATGGTTCCTTTTTTCTCGGCAAGCATCAGTGCTAACAGCGTAAGAATGGTAACCTGCGACGAAAATGCTTTGGTTGATGCTACCCCGATTTCAGGACCGGCATGGGTATACGAACCGGCATGGGTAGCACGTGCAATGGATGAGCCAACCACATTGCAAATACCAATAATTGTTGCACCTTTCCCTTTGGCCATATCAATAGCGGCAAGGGTATCAGCTGTTTCGCCCGATTGCGAGATAGCGATTACAATGTCATCTTCATAAATCAGCGGATTGCGGTAACGAAACTCCGAAGCATATTCAACTTCAACCGGTATCCGGGCAAGATCCTCAATCAGGTACTCGCCAACAATACCTGCATGCCACGAGGTGCCGCAACCCACAATAATAATACGGCGGGCAGCCAGAAACTTTCGGAGATAATCCTGCATACCTCCAAGCAAAATAATGCCCTGGTCCATATGCAGGCGGCCACGCATACTATCGCGAACAGTACGTGGCTGCTCATAAATTTCCTTCAGCATAAAATGGTCGAATCCCCCTTTTTCGAGTGCACTGAGGTTTATTTCGAGTGTTTGTACGTAAGGAGTTTTTTCAATATCGGCAATAGTACGTATTTTTAATCCTTCCGAAAGACTTACCGAAATAACCTCCTGATCGCCGGGATAAACTACCTGGCGGGTGTATTCTACGATAGGTGCAGCATCAGAAGCAATAAAAAATTCACCTTCTCCAATACCTACTACCATAGGACTCCCTTTCCGGGCTGCAATCAGCGAATCAGGCTCATCCTGCGAAATGACAACCAGGGCGTAAGCACCCGTAACCTGTGTAAGCGCAATGCGAACTGCTTCAGCTAGGGTTTGCTTTTCATTTACCATTATATCTTCAATCAGATACATCAGCACTTCGGTGTCAGTATCACTCCTGAATATATATCCCCTCTGCTGAAGTTCCTGTTTCAGTACATTATAATTTTCAATAATTCCGTTATGAATGATAGCCATCCTTTCATTCGACGAATAGTGAGGGTGAGCGTTCACGTCGTTGGGCTCGCCATGGGTAGCCCAGCGGGTATGTGCTATCCCGATGGTGGAAGTAACATTAAGACCTTCGAGCATGTTGTCGAGATCAGAAACTTTACCCTTTGTTTTATACACTTTCAGTGATCCGTTCAGCAAGGCAACACCTGCACTGTCATATCCCCTGTATTCTAACCGATGCAGCCCACCCAAAAGAATAGGGCATGCTTGTTTTTTACCAATGTATGCTACAATTCCACACATAATATCCCGAATAAATTATTAATTAGCTTTTGTTCAACTTGCAATGCCTTTGTAAAAGGCCGCTGTTTTAAAAACAGGCAAAATTACTAAATGTTAAATGACTGTAGTGAATTAGAAGGGGTTTTCTTTAAACTATCTTTCTATTACCACTTGCAGACTTCATAACTAGTATCAAAAGGGCTTTAAGTATAACTCCTTCCTGACAACAGTCAAACTAATTGATCCAATATCGTTCCAGTTTGGCCAGGTGAACAATACCCTGTCACTATCTCCATGATTTTCAACCACTTCATCTTAAAAATAAAATTTTACGATTTTGATGTTATCCGCTGATATTTTCAAAATGGTAATGGTGTACTAAAATAAAACGTCAAAAAAAAAGCAGCAAAACTGCTAAAGAGTAGCTAAAAAAAAATGATGCAGAACCGCAATAGCCTGTGGAAACAGGGGCGGTTACCTGGAATAAGTATTTATCAGTTGTGGATAATTATTTAAGCCTGGTATATCTCAGGTAGAGTTTTAAATCCGATTGCGGCGAAGATGTACCGTTCAGCACGAGGCGTGCCCCATTGATTGTTGATGAAGGGACTAACAGGTGAAATCCATTGTCTCTGACTTTTCCTGTAAGCATTTGCTGAACATATCGTGTTATCCTGAAACGATAGCTGTTTGTAGCGGCATCATACCGGCCATCAAAATAAGAAGATCCTTCGTTTTCGTCGACTATACTTACCGGGCTGGTGCTCCCGTTTTCGCCTATACCTCTGAGCACTAGTCCTGATGGCCGCGGGAAAACAGTAGATACAGATGAATTACCAAGGATCAGTTGTGCATCGTTTATGACGATTTTTTCTGAATCGAACCATTTTGCAAGGTACGGAAACCGGATTTTTATTTTTGTACCTGCCAGGCCCTGCGCAAACAAATATTGTTGCCCCAGACTGGTATCGCCCGCCAGTTGTTGTCTCAGCATTGGAACTGCTTCAGCATATCCGTTATGGTCATAATTCTGAAACCTCGAGGTTGAATATGAGATGGCAAAATTGTAAGTCTTTACCGTATCGCCCGGGTTATGATAATGCATCTGCAATTTAAAATAATCGGATGGCATACGGAATGTGCAGATTGAGCCTTTACCCGGGGTATTTTGCGGCTCAGCTATGATACAGATCCCTTTGAATACTTTAACAAAATTGGCGTTCGAGTTCAGAACGGAAGTATCCGAAATGCGGAGTATTGTATTGCCGAATTTGCTGTTAATGGGTATCCTGAGCATCGGAGCCTGTTTCTTTCCCTGGTAATATGAACTGTCGGTAGGGCGAGGCTGAAAAGTAATCTGCCCGATGGGCTCAGGGTCATAACTAAGCTTGTTGTACGAATATGAGGTCAACGAGTCAACAATATCTTCAGTAAGGTTATAAACCCTGAAAGTCATATTGGTGAGTGTATCGCCGTATGCATTGTAGTAAGGCAGGTATAAAAAAGCTGAATCGAACACCGGATAAGTTCCGAAACGTGTACGCGATTGTGTAAGGTAAAGCTGCGAATAAAGGTTGGAGGTGGTTTTCCCGAATATCGGATCGTACATGCTTCCAATCTGGATGTAGTAGCCATTATTAACACTCAGGTTGTGAGTGTACATTGAATCATCAGGGATGGTATATGCAACGATCTTCACTGTATCGGTATATCCCATGGTAAGCAGATCGACAGGCTCAACCAGGCCGAGACCAATAGATGAAATATCCTTGGTACAGGATAAAACAGAAAACGACAGTAATGCGATGATTGATATATGGCGGAGAAAGACTAGCCTTTTCAAGGAGTAAGTATTTTTAAATTGTGAATGAATAGAAGCAGTAACCTGACAGTTTAATTTTGTAATACCTTTTCGTAAAACTCGTTGTAAACCGGGATATAATTGTCTTCTCCCTGGTATGGCAGAATTTGCTTGCCCGATTGTTCGGCATATTCAGCAACTTCAGCATTTATTTGCGGGCTTGCCATAATTATTCCATCCGATAAATCTATAGCAGCTTTCATAAGACTCACAAAATCAGGCTTTTTGAAATGCTTAAGATCCTTTAGTGCAATATTTTCATGCTTAAGTTTACCTTGCAGGTTCGGATGCAATGGCTCTGTGAAATCATCGTCATAGATAGATAAAACTACTTTTGAGGAAGCAAAGAGCGGGTTTTCGTGGTATACTTTTTTTATGTACAACGGGGTGAGTGCCGACATCCAGCCATGGCAATGCACTATATCCGGGCTCCAACCCAGTTTTTTTACAGTTTCAAGTACTCCCCTTGAGAAAAATATAGCCCTTTCGTCGTTGTCTTCAAAAAACACGTTGTTTTTATCCCGGTAAACAAATTTACGATGGAAATAATCCTCATTATCAATAAAATAGATCTGCATCCTGGCTTGCTGAATAGAAGCTACTTTAATGATCAGCGAGTGGTCAGTATCATCAATAATCAGGTTCATTCCTGAAAGCCTGATTACTTCGTGAAGTTGGTTGCGGCGTTCGTTAATGCTACCAAACCGGGGCATGAAGGTTCGGATTTCACGTCCTCTTTCCTGAATTCCTTGTGGTAAATGCCTGGAAATAAGCCCCATAGGGCTATCTTTCATAAAGGGGGTGATATCCTGCGTTACAAAAAGAATCTTTGTTTTCTCCATGGGAAGCTATACACTTTTTTGGGAATGCAAAGTTAGTAAATTAATTGGTACTGAATCTATAACAGTTGCTTTATCATTGATTTGCAGATGAAAAAAAACCAATGCACAAAAATTATCCTGGTTTCTTTACCTTTTGAAAATCAGCAAGAAGGCTATTTTATTAGGAATACCAGGTCCTGAATTCCTGAATTAACAATCTGTTAATTTTTCATAAAAGGGGCACGGCGGTTTTCAGTAAAAATTAATTATAAAACAAACTAAAATGATTTAAGTTAAGGCCACGATTTCAGATTTTCAATTTTGTGTTTCGTACACATACTGGTCATAAATAATATCGCTGTCTGACCGGCGTGTTCAAATCCGGGTATACAAAAAGGGTGGTACCAGTTATGGCACCACCCCCGAAGTTATCACTCTAACAGATTAATCGTTAACAACAATCATCTTGTTCGATTTTCTTCTTTTGAGCCTGATTTTCATTTCGTAGGCAATGATATACATGGCCGGAACAAATATCAGGGTGAGGAAAGTAGCAAAGCTGAGCCCGAAGATGATAGTCCACGAAAGCGGGCCCCAGAACATCACATTATCGCCCCCGATATGGATTTGCGGATCCAGGTGCGTAAACAGGGTTTCGAAATTGAGGTTAAACCCGATGGCCAGTGGCACCAGCCCAAGAATAGTGGCGGTGGCGGTAAGGATAACAGGCGTAATACGTGTTCTGCCCGCCTGAATAATGGCTTCCCGTGTTTTCAGACCGCGTTCTTTCAGGGTATCGATAAACTCCACAATCAGAATTCCGTTTCGCACCACAATACCTCCCAGCGCCACAATGCCTAACCCGGTCATAATGATTGAGATCGACATATTGAATATCACAATACCCAGGAGCACGCCAATTACGCTGAAGATTACTTCGCTGAGGATGATGACTGTTTTGCTGAGCGAATTAAACTGGGTGATGAGGATGAAGAAGATAAGCCCGATGGCAATAAGCATGGCTTTACCCAGGAAAGCCGAGGTTTCGGCCTGGTCTTCCTGCTCACCGGTTAATTTTATCTGAACACCTTCGTGCAATGGGTAATCAGCTGCAAGTTTACGTACCTGTGCCACAATTTCATTGGCTGTATAGCCCGACAACACACCACTCGAAAGGGTAATGATCCGTTTCAGGTTCTGTCGTTTAATGCCACCATACGAATCAACATATTCTATTTTTGCTATCGACGACAACGGAATTTGCCTTAGCAAACCTGAATTCATGTCGCGGTAAGTAATCTTGAGGTTGATCAGGTTGTTGATATTGGCACGGGTATCGAGAGAGTAACGAAGCTGTATGGGGTATTCATCCTCATCCACCTTGTATTTCGAAACTTCCTTACCCAACACGGCAGTACGTATTTCGGAAGCTATCTGCCCTGTGCTGATTCCCTCGTGGTTAGCTCTTTCGCGATCGATATTGATGGCGATCTCGGGTTTATTTTCCTGGAAATCGCTTTTCAGGTCTTCGATGCCCGGTATTTGCAGCGAATCGAGATAATTTTTAAACGAGGCTGCATCAGCAATAAGTTCTGGCAGGTTTTCGCCGGTAATTTCAATATTAATCGGCTTTCCGGTAGGTGGTCCTGAGCGGTTTTTATCAGCCGAAATTTCAGCGCCAGGAATGCCTTTAATCTCTTGCCTGATTTTATCAAGATATTCAATTGTATTAATACCTACCCTGTTTTTGTACTCTACAAAGTTCACGGTTACTTTTCCTTTTTCGGAAGCAAGGTTACGGCTGAAGTCCATTGCGTCGCCGGCACCCAGGGCAATATTGGTAATAATTGACTCAACATCAGGATTATTTTTTCCGAGTACTTTAACAACACGCTGTTCTACAATTTTTGTAATTGAGTCGGTAACCCGCTGATCAGTTCCAACTGGCATTTTTACCATTACGTTGATAGCATTTGGCATGTTATCGGGAAAGAACAATACTTTCGGGCTGCGTATACCGGTAGCAATGAATGTAATGAAAAACAATGCAACAACCGAAATTAACAGGTACCATGGATTGTTGCCTTTGATAAAAAACCGGAGTTGTTTTTCGTACATATGCATAAACCATGGCCATGCCTTTTCCTGCCACCATTTAATATATGGGTTGAGCGCGGTATGGAAAAACAGGATCATAATCGCAGCAAATACCATAAAATTGCCGATACCGAAAGCAACTTCACTGTGACTAATTGCATAGGCCGTGTAAAAAATCAGGGACAGGCCTAATGCGATACCGATTTCGAGGATTATCCGCTTACGGGTTTTGCTCTTATCAGGTGTATCGTACTCGTGTTTCATAAACGAAACTGCAAACACGGGGTTAATGATATAGGCAACAAACAAGGAAGCAAAGAGCGTAAGAATAAGGGTAACCGGGATATAAAACATGAACTTGCCCACAATGCCCGGCCAGAACGCCAGCGGGAAGAATGGAGCCAGCGTGGTGAGCGTACCTGATAAAATGGGCAGGAACACCTCCCCGGCTGCCTGCTTGGCTGCCAGAATAATGTTGGGTTGTTTCTGGTGCGCGCGGTGAATATTTTCAATAACCACAATGGCATCATCCACCACAATTCCTAATGCAAATATTAATCCGAACATCACAATCATGTTCATGGTAAAACCCAGGGCAGGCATAACAAGGAAAGCAATTGCCATTGAGAGAGGCACAGCCAGACCCACAAAAAACGCATTGGTGAATCCCATGAAGAACATCAGTACGAGGGTAACCAGTATCATACCAATAATAATGGTATTGTTGAGTTCCTCCAGCGTGTTACGTGTATAGCGCGATTGCTCCCCGGTGAGCGTAACCTTGAGGTCCTTTGGAAATTCCTTGTTTACCAGGTCTTTCGAAAGGATTTCCTTGATCTTATCTGATGCTTCGAGCAGGTTTTTACCGCTTTTCTTAACAACATTGAGTGTAATTACGTTTTCGCCATTTAATCGCGAAAAGCTTTCCTGCTCTTTGAATGTATCCTTAACTTCGGCTATATCTTTCAGGTAAACAGAAGCCCCGCTGGCTGATTTAATGATAATATTGTTCATTACATCCAGGTCTTTAAACTGACCCTGTACACGGATGGAACGTTTCATGCCAAAGGTGGAAATGTTGCCGGCTGAAATAGTAAGGTTTTCGGCAGCAATGGCGCGATCGATGTCGGTGAGTGTTACACTGGCCGCCTGCGCCTTATACATATCCACATTGATCTGTATTTCGCGTTCGAGTGCCCCGACAATATCAACGCGTGTAATTTCATTGAGCGACTCAATACGATCCTGGGCCATATCGGCATATTTCTTCAGCTGGTCGAGGTCGTAGTTACCCGATATCTGGATGTACATGATCGGTATCTCCGAGAAATCGATATCCATAACACTCGGATCGCTCAACAGGTTATTCGGCAAGTCCGATTTGCTTTTATCAACCGCATCTTTCACCCGCTGTTTTGCCTCAGGCACAGCCACATCAGTATTAAACTCAATGGCAATGCTTGAAAAATCCTGCAGCGAGTTGCTGGTAATTTTCTTCACACCGGCTATACCTTTCAATTGTTTTTCAATCGGCCGGGTCACCAGGTTTTCCATATCTTCGGGAGAAGTACCCAGGTAAACTGTATTTACCAGAATGGTAGGTATTACTATTTCGGGAAACTGTTCCTTGGGAATGCTGCGATAGCTGCTGATGCCCAGCAGGGTAATAAACACCGCCAGCACATAAATACTGGTCTTGTTATCAATAGCCCAGCTTGTCGCAAAAAATTCTTTGAAATTATTTTTCTTCATAATTCACGTATAAATTGATTAAAAAAGGAAAGCTATCCGGTACTGTTAGTTTGCCTGGATAAGCTCACCATCAATAAGGCTATTGAAACCGGTGGTAATTATCTTGTCGCCGGCAGTGAGCCCTGCTGTAATTTCGGCCAGGCCATTGTAAGTGCTGCCAACCGTTACAGGAAGCCTGCGGGCAACCAGTTTACCGTTTTCCTGTTTGGCTACATAGATATATTTGCCTTCGGAGGTTTCGCGAACCAAAGTAACCGGGATTGTAAATGCTGATGGATTGTGATAATCGTTAATACGGACAACGGCCATCATATTGGCCCGGTATTGCACACTGCTGGGTCCAAGACGAACCTCGCTAACGAAGGTGCGGTTTACAGGATTGATGTATTTACTGGTAAACCTGATGGTTGAATTTACTTCGGTATTAAAATCGGGGAAGAAAACGATTACCTTGTTACCGGGTTTAATTTTTGGAGCATAAGCTTCGGCTATTTCGGCAACAACCTTCACCGACGAGAAGTTTACCACGCGAACGGCAGGAAGCCCGGGTGATGCCATCTGGCCCACTTTAAGGTTAACCTCTTCAACACTTCCGTTTATCGGTGATTTAATGCGGGTCATTTCGAGCTGATCGTTGAGGGTAGCCAGCGCTTTTTCAAGATTTTCCTTGTTGTTTTTTGCTGTTAAATATTGAACTTCACTTCCTATCTGCTTGTCCCACAACGCTTTTTGTTTATTATACAGATTGGTAGCAAAATCGAGTTGCTGTTTTGTGCTGGCAATTTGCTGCTGCATTACGCTGTTATCTATTTGGGCCAGGGTTTGTCCTTTACGTACAGCATCGCCTTCTTTTACATACACAGCTGTAATGGCACCGGCCATCTGGGCCGAAACTGCAATATTATCTTCGCCGTCTACTTTGCCCTGCACTTCGAGGTAATGATCAAAAGGTTGAATCTTGGCTTCGGTGAGCGAAACCGAAGTAACCTTTGCTGAGGTGGTCGAATCACCCATTTTAAGCTCCGATTCAAGCTGTTTGATTTTAACAGTCAGTTCGTCATGCTGTTTTTTAAGTTTGGCAAGTTCTGCTTTTTTGTCGACGCTACTGCCACAGGCTGCCGCGAATACTACCAGCGCCACGAAAATTATTGCTTGGGTTAATGTTTTCATTGTATGTTGAAATTTTGATTTACAGGTTATTGTTTAATTTATCGAGTTTATTTTTGGCTGAAATCAGCGAAAGCATTGAGTTATACATGTTGCTTTGGGCTGTGAGATATTGATTCAGAAATTCAGTTATATCCCTGCTGCTTGCCAAACCTTCTCTGAATTTGATCAGTGATTTGTCATAAATCCTTTTGGTAAGTTCAATGTTCTTTTTATCGTTCAGATATTTTTCATAAGCCGTTGTAAGTTCATTACGGGTATTGATATATTGAAGTTGCAAGCCATTTGCCAGGTTTTCCTTGGTGTTGACTAACTTTTGCAACTCAAGTTTCCGCTGCTGAACTTTACTGTTCCGCATTCCGCTCGAAGCTATCGGGATATTCATTGCAACCTGGATCACGTCCTTCGGATTAAAATTGAACGCGGGTTGGTTCATCATTTCCTCATGCCTGTAAACGGCTGCCACATTAGGCAGATAGGTACTTTTCTCTCTTTTCAGATTTAATTTGCTGATTTCTTCAGACGTCAAAAGAATCTGGTAGTCGAGATTGTTATTAATATTAAACTGTGTACCAATGAGGGTTTCAAGATTAACCGCATTTGATATGCTCTCCAGGTTATCAGACAGAATCACCTTATCCGTAAACGGCATCCCTAACTGCAACTTGAGTAAATCATAAGTGGCATCTATCTGACGACTCATCGAACTTACCGCATTTTTAAGCGTGAGACTAATAAGTTCGATCTGGTCAACATCGGTGTTTTCGACCAAGCCTTGTTTATACATTTCCTGCATTTCTGCAAGAGTTTTACTCGTGTTTTCGAGTGATTGCGTAAGCACAAGCCTGGTTTGTTCGAAAACAAGAGCCATAGCATAAGTATTGGCAATACCTTCTTTTAGGTCAATCTCAGTCTTCTGCCGGTTTTGATCGGTCATGGTATAGAACACTTTTGTAGCCTGTAAACCAACAAGATACTCTCCGCTGAAAATTAATTGCGATACGGTAAAATTGAATGTGGTATTATTTTTTACGCCCAGCTGGATGGGGGTTCCCGCCACATTATTCAAATGGATTTTTTCGCCGCTGTTGAGTTCAACAGTACTTGTGGTCCCCAAGCCTGTGTTCATATCAATAGGAACATACTGTTCAGATAAAATCGTATTCGGGAATGACATCACTGGAACGGTAAAAAGATGGGTGTAATTAGCCTGGGCATTAATTTGTGGAAGCCCAATGGCAGTGGTCTCCCAGATTTTCTTTTTCGCTATTTCCATATCCAGTGCCGAGTTTTTTGCATTGGCATTGTTTTTAATGGCGTAATCCTGAGCCTGTTTCAGGCTCAGCGAGGTAGTAACGGGCTGGTTATCCTGGGAAACAGCTTTGCCTGCAAAGGCAAAAACCAGAAGTACGACCCACATTGAAGAAATGATGCGTAATTTCATAAATCAGATATTGTTATTAGTCAGTTTTATTTGTTTTTCGTAATATGCCAGCCCTTCGGCATTGGCAATTCCACGGATATGGTTATCGAACATAACCTGGAATACTTTTTCAAACCCAAAATTTACCGAGGCCAGGAAATCTGCATCGTGTACATCGACCAGTTTCTGTATATAGAGCCTTGCTACCAGATCAACATCCAGATCGGTACGGTAAATCCCTTCCGAGATCCCCTGGATGAAATTCTGTTTTACCTGTTCAAAAACATGGTCGCGCTTGCGGCTCACAAATTCACGGTAAATGGATGGGTAATATTTTTGCAGTTCGAAAGCATTAATCGGGTTCATGTCCTTCATTTGCTCACTTACATTTCTGCTGACAGCCAGGAGAATATCAATCGCATTCATGCTTTTTAATTCTTCGCCAATGCATGGTATCCGATCCTTTTCATGCATATAGTTCAGTACTTTTTCAATCAGGTCGGTCTTATTGGCGAAATACTGGTAGATAGTTTTTTTCGACATGCCTAACTCCTTCGAAACATCATCCATCGATACACTGCGAATCCCGTTTTTCTTGAACAGCCGTAAACTTTCAGAAAGTATTCGATCAACTTTTTCGTCCATTTTGATATTTTTTGGGGAGCAAAAGTAAACAATTTTGAAACATGGAAACGTTTTAATCATAAATTGTTTCCATCATTCGAATTGTTTATAAACGAAACTACAGCATTTTTGTTCTGCAAAATTCAAAATTGTGCAGGCTTTATGCAACTTAAAACCGATGAATGCCGGGTTTTAACCGGTAAACGGGCATTTTGAATACATAAGAAAGCTATTGATGTATTGACACCGTATGTGCCTGCATGTTGGCTTTTACACTTTCGCGCAGTGAGGTGCCTGAACCTGGGGCAGTTTTAAAATGACTTTAGAAACCTGCATTCAAACCTGATTGTGCAGGGATTACTGAAATATCCACAGGGCACATTTTAATATGCACAGCTTCGCCATGCCGGATAAAATCGGTAAGCATTATGCCTGGAAATCAGCTAAAACTAAATGGCTGATTTTCGTTTGCGAAATGAAAGATACATTGTGAATGACGCGAACAGAGCTGCAACAGCAATAAAAAACCGGCCTATATAATCACCATGTCGTACATAAAAAGTAATGGAATCGTTGGCATTAATTTTTTGCCGTATGGCTGCCGGGACCCAGTATTGGGTACGCTGCGATATATCCCCACGCTGGTTGATAAAACACGAAATTCCGGTATTTGCCGAACGGGCAATACTGCGGCGTGTTTCGATGGCCCTGATGGATGAAAATAACAAATGCTGACGGTGCCCGGCAGTGTTGCCCCACCAGCCGTCGTTGGTTATTACAAATATAATGTTGGCTCCGTTTTGTATAAAACGATTCATAAACTCTCCGTAAACCGACTCGTAGCAGATACAGGGCGCTACTTTAAGACCGTTGCGGATTATAAACGGGGTTTGATCGGGGTTTACACCCAGGCTGCCTGTGGTTCCGCCGAGATCGATGGCAAATTTTTTCAGAAATGGAAAAACATTGAGGTACGGCATATTCTCGACACCCGGTGTAAGTTTCGATTTATGGTATTTCTGTAATGTATTGTCGTGAGCCACATACAAGGCTGTATTGTACGAATCATAGTATTGGTCGGCATCCCTGAATTTGCGCGCAGTTAAACTCAGTGGTTCACCCGGGGCAAATACCTTGCGCGATGAAATACCGGTAATGATACTCATATGTGGGTATTTCTGGTTAAAGGCCCTAAGGCGCGCAATACTGGGCGAAAATTCAATCTGGTCCTCAAAAATATATTCCTGTATGGCACTTTCGGGAAACACCGCGAAATCAGCAGCACTGTCGGCTTTTTCGGCCGCAAGTGCCAGCATACGGTCGGTAACCACCATCGGGTCCAACTCATATTGCTCGTTGTACGGATCGAGGTTTGGCTGCACCACCACCACATCCACCGGGTTAATTTTCTCGGTGTAACTATTGTACATGCTTAACGAAACAGCAATGGGAACAATGATAATAACGAAGGTAGCAGCCATGCGGACGGCAACGGTACGGCTGCAGGTTTTAAGCAGAATGCGGTCGCGCACAAAAAGGAACAGCAGGATATTTATCAGCATTATCCAGAGCGAACCGCCAAAGATACCTGTGTATTCGTACCACTGTATCCATTTGGGATAGGCCGCGAAACCATTACCCAGGTTCAGCCAGGGGAAATTCAGGTCCCAGCGCAGGTGAATAAATTCGGCGGTTAGCACATAAGCTGTCAGTGCAGTATAGGCAGCCCAGGTTCCTGAAATACGGCGGTGCGTAACATGAAACAGGTAAAATGCACCACCCACCAGCGAAGTATTTACAAGTATGGTAGCTACAATGCCAACGGGGGTCGAAATAGCTACCCACCAGGTAGTTAGCGATAACCAGGTTACAAAGGTCGTGATGATATAAGGCAAAAAGCCTGACGCATGATTCAGCTCCCGGTTTTTCCATTGCTCATACTCTACAATTAACAGTGGCACAAACCCGGCAAATAACAAAACCGGGAAACCACGCTCGGGCCAGCCAATGCTGAGCAGTAAACCTGAAAATAAAGAAAGCAGGAATTTATGAAACCGTTTCATACACTGTAAATAGGAACGCAAAGGTAATGAATTGAGCGTATGTACATATGCCGGCTAATGGATCTTTTCGATGGCATCTGTTAATGGTGTTCGGTCAAAATATTATTACGTCCCTGACGGGACTTTTGGAAAATTACAATTTGTTTTCTACCAACATCCTGTCCCTGACGGGACAGCCCCCTGTCTGCAACAGGCAGGCGTTAGGGGCTGGATATTGTTAGAATTATTTGTAACACCTAACACAGCAAAGTCCCGTAGGGACGATATATATCAGGCATTATAGCGTTTTCTGTTTTATTTTACCCGTCAACAATGGGCATCTGTATTAAACCAATTCTTTGGCTTTAAACAGGCATAAAAAAAGTGGCTACCATTTGTGGTAACCACTTCTATCCAGTTTTTACGAGTTTTTACGAAAGTCCAATTACTTCACTTTCTGATTTTGACCACTGATAATTATATAGTCCATCCAGCAGGCGTTTATGCTTCTCTTCCGATGTCAGATTGTTATATTTTGCCTTTTCCTCTTCAATTTTCCTGCGTTTTTCCTCTTCCACCGCATGAATTTCGTTAAGGTATTTGGTTTCCATTCGTTTTTTCAGAAAATCGCTTGCTACCGAGGGGAAGAGTTCGAGCAGAAGTTCATCTCTTTCGGTAAGCGCCAGTTTAACACCGCCGTATTCTTCAAAAACAGGGTTATCCTGTTTTTTGTAAAATTTGGTATCGTAAGGCGTTTCTTCTTTTACACCGGCTATTTTGAAGCGAAATTCAGGATCAACAGGCACGGGAGTGTGTCCGTACGAACCTTTCACAAGATTAACATACTGGATTGATTTGGTTGTATACATAGGCAAACCTTTCGATTCGTCGATGGCACAGTTTACAGCCTGTGCACCAACAATCTGACTTGTCGGGGTTACCAGCGGCGGGCATCCTGATGCAAGCCTTACCATGGGGATAAGTTCCATGGCACGGGGCAGCAGTTGTTCAACCTTTAATTGTTTAAGCTGTGCGGTCATATTCGAATACATTCCACCCGGAACTTCGGCCATGCGGATTTTATCATCGGGTTCGGGGAAACCAAACCAGCTTTCGATACGGTGGCATACTTCGAGCAGATCATCTTCCTTATCAGCCTTAGCAAAAGCAATGGCCATTTCCATCATCTGGTCGATATCTTTCGGAAGTTTATCAGTTAGAATATTAAATTCTCGGGGCGCTTCGTAGTTATCAAACTGTTTTAGTTCCTGCCTGATAGCCCGGAGTTCCTTATCGAGTGTAACCACGCGCTCAAGGTTAACACCGGTTTCAATATCCATTTTGTCGCAAAGCAACTGGATGATTTCGAAGCACGGAGCTGCGCTTCCCCCGGCAAAGCTCAGGATAGCAGTATCAAGAATATCAACTCCATTCACAATAGCCATCAATGCAGAAGCCAAACCATAGCCAGGCGTACAGTGCGTGTGGAAATCAACCGGAACGGTAACGTTTGATTTTACCATGCGCACCAGATTCCCGATGGCATTAGGCGTAATAAGGCCCGACATATCCTTGATAGTGATCATGTCAGCACCCATTGCCTGCAGGGTAAGCGCTTTTTCGAGGAAATACTCCTGGGTAAATATTTTGGATGGCAGAGGTTTAGCATGAAGTAACGCTTTTAACTTTTCACGCTTTGTAAACTTGGGATCAACCGTATAAACCAGAACACAATCGGCCACTCCTCCGTGGGCTTTCACCGATTTCACGGTCGAACGAATGTTGTCAAGGTCGTTGAGCGCGTCAAAAATACGCATGATGGTAAGCCCTGATTCTATTGAGTTTTTTACAAAACCATCAATTACTTCATCGGGGTAAGGATTGTACCCGAATAAATTACGCCCGCGCGACAATGCTGTTAAAGGAATATCCGGGCCCAGTGCTTTACGGATGCTTTCGAGCCTATACCAGGGATCTTCGTTCAGATATCGCATAATTGAATCCGGAACAGCGCCACCCCAAACTTCGAGTGCATAAAAACCAGCATCCTTATATGCGGGCAGTGTTCGTTCAACCTGGTTTTGATTCATACGTGTGGCAAAAAGGGATTGTTGCCCGTCGCGGAGAGTTACATCACGTATTAAAAGCTTTTTCTTCATGATAATAAGAGTTGAAAAATTCAATATCCGACACCCTAATACATACACATGTAACTGGTATAGAATATTTTGTATTTAATTATTGTTATTTAAATAACAATCGTTTCTGTTATTTAATTAACAATGCAAAATTATCAATAATCATATTATAACACACCAAATTTGAAAAATAAATATTTATGAACTAGATGTGTTGAAAAAAACAAAACATCATGACAAGACTATCTGATTTTAAGTAATTTCGCCGGCACATTTTAATCCAAAAAATCAAAGCCATGACAAAACAATTCTTACGTTTCATGCTTCCTCTTGCATTGGTAATTGCTTTATGGAGCAGTTGCAAACAAAAAACAGGAACTGATAATGCAGCCGTCGACACTACCAACATGAGCCCTATGCAAAAAAAAGTTAACGAATATGCTGTGGTTAAACTTACCACCGACCTCAGTAAGCTTACCGAAAAAGAAAAGCAGATGATCCCGATTCTTATAGAGGTTGCCCAGGTAATGGATGATATTTTCTGGCTACAGACCTGGGGAAATAAAAATGCCTTGCTTGATACAATAAAAGATCCGTACACCAAGCAGTTTGCTGCTATTAACTACGGACCCTGGGACAGGCTCGACGAAAACAAGCCCTTTGTTACCGGCATAGGCGAAAAGCCTAAAGGTGCAAACTTCTATCCTGCCGATATGACCAAGGAAGAGTTTGAAAACTGGAAAGATCCTAACAAAGCCAGCCAGTACACCCTGGTGGTGCGGAATGCTGATAAAAGTCTGAAAAGTGTGTGGTATCACGATGCTTATGCCGATAAAATAAAAAAGGCTTCGGATCTTCTGCTTAAAGCTGCCGATCTGGCTGAAGATGCCGGGTTAAAGAAATACCTCACTTTACGGTCGAAGGCGTTACTTACCGACGAATATTTCGAAAGCGACATGGCATGGATGGATATGAAAACAAACACGCTCGACCTGGTAGCGGGTCCGATTGAAAATTATGAAGATGAACTGTTTGGCTATAAAACAGCACACGAAGCTTCGGTTTTGGTAAAAGATAAGGAATGGAGTGTTAAACTGGCAAAATATGCAGCCATGTTACCAGCGCTTCAGAAAGAACTTCCTTGCGATCCCAAGTATAAAAAGGAAGTACCCGGAACCAGCTCCGACCTGAATGCTTACGACATACTGTTTTATGCCGGCAATTCGAACAGTGGTGGAAAAACCATTGCCATTAATCTACCCAACGACGAAAAAGTACAGTTAGCCAAAGGCAGTCGCAGGTTGCAGCTCAAAAACGCGATGCGTGCCAAATTCGACCAGATCCTGGTACCTATTTCCGATGTTCTGATTGACCCGACCCAGCGCAAAAACATAAAATTCGATGCATTTTTCGGTAACGTGATGTTTCACGAAGTAGCTCACGGGCTCGGGATAAAGAATACCATCACCGGGAAAGGAAACTTAAGGCAGGCTTTGAAGGAACAATACTCAGGATGGGAAGAAGCCAAGGCAGATGTTGTCGGCTTATGGATGGTTAGCTGGCTGATCGGGAAAGGTGAACTTACAGGAATCACTGTTGAAGATGCTTATGTTACTTACATGGCCGGACTGATTCGCTCGGTACGATTCGGAGCCGGTGAAGCCCATGGCAAAGCTAATATGATGTGTTTTAATTTCTTTGAGGACAAAAAAGCATTTTCGCGTAATGCGGATGGAACATTTAAAGTTGATATTGAGAAAACCCGTCAGGCTATTAACGAATGGAGTGCATTTATTCTCAGCATTGAAGGTGAAGGTGATTACGATAAGGCAGTGAGCTATATGAAAGAAAACGGGAAAGTACGCCCTGAACTTCAGGCCGGGCTCGACAAACTTAAAACGGCCAATATCCCTAAAGATATAGTTTTCGACCAGGGTAAAGCGGCATTGGGATTGTAAACAACGTTTACCAGCTTAGTACAAATAAAAAATATTTTCGTAAAAGCTCAGCTGCTTAAAACCAGCTGGGCTTTTCCATTTATTCTCAAAACTTCAGGATATTGGCCGGAAAAGACAGCGCTATGCATTTAGCAAACCGGGGTTAGTTTTTACCGGATGATTTAGGTAATTCACAGACTTTTTTTAATAACTTGCATAGCAGTATATGGTCTGATGACAGGCACCAAATAATCTTAGCACTTTAAAGCTATCTTTGCTTTTCTAAAAATCCAATAAATCACCGAGATATGAAAAAAATCGTACTTATTTTATGTTTGCTTACAGCGGTTTTCGCAAAAGCAGCCAATACACCTGACGAAGGCATGTGGTTACCCATGTTTGTTGAAAGGTTAAACTATGTGGATATGCAAAAAATGGGTCTTCACCTTACGGCCGAAGAACTATACAGCATCAACCATTCAAGCCTGAAAGACGCAATTGTGAGCCTGGGCGGATTTTGCACCGCCGAAGTTGTGTCGCCCGAAGGTTTGCTTTTCACCAACCATCATTGCGGGTATGAAGCCATACAGCAACACAGTTCGGTTGAGCACGATTACCTCACCAACGGCTTCTGGGCTATGAATAAAACTGAAGAACTTCCAAACGAGGGCCTTTTTGTGTCGTTCCTGGTGCGTATGGAAGACAAAACCAGCGATGTGTTGGGCGTGGTAACTGCTGATATGGATGAAAACGCCCGTAACGCTGCTATTACCAAAAAAGTAGAAGAGTTAAAAAAAGAAGCAACAGAAAATGGCAAATACACTGTTGAGCTGAAGAGCTTTTTTAACGGCAACGAATATTATATGTTTGTTTACCAGCAATATAAAGATATCCGCCTGGTTGGTGCGCCACCTTCATCAATAGGTAAATTTGGCGGCGACACCGATAACTGGATGTGGCCACGTCATACCGGCGATTTCAGCATTTTCCGTATTTATACCGCTCCTGATGGTTCGCCGGCTGAATATTCGAAAAACAATGTTCCGATGGCAGCCAAGAAATTTTTACCGATTTCGATTAAAGGTATCAAGAAAAACGATTTCGCCATGATTTGGGGCTACCCCGGTCGTACAGATCGTTATATGAACTCATGGGCCGTTGAAGCCACCCTTAATGATATTGACCCGATTATTGTTAAAGGTTTGGGTATAGTGCTCGAAAAACAAAAGGAAGGCATGGATAAAGATAATGCCGTTCGTATTCAATATGCCAGCACCTACGCCGGACTTGCCAATTTCTGGAAAAATAAAATGGGTGAAGCCCGCGACCTGAAACGACTGGATGTGATCAAGAAAAAACAGGAACTTGAAGCCCAGTTGCAACAATGGATTAATGCCGACCCGGAGCGCAAAGCTAAATATGGCGATGTTCTCAGCACTTATGCCGAGATATACAAACAGATGAAGGACAAGAACCTGAATCCGCTGATGTGGTACACCCAGCTCTGTTTCTTCGGATCGAAAGCATTCTCATTCCCGGGACAGGCAACAGCAATGGAAACTGTTTTAAAATCAGGTGCCAAAGGCGATGACCTGAAAAAACAGATGGAGAAATATAAGGAATCTGCTAAAGAGCATTTCAAGGAATATAACAACGAAATTGAACAAAACGTTTATGCTGCGCTGCTCAGCCTGTATCATGCCAATATTCCTGCCGCCCAGCAACCTGCTATTTTCCAGACTATTGAGAAAAAATACAAAGGCGATATCAATAAGTATGTTGCCGAAATGTTCGCCAATTCAATTTTCTGTACCGAAGCCAAATTCAACGAATTCCTGGCAAAACCAAACCTGAAGAAACTTCAGAACGACCCTGCCTTACTTACCTATAATTCATTTATGGATGGGTTTAAAGTGCTGCAGGCCGATAACATGCAGTTGAGCGTAAAACTTAAAAAAGCCCAGCGTCTTTTTGTTGCTGCCCTGCGCGAAATGGAACCAACCAAGAGTTTCTACCCCGATGCCAACAGCACCATGCGTATGACTTATGGCAAAGTACTCGATTATTACCCGGCTGACGGCATTCACTACAATTACTTCACTACACTGGATGGCGTAATGGCAAAAGAAGATCCTACCAACGAGGAATTTATTGTTTCGCCAAAGCTGAAAGAACTGTACAATAAGAAAGACTATGGACGCTACGGCGAAAACGGTAAACTGGTCACCTGTTTCCTTACCGACAACGACATTACCGGCGGTAACTCAGGCAGCCCGGTTATCAACGGCAACGGCGAACTGATCGGATTGGCCTTTGACGGCAACTGGGAAGCTATGAGCGGAAACATTCTTTTTGAACCTGAACTTCAGCGTACCATTTGTGTGGATGCCCGCTATGTACTTTTTGTAATTGATAAATATGCCGGCGCTACCAACCTGATTAAAGAATTGAAAATTGTTGAATAATCTTCATCAGAAATCAGACATAAAAAGAGGACTCTTCACAGGGTCCTTTTTTTTATGCACGCTGTCCGGCAGAATATGCAGGCACTGAATCCATGCCAATGCTCACATCTGTGACCTGGTAAACTATACAGAATAAGCCAACAGGTTGAACACTCAGGTTTACCATATGTTTAAAAGAAAATGTGGTACCTATGGCAATTCCCGCTCAGAATATTGATGAAGTCCTGCTGGAGCTCGACAAAATAATTGACCAATCGGTTGCAGAAAATAACCACCTGGGGATTTTTGCTTATGTGTACCGCCGGACCACAACCCAGGTAAAACAGGCCATTATCGGGAAACAGTTCGGGGATAATGCGCGTATGGAAAAAATGGATGTTGCCTTTGCAAACCTCTACCTGATTGCGTACCAGGATTTCAGGCAGAAAAAAGGATGCTCAGCAGCCTGGCAAACCGCATTTAATGCTGATAAAAGCAGGGTAACTATTATACAGCACATTATGCTGGGAATGAACGCGCATATTAACCTCGACCTTGGAGTTGCGGCAGCTACCTTTGACCCGGGATCAAGTATGCAGGCCCTGGAAGATGATTTTATGCAGGTAAACCAGATTTTAAACGGGCTGGTAAATGAAATGCAGGATAAGGTATCGCGAGTTTCGAAGCTCATGCGGGTCCTGGACTGGATGGGTAAAAATACCGATGAGCTGATTATTAATTTCAGCATGGTTAAAGCCCGCGAACAGGCCTGGCAATTTGCCTGCCACCTTGCAACACTGGAGCCGGATGAACAGCATTCGGTAATCATTAAAAAGGACAGCCGTATATCGGCGTTTGGCCAATTACTCATTAACCCGCCGGGAATCTTGCTGAAACTGGCAGTAAAAGTAATAGCCCTGTTCGAAACAAAAGATGTGAATACGATCATTGACCGGCTAAGGGCAGGATAAGCATCAGAATATTTAAAATGATTCGATATGAAAAAAAAGCGATTGAGAATAAGGGAATAAGGTTGGATTAAAATTCATTCTTCTTGTTATTAAGGTTTTAAAAAAATAAATAAGGTAAATATTTGTTTCAACCTTATTTTATTGTTTCAACCTTAGTAAAGGTTAACAGAAAGAAAGAACCCAACCTTATTACCTTATTGATTTTGAACATCGTATACAATTATCCAATGAGTTTTAGATCGAACTCGCGCTATTTATAATTTTTTTGCGTCCTGATGAAGATGTAACCCTATCTTTGCCTTACAAAACCGTTCGGTAATCAGAAAAAAATGGCAGAGCAACAAAACAACCCACTTCACGGCATAAACCTCGAAACCATCCTGAACCGGCTGGTGGATCACTTTGGCTGGGAAATACTGGGCAAGCTGATACGCATCAATTGTTTTATCGAAAATCCCAGCATACAATCGAGCCTCAAATTTCTGCGAAAAACGCCCTGGGCCCGAAAAAAAGTGGAAGAGCTATACCTGCAGATACACGATAATTATAAATAGCATTCCATGATGCTGAAAAATAAAAAATCCCCGCTGCAAAATAACAGCGGGGATTTTTATTAAAAGTAATCCAGGATTAAATTTCTTTCACCAGCCTGGCGTTTTCAACGATTACTTCGTAGAAATACCCTGCACCGAAATCTTTTTTCAGGGAAACGGTTCCTTCGAAAACAACCACATCACCCACTTTAACATTTTCCATAGTGGTAACCGTGAGATCAAACATTTCGCCGCTTTTGGTTCCATCCTGTATATGTGCCCAGTTGCGATGCATAATTTCGGGGCTGAATTTTACAACTTCACCCCTGATCTTCACGGTTTGACCGTCATATTTTTCCTTGTTGGCATACAATTCGGCAATAGTAATTCCGCCTTTGGCAGGATCTACTTTTATGCCTTCTTTAGCTACAGGTGCTTGTTTGCCTTTGGTTGAATCGGCAACACTCACTGTCATGGTTATTGGTTTATCGCTGAATTTATCCACAAAAAAGATAGAAGGAAATGTACGGTTCAACTCCTTGCTTGTAAAGTTGGTCATTTCCATGCCTGTCATATAGTAATAGGTTTTACCTTTTTCAACCTCAGCCTTGCTGATAGCGATCCAGTTCTCGGTACCATCTTCCGATGCCAGGATGTAGGTATAACTACCGGTCTGCAATACTTCTTCGGCAGTAATTTTATGAACATTGGGGGCGAGGTTCTCGTCTTTTCCGCTTTTCGGTTTACAGCTGAATGCAAATACCATTATTCCGGCAAGCAGTACAAATAATTTAAGTTTCATTTTCATGATTCAGGTTTGGGTTAACTTAATTTTAAAGCATGTTTTATAGTGCGCGACAAAAGTATTCATAATTGATCATATATGAATACATCTCCATATAATTTGGCAATTTAATTGAATTATTTTCGGGAAAAGCCGGTGCTTTTATTTGTTGTAGGATTTTTACTTCTCCAGATTCGCAATAATAAGCCGCGGTATAAAATCAATTAAATACCGGAATCTGGTCTTGTAGCTGTTATGTAAAATTTGGTACCTTTATAACGAGCAACAAAATTGAGAAGCATATCACAGGTATCAACCTTAATACAAATGAAAATGAAACATTCAGAAAAATTTCGTAAAACTACCATTGCGGCAATCATGGTAATCACCGCGGTATTGCTGGCGAGTTGTGCCAACCAGGAAATTGTGGCTCCCTGTTTAAAGGGGCACACTTTTGGGTTCCTGGGCGGATTGCTTCATGGCTTTATAGCTCCTTTCGACCTGATAGCTATGCTGTTTCGTGATGATGTTACAGTTTACGCACCCAACAATAACGGTGCCTGGTATGCTTTCGGTTTCCTGATCGGAAGCGGTGGCTGGGGCTTTTTTGGCGGAAACAGGAGCTCGCGAAAGAAATGATAACTGTTTGTACCTGATTTGGGTTCGTGAAAACAATATTTGCTAGCGGTATAAGGAAAGTGCTATTTATTTCCTGGGTACGAATGTCATCATTTCTGTGGTTCCATCCAGTAAAGCCAGTTTGCCACCGGAGATTTCAAGATTTTTAACTTTTCGCATGGCTTCCAAAAAAAGCATTTCTCCATTACCAGGGCAGGCCATGCGTGTCATGGCACCCAGGTTAAGGCTGATGTTATTATTTTTCGCTTCGTACGTACCCGACATACTGTTGCATCCCGTAGATCCGGTAAGCCGCCCATCCTTACTAAAAACAAGGAATGGCATCCCTTTCATAAATTCCTTACTATCTACGGCCATGCCCTGCAGGGTACTTAACTCCCATGCCGAAACTGTAAGCTGATCTTTTGCATCGAGTTTACTGCTTGATTTACATGCACTCATGAGCATAACCAAACTAATCAAAACGAAGATTCTGACACTAATACTTTTCATAGATACGGGCTTGATTGATTACTTAATTATGTGATCCTTAAAATATAAAACGCAACTATTCAGCAGCCTACTTTTTAAACACACCTTCTTTATTCAGTTGTTTAAGCAGCATCCTGGAGTAGTCTTTAAAAAAGCTCTCCAGGTCAGTAGGATTATATGCATCTGATTGAATGGAACACAAATGTGTTTCGGTAGCGGCATCGTAAAAGTTGGTTTCGATGAGGTAGGTCAGGTTTTCGGTAATATATCCCGGTTCGGTTTCTTCATAATAATAATGCCCGTAATAACGGCCATAGCTCCCGTAGTAAGCAGCGGTGGGGTAAAATGTGCGTTCTGGCTGGTACGATTCCTCCTTTTTAATATCGATCAGGGCTAACAGGATTACTCCATCGCAACCTGATTGCCTTACAGCCTTCACCAGTATTTCACTGGTTAATGAATCGGATCCCATAAAAGCAGGCGTTATTACATCACTGCTTTTCACTGCTTTCTGACCCCGGGCAGCAATTAGTTTTGCCATTTCATTTTCGATATACAGCCTGTTTTGCCAATCCCTGGTAAGCGACATCACAAAAATTGACTTGTACGGTTTTTTGGGCAAAGCCTCCCGGTTTACCCATGAACTTAACACCTGTTGCGGAGGCGTACATGCTGATAATACCAGCAACAGCAAAAATGCGGTAAAGACTTTTAGGTTCATAACGCTTATTTTAATACTTAATATGTTGATCCTCTTTGCAAACGGCAGGCTATTTGATTTTGTAAACCAAACCAGCGGTAAAGCCAAAGGACCAGATAGGAACATTTCCTGATAATCCTACACCTGAGCCACCGGTTCCCCAGAAGAAACTGCCTCCTGAGCTGGTAATCGGCAACGCCAGGTTTGTTTGAAGCCTGAACCCCAAATTATCATTGTCCATGATCTTTAAACCAGCAAGAAAGCCAACCGAAAATTTAGTAACCGTGTTGAAGCTATTATTGCCCGAACCCAGCCAGCCGGCACCCAGGTTAAAACCTGAAAACCCTGCCACTTTTTCGTTAGCCGGGAAAATACGCTGACCGCCAATTAACATGTAATTTACGTTAACCGGGGTATCAACAAATTCAAAGCCTGAATAACCGGATTGAGCTGTAGCATTGGTCTGGTAACGGTAATACGAAATTTCGATGGCATTATACATACCTGCTTTATATGTGAGTGCTCCACCATAGGTAAACCCATCGTTAACCCGGGCACGTCCATTGGTAATATTTACAGTACTCCGGAAGGTGTATCCTGCAAAGGGCGTAAGTTCAATGCTTTGTGCGAAGACAGAATTACCAGTAGAAATTACTAAAAAAGCAAGAAGCAGTATTTTGTTTTTCATGACCCAAATTGTGTGGGGTTCGACAATTTTATTTTTAAACCGGGTATTGATTTTCAAAGATAGCGAAAAATGTAATAATGACAAAGCAATGCATGGGCATAGAAAATTCTTGTTTTCGTGTATCATTAATATTTTAGCAGGCTGAATTATTTATTCGTAAATTTGATAATCAATTCCCAGGAAATTAAACCAAACATCATGAAAAAATACTTACTGCTATTTCTGATCATAGCCATAAATACCTTCAGCGCTAAAGTTTTTGCGCAAAGTGCGAGCGACACTACACTGTTAGGTTTGCCAGGTGATAACCTCGACCTGTATGCTGTACTTGAGCTTTTCCAAAAATCGAAGACGATTGAGGATTTTGAAAAGACACTGAACGAAGAAAAAACCGGAATAAATAACCTGGATTTAAACCTGGATAAGAAAGTTGATTTTATAAAGGTAACCACCAAGCAAAAAGATAAAGATTTCACTTTTATTTTACAGGTTGATGTTACTGAAAAAGAAGTTCAGGACGTTGCTGTAATCCTGGTATCGAAGGATAAAAATGATAAAGTGTCGCTGCAGATTGTTGGAGACAAAGACCTGTACGGCAAGGACTATGTTATTGAGCCAAAGCCTGCTGCTACGGCTAATCCTGCTTATGGCGGTACCGATCCGATTGCGGCTGCCTCAACTCCAACAACTGTTGTAGTGGTTGAATCGGCGCCCATTGTTCAATACGTATATTCACCGGTCTATGTACCATATTATCCACCTTACCATTACGGGTATTATCCACCCTATTTTGCAGCATTTACCGTGATGGCGATTGGGGTTTACCACCACAACAATTACTATCATCATGCAGGATACCATGGCGGGTATGGGAATAACACGGTTATCATTCACAATACCAATAATTACAACAACTACAATAACTCCCGCAACACCTCCAACACCGTGAACAATAATAAGGCGAGCGGGAATTATGGCTCGAACAGGGCTTCAACAAGCCAAACGAAGGGATCTTCTGCATCAACCCGGCAATCGGCATCACCTTCAACCAATCCATCGCGGGGATCAACCTCAACCAATAACCGTACATCCGCTGCTCCATCAACAAAACAGTCGATGGGGTCCTCACCATCACGTCCTTCGGCATCACCCTCGGCACAACCAACCCGGTCCTCAAATTCATCATCGGCCAGGCCGGCTACAACCAGCGGGTCACGTTCAGGCAGCGGCGGATTTAACGGTGGTGGCCGCGGAGGTGGCGGAGGCAGGCGTCGGTAATAATACTGATGTTGAGCATAAAATTTTAAACAGGTTGAGGGTTCTGGTATAAACTGAAACCCTCATTCCGTTATATGGCTGGCCTAAATTTATTACGAATGGCATGATTTCCATCCAGTTTCCATATATGTTTTCTGGGGGAATTTTTGTATTTTTGATTTATGAATCTAAAACGGATTGAGATGAAAAAATATTTGCTGTTATTCCTGATACCGGCTTTAAGCCTGTTTAGCATTCCTGCTTTTTCGCAAACCGAAAGCCAGACCGAGCAGGACACAACTTTATTGGGACTGCCGGGCGATAACCTTAACCTGTATGCTGTTTTAGATCTTTTCCAGAAATCAAAAACCATCGAAGACTTTGAAAAAGAGTTAAACCTGGAGAAAACCGGGATTAACAACCTTGACCTGAACCTGGACAAAAAAGTTGATTTTATTAAGGTTATAACGAAGCAAAAAGACAAGGATTTTACATTTATTCTCCAAGTAGATGTAAACGATAAGGAAAAACAAGATGTGGCGGTTATACTCGTTTCGAAGGATAAAAATGATAAAGTCACACTGCAGATTGTTGGCGACAAAGATCTGTATGGCAAAGACTATATAGTTGAACCCCAGGCCACAACAACACCTTCGGTTACCGCTAACCCTGCATACAAAGGAGACGATCCGGTAATTGTTAATGTACCGGCAAAAACAACTACCGTGGTAGTTGAATCGGCACCTATTGTGCAATACGTTTATTCACCGGCCTATGCACCTTATTATCCGCCATACTATTACGGTTACTATCCCCCCTATTTCAATCCATTCCCGATAATAGCGGTTGGTATGTACTGGGGTATGCATGCAGCCTACTGGCATGGCGGGCATGGGTATCATGGCAATACTACCGTTATTCACAACACGAATAATTTCAACAACTACAATAATTCACGCAACAGTTCAAACACCGTTAACCATAATAAAGCGAGCGGAAATTATGGCGGAAACAGGGGTTCGGCATCAACACGGCCCTCAACCGGTACCTCAAACCGGCCATCAACCCGCCCCTCAGCCGGAACATCAAACAGGCCTTCAGCAGGGGCATCCACCCGGCCCTCGACCGGCGCTTCAACACGTCCATCAACGGGAGCATCAGGCCGTCCATCTGCCGGAGCTTCTCCATCAACACGCCCATCAACATCAGGTAACTATTCCCGGCCTTCAGGTTCATCAAATTCGTATGGCGGAGGCGGACGCACCGGTGGTAGCTACAGTGGAAGCGGTCGCAGCAGTGGCTTTAGCGGAAGTGGTGGTTCACGCAGTAGTGGCGGATTCAGCGGTGGTGGTCGCGGAGGCGGCGGAGGCCGTGGCGGTGGAAGAAGATAAAATTTGAAACTTTCATTTTAGCATTTACCCACTGAATTTACCTACTATAAACTGCAAAAGCTGTTCTCCCGGGAACGGCTTTTTTTTTAACCTACCCTGTCCCTTTTTGCAAATTGATTATGAAGATTTCACCCGGCCCTTTCGGGACAAAGATTTTACCCGGTTGACCGGTCAATCACAGTCCCTGGTTTTAACCCGGAGAACCGGAACTACACCAACCTGGCTTTTATTGACTTTTAGGGTGGAGACTGCAGGCTATGATTCGGAACCTGCAAAATATGGTAACTATGCTGAAGCTAAAATAAAAAAACTGCCAATGTGTTGCAATGGCAGTTTTTTTTATTGGGCAATTTACAGGGGCTTATTCAGGAGTAGCATGCGAAGTAGCCATATCGCGGGTACAAACGTACTTGCCATTTCGTTTTGCAAAGAAACTGAAGTAGTGCCCGTTCTGCAATACCTTGCCGGTGGAATCAACACGTTTGTAAGATCCGATTTCAGCTACATTGTTGCCATCATCGGTAACATAGATTTCCATGGTTTCGTTTATAATTTTAGCCCCTTTTGGAAAATCCTTTAGTTCTTCGATGATAAACTGATGAATGGCTTCCTTGCCTTTTATGGGTTCCTGACCCACAAAATAGCTCACTGCACTGTCGCCATAATAGGTCAGCGAATCGACATTCCTGTGTGTGTAAACCGCAGCGAATTTGTTTTCAATTTCCTGAATTTCGGCTTTCACTTTTTCTTTATCAATAACAGGTTTTGCCTTTTGCTGACTGCAGGCTACCAATATCAATAGCATTAAAGCCATCAATCCGCCCAAACTAATCTTGTTCTTCATAATCATGTTACTTTTAAATGTTATTAGAAGTTTGATATTTATGCTTTTAATCCAAAAACCTTGATACCGTACTGAAGATAAATCAGCTTGATTTCACCAGCTTGCTGAATCAGAAAGCATTATTCAAAATTACTTGCAGGCTGGCTTATTTTGCATCCCATCCGCCACCCAGGGCCTTGAACAGGTTAACTACAGCAATATTCTGCTGGGTTTGGGCAGTGGATTCGTTAAATTCGGCGGCAAAAAGGTTATCCTGCTGTATGAGCAGTTCCAGGTAGTTGGTGTACCCGTCGTAGTAGCGAGCTTCGGTCAGGCTATAGGCTTTTGAAGCTGCTTCAAGTGCTGATTTATAGGCCAGGTATTCCTGTTTATTGAGTCGTAGCGATGCCAGTGAATTATCTACTTCAGCGAAAGCATTTAAAACCGTTTTTTGATACTGGTAACTGTATTGATCTGCCTTGTAACGCTGTGCTTCTACCCTTCTTTTATTTTTGCCGAACTCGAAGATGGGACCAAATATGCTGCCACCTACACCAAGTGCAAGCGAGGCCGGATCAACAATGGTGGCAAGGTCGGGAGTAGCGGTTCCCAGGAATCCGGTAAGGCTGATGGAAGGGAATCGCATGGCCGTGGCTACTCCTATTTCCTCGGTTTGCGAAATAAGGGTTTGTTCGGCAGCAATAATATCGGGCCTGCGGAGCAGCAAATCGGAAGGTATGCCCGCGGGGATCTCGGGGGGTAACTGCTGGTCATAGATGCTGTTGCCACGCTCAATCAGCCCGGGTGTAAGCCCGGTTAAAACCCGAAGGGCATTCTGGGTAATAATCACTGTACGCTCGGCATTCGGAACTGCAGCCTGAGCAATTGCTAATTGTTGCTGAGCCTGCAGTTTATCCAGTTCCGAAACATATCCTTTACTAAATCTTTCGGAGATAATCTTCAGGGATTCAGTCCGCGACTGAACAGCTTTATTTGCAATAGCCAGCCTGTTATCGGCATCGCGAAGCAGGAAATAAAAGGTAGCCGTTTCGGCGATAAGGCTTACCCGGACGGCCTGGGCATTATTTTCTGTTGCCAGGAACTGCGCCCAGGCTGAGCGTTTCTGATGGCGAAGCTTCCCGAACAGGTCAATTTCCCAATTCATGGTAGCGTAGCCACTGTAAGCCTGCCCGTTAACACCGGCACCAACTTTCTGTGCATTGTCGCCAACATCATTGTACCCTGCTTTTACACTATAGCCGAACGAAGGGTACAATTCTGATTTTGTAAAACCGTAAATAGCCCGTGCTTCCTCAACCCTCGAAATTGCAGTAAGCAGGTCGAGGTTGCTGCTCAGAACAGTTTTGATCAGGTTGGTAAGCGCCGGATCTTTATACACTTCGGTCCAGCCGATAAGCGCAACTGAATCTTTGTACGCTGAAGAATCAAGTACAATGGTTGAAACCGCAACCGACGCATCACCACCACTATATGCGGTGTTTGCTTTCATTTGCGGACGTTCATATTTTGGCCCAACCAGGCATGATGAGAGTCCGGCGATGAGTAATATTATGCTAAGAATCTTCTTCATATTATTTGCCCTCCTCATTTTTAATAACTTCTGGAACAACATCTTTCTTCTTGCCCATTTTTTCAATCATTACAAACAGGGCCGGAATGGAGAAAACACCCAATACAGTTGCAATGAGCATCCCGGCGAAAACAGCCATACCCATTACAATACGGGCCTGTGATCCTGCACCGGTAGCTGTTAATAAAGGTGTAACGCCCAGGATAAATGCAAAAGCGGTCATCAGGATGGGTCGGAAACGCAATTTGGCAGAAGTCATAGCAGCTTCCATGAGCGGAACACCTCTTTCGTTCTCCATTTTAGCAAACTCCACAATGAGAATAGCATTTTTAGCCGCAAGCCCGATAAGCATAACCAAACCGATTTGTGCAAAAACGTTGATTACGTATGCATCGCTGGTAAAACGTGCAAGGAACAACCCAAGAAATGCCCCAAATACGGCAAAAGGAGTTCCAAGGAGCACACTGAAAGGAAGTTTCCAGCTTTCGTATTGTGCAGCCAGGATCAGGAAAACAAATACCAGAGCCATAATAAACACGGTAGCGCCACCGGGTGAATGTTTCTCCTGATAGGAGAGGTTTATATAGTCAAGGCTCATGTTTGAAGGCAGAACTTCTTTACCTACTTCCTCGAGTGCTTTCAGGGCCTGAGAACTGCTATAGCCTTCAGCCGGTTCGCCACCAACTTCTGCAGCGCGGAACAGGTTAAGCCGGTTTGTGAAATCCGGTCCGGTAACCTTAGTAACAGCCACCAGGGTTGAAAGCGGAACCATATCGCCCTGGCTATTCTTAACAGCCATTTGCTGCAATGCATCTGGATTTAAGCGATCCTGGCCTTCTGCCTGGAGAAATACCTTATATTGCCGACCGAAGCGGTTGAAATCGTTCACATAATTTGCACCTAAAAATGCTCCGAGTGCCTCGGTGACTGTTGAAAGATCG
>CALCJE010000404.1 GCA_937965665.1 uncultured Bacteroidales bacterium
ACGAGATGCCTAAGTGACTGGAGTTCAGACGTGTGCTCTTCCGATCTTCAACCATACATAGAGTTACATCTCCAGCCAGTTCATATAATCAGCTAAATACTGATTTTATAGGTGCCAGCTCAAATTAAAAAAATGTTAAATATTGTTGCGATGTGGCTTACCATCAACAATCGCTGGTTACGATGTAAATAGAATTCATACTTTTGGTGATATTTACTTACCCTAAACTATATTTATGCCAATGGTTCTTATTTTTGACATGGACGGTGTAATTGTCGACAATCACCAGTTTCATTTTGACGCGTTTGTTGAATTTGGTAAAAAACATAATATCACCATAACACGGGAAAGCTTTAGCCCGAACTTCGGAAAAACCAACAGCGAGATTATGCAATCAATTTTTGGCAGGCCAATGAGCGAAGCCGAAATAAAAGTTCTGGCCGATGAAAAAGAGCAGATTTACCGCGATCTTTACAAACCGTATATTCAACCTATTAAAGGGTTGACTGAGTTACTGAAAAATGCATCTTCGCGGGGTATCCCTGTAGCAATGGGCACTTCGGCACCCACCGAAAATGTAGTTTTTACCCTTGCCGAAACCGGGTTAAGCAAATATTTCGATGTGATTACTGATTCGTCGATGGTTAAACACGGCAAACCCGATCCTGAAATATACCTTTTAACGGCTGAAAGATTATGCATTGAGCCTTCCGAATGCCTGGTTTTCGAAGATTCGCATGCAGGCATTGAGGCTGCCAAGGCTGCCGGCATGAAAGTAATCGGCCTAGCAACCACCTACAGTAAAGAAGAACTTTCGGGATTTGTGGACGATATCATCCCGAATTTTGAGGGAGTATCCGAATTTCTGGGAATTAACTGAACATGCTGTTTACAATGGTAATTTAAAAGGAGACAGGGGAAAAATCAAGAAAATTTCCTGAATCCTGTCGACATATGTATTAAATGTCGTTATTTTGCCATACTAACCTTGTTTTCCTGGTACTTTATCAGGGAAAAGGATCATTGAATTATTGCAAAATCAAATATCCACTTAATATCAACCTAATCACCAATTTATGAAAATCAGACTTCTTATCCTTTTGCTGGCCATTTTCCCGTTTATCGGAGCCATGGCGCAGCAAGGCAGGATCAAATTCACTGAATATGATCTTCCGAACGGCATGCATGTTATCCTGCACCAGGATAATAGTACGCCGATTGTTGCCGTTTCAATCCTGTACCATGTGGGTTCGAAAAACGAAGTACCGGGTCGCACCGGATTTGCCCATTTTTTCGAACACCTGATGTTCGAAGGATCGGCAAATATACCACGCGGCGATTTTGATAAAATTACTCAAAATGCAGGCGGATACAACAATGCCAATACATCGCAGGACAGAACATACTATTTCGAACTGTTACCGAGCAACCAGCTTGAACTTGGACTGTGGCTCGAATCGGAAAGGCTTCTGCATTTGCGTATCGACAGTGTTGGTGTTGAAACACAGCGCGCCGTTGTAAAAGAAGAGCGCAAACAGTCGTACGACAATCGCCCTTATGGATCGGTGATTGAAAAAACCATGGAAAATGCGTATAAAGTACATCCGTACAAATGGACACCCATTGGCTACCCCGAAGACATTAATAAGGCTACGCTGCAGGAATTTCTCGACTTCCACAGCATGTATTATGTTCCCAACAACGCCACCCTTTCCATTGCCGGCGACCTTAATATTGACAGCACAAAAAAACTGATTGAAAAATATTTCAGTGATATTCCCCGCGGTACCAAGGAAATATACAGGCCAACTGCGGTTGAACCTGAAAAAACTGCCGAGGTGAGAGATATTGTGTATGATAACATACAGCTTCCTGCAGTAATTATTTCGTACCATATGCCTGCACAGGGCACTCCCGATTCGTATGCACTTTCAATGCTTACCACCTTGCTTTCGGACGGGCAAAGCTCGAGGCTGAACAAATCGCTGGTTGACCAGCAGCAAAAAGCCCTGCAGGTAATGTCGTTCCCGTTTTCGCTGGAAGATCCGGGCTTGTTCCTCATTTTCGGTCTCACCAATATGGGCGTTACTCCCGAGGATCTTGAAAAATCAATTTATGCTGAAATCGAAAAGGTAAAAACAACCCCGGTTTCGGATGCTGAATTCCAGAAACTCAGGAATAAAGTTGAAAATGATTTCGTAACCGGCAACAGTACAATGGCTGGTATAGCCGAAAACCTGGCCAACTACCATGTTTACTTTAAGGATGCAAACCTAATCAATACTGAAATTGACAGGTACCTGAAAGTTACACCTGCTGATCTGCAGCGGGTTGCGCAAAAATATTTAACTCCTGAAAACAGGGTGGTTCTGACTTATCTGCCTAAATCAAACGAAAAAAATTAAAGGAGGAACCTACGTATGAAAAACAGAATCTTAAGCATAATAGCAGCTCTTTTAATTACTCTTCCGTTAGCTGCACAGGTAAAAAAAGTAAAATCGACCAAACCGGCAGCACCGGTAGCGGTAAAGGAAGTACTCGACCGCAGTAAAAAACCACAGCCCGGGCCGGCTCCTACCATTAAAATTGGTGAATACCAATCGTTTGAACTGGCTAACGGTTTAAAGGTTTTTGTTGTTGAAAACCACAAAATACCCCGTATTTCGTATTCACTGGTGCTGGATTATGACCCGATTTTTGAAGGTGATGTAGCCGGCTATGCTGATTTCAGCGGTCAGTTGATGCGTACAGGTACCACAACCCGTACCAAGGACCAGATTGACGAAGCGGTAGATATGCTCGGCGGCAGCCTGTTTACTTCCTCAACCGGGATAAGCGCCAGCTGTCTGACCCGTCATAACGATGGTTTGCTCGAAATCATGTCGGATGTGTTGCTAAATGCAAATTTCAAAACCGAAGAACTGGAAAAAATCAGGAAACAAACCTTATCGGGACTTGAAACTGAGAAAAACGATCCAAAAGCAATTTCGCGCATAGTAAGTTCAGTGGTGGTATATGGAAGCAACCATCCTTATGGTGAAAATATCACCGAGGAATCGGTCAAAAAAATCACCCTTGAAAAATGTAATGAATTTTACAAAACCTACTTTAAACCCAACATTGCCTACCTGGCAATAGTTGGTGATATAACCCCGGAACAGGCAAAACCCATCGTTGAGAAATATTTCGGCAGCTGGCAGCGGGGTGATGTTCCCAAAGCAAGCTATCCCACACCGA
>CALCJE010000405.1 GCA_937965665.1 uncultured Bacteroidales bacterium
CTCAGAAAAGCGATTTTAAAGTGGATGGCACCCAATTATGGGACACAAACAATGTGTCGGGGCTCGAAAAACGAATCAGTTTCCTGGCTGGCATAAGTGATTTTTCGCGCAGGTTTCTTTATTGCATCCGAAACGAAAAAATAATATGTACCGAAAAACTGGTGAGCGAAAACGGGGAAGATATATTGAAGTGCTTCCATAGTTTTTCGTTTACTTCGGCCAATGGGATAAAATTGAAATCGGCGGAATACCTGTCAAAAACCGACGCCCTGGCAGCCCAGTTGCAGGCTATAAAGGAAGCATCGGAAACAGAAAGTTATCTGTTCGATACAGCTACCTCCACGCTTCAGGTAATTGGCCCGGCCAGCGAAGTATTGCTGGAGAGCGAAAATGTTTTCGACAACAAACCTGCTGCTATGGCAGCAGCAGCTGAAGTGGCTGCCGAATTTGCCCGCGAATGCAACAATCCCGTGGGGTTGCACCTGCTTGAGCACATCCTGCTCCGGCCACGAAATTCAACTTTCAATCTCTTCGAGGTGTGCCTTCATAACTGCGATTGCTTGTGCGAAACAGACCCATACTCATTCCGTGCTTCGGTGGTGTTGCCATACGATGCCGGACATTTCGACAATATGGCATACAGGCAGTATTTCGAAGAAAAAATCAGGGAAGAAGCCCCGGCTCAAATCATGCTCAAAATCTGCTGGCTGAACAACGACCTGATGAGGCAGTTTGAGCTTGCCTACAAAAAATGGATTGAAACCCTGGCCGCATTTTCATCGGAACCCACGGCAGGTAACACAAGCGCATTTAAAGATGCAAATAACCAGATGCTCAGCATATTGGCATCGCTGCACAGCGAATACCCGCAGGCCAGTTTGCACGATTGCGACGAAAGCAAAGAAGGCAGCAATACCGTGATGCTCGGGAAAACAGTTTTAGGAACCTTTAAAAGTTAAATTGAAATGAATACAGCAAAATCGTACCCCGTATTTGAAGCCGACCAGGTGCTTACCAACAGGCACCTTAACGATATGTTCAATTACCTGGAACAGCACGATCGGTTAACACGCATCAAGCTGATAGGCAGCGGAATAGTATGCGGGCTTGAAGTTTCATTTCAGGAGAAAGATTCAATCCGGATTTCGAAAGGATGCGGGCTGACTTCGCAGGGATACCTTATCACATACTGCGATACAGTGTTCACTCACTTTTTGCCTTATAATACCAGGAATTTCCCTGCCGATCTGCTCTTCGTGCAGCAATGCGATGAGGCTGCGCCCGCTGAAAAACCATTTTACAAGGATGCTTTTAAAGATGGAATTTTTGAGTTGTTAAGCTCCGCAAGGCTACAGGAACTGAAACCCGGCGAAAAACAAAACGCAGTTGCATTTGCCGATAATATTAAAACTGATCTTAAAAAATACGCAGTTGTTCTTTTCCTGGAAACTGAAGAAGAAAACCTGAAAAACTGCGACACCAACGACTGCAACGATAAAGGCAGCCGCATGGATTTCGAAGTGAGGGCTTTGCTGGTCGAAAAGGCCGTTCTCAACAAACTGAAACTGCAGCAGGAAGTGCCTGTTCCTGTCGGGAAACCGACCGTTACACCCGACCTGCATCATGTAGAACTGAAAAGGTTTAATGTGCCTGTGCAGGATTTAAAATCGTCGGATGAGGTGTTACAGGCTTTCGCCGCCCTGGTCGACGATGCCAAGCTACGAAGCATCTCGGAAGTGCTTAATTATTGTTTTATCCATTATTATTACCTGCTCGAAGACGAAACCTTTAATCCCTTCGAAAATGTATTCGAACAGTTTAAGAAATTAAGGGATGAAATCTTAAAAAACAGTCCTATCCTCATCCAGTACTATTTCGACTTTATTGATGATGTGCTGAAAGCATATTACGAATTCAAGCATAAGGTGTTCGAGGTGAGCACATCCTGCTGCGGTAACGAACTAAAATTCCCGCTTCACCTGAAACTGGGGGAAGCAACCGAAGACACTTCAACAGCAGTGCAAAGCAATTACCGCGAGTACTTTATTTACTCACCCCTTTTCGACGACCAGAAAGACAAACTTGCTGAAATACGTTTGCTCTTCACCCGGCTGAAACTGCTTATCAGCATGGCCGATTTCAATTCGATCAGGAATTTCGGGAACAATACCGTAAAAATAACCCCCAGCCGGTATGGGCAGGTTGACCTGTCGGAGCGCTGTATACCATTCCATTATAACGTTACCGACCCCGGAAACGAGTTGTACCGCTACTGGAATTATGATAAAACCAGGCGCGGCAACTACCGCTTCAACCTGGGATACAATGCGTACCAGTATTGCACTGCTGATAATGTGGTTCACCCTTTACTTTATGATATTGAGCGTTTCGATTTCTTCCGTATCGAAGGCCATATCGGGAAAAATATAACACAGGCGGTAACACTGGTTAAAACCCTTCAGCAGCAAAACAACCTGCCGTTCGACATTACCGCACTGAGTGCTGATTACATTGGTGCCCTGGTGCGGGGCGAGGAACCACAATGTGTAATCGAAGATCTTGAAAGCGATTACCGGGTGCTTATAGCAGAGTACATCTGCAAAATACATGATGCTTTCTGCTTTGCAGCCAAACTGCCTTTTGTAGTTCCCGACAGGATATTGAATTTTACGGCAGCCAATTTCAGGAATGTGACGGCTGAGGATGCCTCGACCCTTAAAAACACGATTTCCTTTAATGCCAATATCCTCGAAAGAGCCAGCCACCCGTTTACCTCGGCATTGGTAAACGAATTTCAGGCGGTAAAAAAATATGTGAAAGGCGATACCCTTCTGAAACTGTGCAACCCGGGCGCAAATACCATTGGCTCGGCCTATATCGGAATGAAAGGTTCGTTCACCAACCCGGTAACCATCAATACGGATCTTCCGGTTACTTCCATTCAATTTCATGCCTTCGAATTTGTTGATGCCATTGAAAGTATTCTCGAACTGGTGATGAATAATGAACTGGCGGACGTGGATACACGCGAACTCAAAACCCGTCATGACAGGCTCGAAAAAGAAATCAGGGTGCTGAGTGCATTTGCTGTATTATTTCTGCAAACGCTCGAAAATAATGAGCAATCGAATCTTTCGGACCTGGCCAGTGACCTGTACCTCGATTTACTGATTTTCAACCTCGAAACCTTGCTTAATTCATGCTTTGTTGAGCAGGTGGAAGCCCTGAAAAGCGAGTATAACCGCAGGATGGCACAGTACCGGCTTGCAAAAAACTTCAGCTACTATTTCAAAAACCACGGGGGCATTGAACATAAAGCCGGCGTTCCCCGCGGAGGCACTTTTATTCTGGTGTACCACGAAGAACGGAGAAACCGTTTCATTGACAGAAATTCCCTGTTTATTAACAAGGACCTTTCGAATCTGATGATTTCGCGCTTCCGCGACCTGGTACAACCCGATGTACCTATTGATACACTCACCTACCAGACGAAGTTGCTGCAAACTTCCATTTTGTATAAGGATCCTGAACTTTTCATCCGGTTTAAGGATGTGTTAACGCAATACCTCGACGACTGCAAGGATTTGCCCGAAGACAAACGGAAGGATTTAACCGACCTCATCAACCGCGAACCCAGGCCGGTACATTTCGAACTAACTGACGGAATGGTAATTGCCGATTTCTACATACCTTATATGTGTTGCAGCGATTGCCCTCCCATTGCCTATATTTTGCCTGAGCAGCCGCAGGAGCCCGAAGCACCTGCCATTTCAATTGCAACAAAAAGTTTCTGCAGCAACGATGCTTCATCGTACCCGGTAACGGTATCACCAAAAGGCGGTGTGGCATCAGGCACAGGGTTAAGTGTGCTGGCCGATGGCAGCTATGTTTTTAAGCCCGCCACTGCCGGTTCAGGCATTCATACACTTACTTACGCAGCCAATGGCAAAACTGCATCCGTTCAGGTTGAAGTAATCATAAGCCCGGTTGCGAAATTTTCGTATACCATAAATGTTGACGGCAACCAGGCCCTGATTACGCTTACCAACGAAACCTCGGGCAGTACAGCCCAAACCACCTGGGAATGGCTTCGCGACGGCAATACGTTTTCGAAGGAACAAACGCCTGCACCTTTTACCTTTAAAACTGAAGGCCCGATAAAGAATATCACATTAAGGGCAACAAACGGAGCCTGCCCCGGCGAATCGACACTCGATATTGTAATCCCTAAAGAAGACCCGACGCTTAAGATCGATAAAACCAGTTTTTGTAATAACGACAAAACCGAATACCCGCTTATGGTTACCCCTGCTGGCGGAACTATCAGCGGCGATGGCGCAATTGCCCGTGCCGATGGCACTTTCGTGTTTGTTCCGGCCGAAGTGAAAACACCGGGGCAGGTTACTATTTCGTACACTGCCAACGGCAAATCGGCAACCGTAACAGTAGATGTGTCGCAGATGCCGGTTGCGCAATTCAGTTTCGAAACCAGGACCGAAGGCGGTGAAATGACGGTAATGCTGAAGAATGAATCAACAGGAACCGGTGATAAAACAAAATATGTTTGGCTCCTCGATGGCAAAACTTTTTCAGAAAACCAGGATCCTGACAAGCTAACTTTTAAAACTGAAACACTGCCTCATACCATTATGCTGCGCGTGGCAAACGGCGAATGTCTATCCGTTTTCAGCCAGGAAATAAAACAGCAGGTTGAAGAAAGAACTTTTGTTTTATGCAGTAACGAGAAACGATTCAGGCTCGAACCAAATTTGACAGCAACTGATGTGGTTAATGTACTGAGCAACGACGGTATAAAAATGCGCGATGCCACACTTGATATTTCACCGGCATCAACGTCCATCGATAAAACAACCGATTTTCATGTTTCGTATACGATCAATGGAAAACAGGTTAACGTAACCATAACCCTGCTGTTTGTTGATGCCGGTTTTATGATGAAACTCACCCGGAATACCTCACCTGTAGCCGTATTCCCAACCATTCTGACGATGACCGCGAATCTGACCGATGCCGAAAAATATTCGTGGACCATTACCACGGTCACCGGGAGGGTTATCAATTTAACAGGCAGAGAAGCCATACTGAATTACCAGCAAAATGATCTTTCGGCAGGCACGCAGCTCACCATCACGTTGACTGTTGTAAAAACCAGCCAAACCGGGGTAACCTGTCAAAACACGGCCACCTTTGTGCTCACCGAATCCATTTTCGGGAAACACATGAACCAGGGAGCCTTCGATAATAATACAACAGCATAATGTTGCTACGCAATACACATATCATTCAAAAACAATCGTTCGAGATCGGTTTCGAAAATCCCGAAAATACGCTTGGTTTGCAGGATCAGATTGCACAGGTATTTTACGAAAACCTGCAACCACGTATGGAAAAGATGTTTGATGAAATGTTTGACAATGACCAGTATGCCATGATCGAAAGGCTTGATGTTGACCTTGGCACGCTGGACCCGGAGAACTGGGAACAGGAATTAACTGACAGGGCCATCGAAAACTTAAAAATAAGCCTGGCGACAGCGCAAAAGGAAATTATCAATGCACAAAATTACCGTTCACAAAGGGCTGTAGAAATATTTTTCTTTTACCTCGAAAACGGTTTTATGCCCTGGAACAGCAGGTTGAGCACAACCGCCGAACTTGAAAAGCTTCTGATAGTAAACAACCAGTTGATCACGCGCCTCATGAAACTGATAGGGTTAAAAGGCCTGGTTGCTGAAAGACTGGTATACCAGTTTTCGGAAGCTTTTTCACAGCGGGTGATAGATGAAATAATCCCGGGCAAACAGGTTAAAATGCACGAAGTGTTTGAATTACTTCAGGAATTTGATCCTGTTTCGGCGCTACCTCAAACTGGTCAGCAACTCAGCAAAGGAATAACTGATATTGCACTGCTGCAGGTTCTGGCTTCAGCGCATGAATTCACAACCGAAAAATATTTTGCCACCCTTCTAAACCATGTTCACGGGGATCACATCCTGGAAATCAGAATCAACAAAATTTTAAATGCCATAAAAACACGGAATGAACAAGGCACTGACCCGATAAAAACCACTGAAGAAGAATCCTTATTGAGTAGTGACAAACAGAAAACAGAAACAGAACAACGGCAGCCTGACGAAACCTTGAAAATGGAAAATCCTGCATCAGTTAAAACCGATGCCGGAGAAATCTATATCGAAAATGCGGGCCTGGTTTTGTTGCACCCGTTTTTGATGAACCTGTTCGAAAATATTGGATTAGTAGAGGACGAGAAATGGCATGATGATTTCTGTCAGCAAAAAGCAGTACTTATCCTGCAATACCTGGCAAAAGGAATATCTCCTGCTGACGAACACGAACTGGTGCTGAATAAAATTATGTGTGGCCTGAAGCCGGAAGACGTGATAAACACGGCATTAGAAGTTGAAGCGGAGACTAAAATAGAATGTGAAAACCTGCTCGCTGCCGTAATAGAACACTGGCGGATTTTGCGAAATACCAGTGTTGAAAGCCTGCGTGAAACATTTCTTCAGCGCAGCGCAAAACTATCGGTGGTTGACCAGGGCTGGTTATTGCAGGTCAAACAAAAATCATTCGATGTATTGCTGAATCACCTTCCCTGGGGAATTGGAATTGTAAAGATACCGGTCATGAATGAAATGCTCTTCGTTGAATGGGCATAAACTATCAGGTGAAATTTTAAATTTAACATCATGCAGACCCTGGCAACACCCGAGAAAAGCAAAAGCAGCTCGTCTGCGGCTTTTCAAAAAACAAAGCACCAACCTTTTTTTGCGCCGGTTCATGTACAGCCAAAACTAACTGTTGGCGCCGCCCATGATCCACACGAGCAACAGGCAGATGCCATGGCCGAAAGGGTGATGCGGATGGCTGCGCCGGCGAAAGAAAGCCCATTCTTCCGCCCGGCGAATACTGCTGCCGTACAACGAAAATGTGCCCATTGCGAAGAAGAAGAAAAAATACAGCGAAAAGAAGCCGTGGGTAGCAGTGCTCAGGCTGCGCCGGCGGTGGTTCACGAAGTGCTGAATTCGGGTGGTGGAAAGCCGCTTGAAGCAGCTACCCGTTCATTTATGGAACCGCGTTTTAATTCCGATTTCGACCAGGTGAGGATACACGATGACACACAGGCAGCCAGGAGTGCAGAAGCCATTCAGGCACATGCCTACACATCGGGCAATCACGTGGTCTTTAATTCGGGCCAATATAATCCCGCAAGCGATCCGGGCAAAAAATTACTGGCTCATGAACTAACCCATGTTTTGCAACAGAATGCGGCAATCAGCAGGAAACCCAAGGCGGGCCTGGTTGAAGAACCTCAGGAAGGAATAGGAATTGGCGGGCTGGTTCAAAGACAAGTTGCCGAAGAGCCGGTTGAGCCTGAAGTAGCTACTGTTGTACTTTCGGAAGCGGAAATGAGAAGAGCTATTCAGTGGAATCAACGCCGTTTCCACGATCCCTATAACATTATGAATGTGCGCGAAACCATAGGTATTTCGAAATATCCAGCTATTATTGATGAAGAATTTGTAAATGCCGTCATTGAATGGCAAGCTAGTCAGGGTCTGGACCAGGATGGCAAATTTGGCGCTTCATCAACGCAATCGGTAGTTGACGAACTCAACGCCGAAGGATCCACCCACGAAGCCGAAACCCTGGCGCTTGATAATACCGTTGATACGGTAGATGTGATCCCGCAGACTTATAATACCTGTTCGCCAGGACTGCCTTTTGAGTTTAACTGGCAGGTGGGTTTCCGCACTACTTTAAGGAATGGGTTTATCATTCAGCGTATCGACAATACATTTAACGCAACTATGTGCGGAGGCGGCGCTTATGTGGGATGGCAGCCTATACCACGCTATTGGGAAGCCTGGAGGGTTGATGGAAATGGCAATGTTACACCTGCAATTGGTGGGGTAAATGATATGTTTACACGACCGCTGTTACCCAATTCTTCGGGTACCTGGCGCATGGTCGGAACGCTGTACACCACCCGAACCCTGCCTGCATCCTTTGTAGCCAGCAGTGTGGCTGATGCAGGTATTCTTCGTGCCACGCTAACAAATCCCGGAAGCGATTTCCTCGGTTATGTTTCCAATACCCGCAGAGTTGGTGGCACCTGGAACTGTTGCGCTGCACCCCCTACACACGTGCGCAGCTGAGGTAAACCGATTTTCGCGCCATCACGCTCAGAAACACACCCCTGGCACCCATAAATAACATCATGGCCAGCCATAAGCCATTGTTTCCCATGCATGGTTCTAACAGATAATATGCCGGCAGAAAAATGATTGTGGTGATGATTACCATGCTGTTTCGCATGGCTTTTGAGGCTGTGGCGCCTACATAAATTCCATCCCATATAAAGGCAGCAAACGTAATTACAGGAACCAGCACTACCCAGAACATAAACGGATCGGCGGCTTGAATCGTTGCAGCATCGTTCGTAAGAAGTCTCAGTATCCAATCGCCGCCTACCCAAAATATGAACGAGAAAATCATTGCTATTGCGCCACCCCAGGTAAACAGCCTGCGGATCACTTTCGACAACATGAACCGATTACCTGCACCAATGTATCGCCCCGCAAGCGCTTCAGCCGCATATGCAAAGCCATCGACAAAATATGAAAAAAAGTAGAAAAACTGGAACAGCAGCGTATTCACTGCCAAAATGGTATCGCTTGTATTAGCCGATTGTGTGGTAAAAAATGAAAGGGTAAATATCAGGCAAAGTGTTCGGATAAAAATATCCTTGTTAACATGTATAAACTTCTTGAATGCATTACGACTCAGGGCTTCGGATATCAAAATTCTTTTCGCGATTTTAGTCCTGTAGAACGAAAGCAGGAACAGGCCGAGCAGCAACCCGCCATACTGACTGATTACATTGGCCCATGCTACACCATTACTGCCTAGTTTTAAAACATTTATAAAAATGAGGCTAAGCAGAACATTCAGTACATTTACACTTATCGCCAGGATCATAGGCATACGGGCATTCTGCATACCTATAAACCAGCCAGTAACAGCATATATAAACAAGGTGGCAGGCGCAGCATAAATCCTGATGCTAAAATAATCGCGGGCAAGTTCCTCAACCGGTAAACTTGCTTGAACGATGCCGAATGCGGCCCAGCTGATCGGCCATTGCAGCAGGATGAGCAGAAATCCACCTCCAAATGCAGTTGCCATAGCCCTGACCAGGATGTTTCCGGCTTCGGCAAAATTACGCTGCCCGTAAGCCTGGGCGGTAAAACCACTGGTACCCATGCGTAAGAATCCAAACGCCCAGAAAATAAAACTGAAAATCATGCCACCCAGGGCAACTGCTCCAATATATTTAACATCACCCTGGTGACCCATTAAACCGATATCGACCATAGCCAGCAATGGAATGGTGATATTGGTAACAATATTGGGAATGGCCAGGCGGAGTATACGACGATTGAGCAAAACACTAAAAAATTAATCGCTGCAAAGATGGTAATTTTTACAGGTGGATCAAGACCACTACATAAAGCCGGAAAAATATTCAAAAGATTTACCATGCGTACACCTTGGGGTACAGATGATCAGGAAATGTTTTAAACAGAATATGTTGCATGGTAGATGAGCACAAATAAATCATAAAAAAAGAGCAGCGTGCACACGAAAAATAATCAAAAAATAATATTACCTTTGCCACAGTTTCAAGAAGATTCTCCCCGGATTTTTTATACCAAATAAATATTTCCTACAAGCCGGCACAAAGGCCAGCCAATAACAACACCGATTTTAACAGCCTCATTTTAAGTACATTTAACCATATAGGCCTGTAATCATTATTTTAGCAAACCATTCACAGTAT
>CALCJE010000406.1 GCA_937965665.1 uncultured Bacteroidales bacterium
CAATATTTTTATTTGAAAACTTCATTCCGAATGACTTTAGAACAGGTGTAAGAAAATCTGAATTTCGATTAAACCAATATGGATAGTAATTAATCCCGGCATCCTGTTTGGTCTTTATTATCTTTACCTGCTGAATATGTTGTATTTAAGTATACAATATAGTGCCCTGAATCCATCCTTCATACTTATTTTCTTGCCTTCTGCGTAGGTTCGGCCATAATACGAAATGCCAACCTCATATATCCTGATGTTGGGAATGCGACTTATTTTAGCGGTCACCTCAGGTTCAAAGCCAAATCTGTTTTCTACCAGTTTCAAACTCTTTATGGTTTCAGCCCGGAATAACTTGTAGCAAGTCTCCATATCCGTCAGGTTCACATTGGTGAAAAGGTTGGATAAAAATGTCAGGAATTTATTTCCGATGGTATGGAAAAAGAATAAAACCCGGTGCGGATTACCTCCGGCAAAGCGGCTGCCATACACTACATCAGCAAATCCGTCGAGAATGGGTGGCAGCAGTATATTAAACTCTCTCGGGTCGTATTCAAGGTCGGCATCCTGAACAATAATAAAATCACCGGTAGCTGACTGAATACCTGTGTGAAGCGCTGCTCCTTTACCCCGGTTCACTGTGTGTTTCTGGTAATTTATATTTATTTCAGGAAAATCATTCCGGAAACGCATAAGCTCCAATTCGGTATCGTCTTTAGAGCAGTCATTAACCACAACCAGTTCTTTCGTAATGCCTTGTATCAGTTCAACTGAACTTACACGTTGCAGTATATTATAAATGGTTGCCTGTTCATTATAGGCGGGAATGATTACTGAAAGTTTCATTTTTGTAGATTCTTTATTGGGATAATGTTTCTGATGTTTGCAATGAAATAAAGGTTTAGTATTGATTTCAATTTATAACCTATAAATGAAAATTCCATTGTATTCGCCAATCTTATGCTTAAGGTATGGAGCCACATCTTCACGCTTTAAATTTTCCTCTCCTTCAACGATCATGTATTTTGCGCCAAGCGCAATTTTACGCATGGTTTGTCCTGCGCCTGTGTAATTTGCTGAATAGTGATAATCGGTAAATCCCTTCTGTTGTAAAAGTGTAAGCGTTACATTGGGCGTTCCATCCGGTATGGAAATAACTCTATCCTCAAAATTAATACCTAATCCCCTGAGATAAGGGACTATGCCTTCATATTTTTTCTGATGCATCGTCCAGTCATAATGCCTGTATTCCCAGTATTCTGTTACTTTTTTGTTTAATGGAATGTTCTTTTTCACCAACGCACGATTGGGATTGATGCGCATCCCGGTTAGAATTGCGTTGTAGTTGAGTAATAAGAGCATTAACACAGCAACGGTGGTTTTAACCCAATTAAGATTATAGTAAGCGTTTAACGAATTCTTTATGAGTGTGAAAAAAGATAATGCCAGGAAAGGTATAAGTATTGTTGCATCGATTAAAAAATATTCGTGATAATCCATCCCGCCAAAGAACAAAATAACGAACATAATTGCCCCGATAAGTAAAAGAGCTGTTACAACAAGTATCTGCTTGTTGGCTTTCTTCCGGCAAATAATTGATGCCCCGAAAGCAACAATCAGCAATCCCAAAGCATAAGGATTAAAGAAGTAAATAAGCGTGTTATCATAGATTAGGTCGAGTATAGAATGGATCTGGGCGCTCGACAAATCCCAGACAGGAAGTATGGATTGGTTAAAAAGCCCTCCTATATGTCTGGCATTGTATGATTTTGTAAATAAGAACCAGCATATTAAAATCCCAAGTACAAAAATTACCGAAGCCAATTGTTTAAGAATAGCTGTTGGTTTAGTTTTGATGTGTTTTAAATTGCTGATAAATAAGGTAGCGTTCAGGGCCAGAAATGCAAAGAGAGATGAGATTTTTATCAGCGCAGCAAGCGCAAAAAATATTGAAGCAAAAATCAAATAAACAGAGCTTTCATACTTGAAATATTTAAAAAAGTAGAAAGAAGCGATAAGGGCGAATCCCAACGCAGGTATATTGGGTAAAAAATTAAATGCATAGTATCCGATTAATGGAGATGCCGCCAGTGAAAGGCTAACCATAGCAGCCCAGAAATGATCCTCCAGAAATTCTAATGCCAACTTATACAGGCAAAAAAGCCCTATGCAAAGGATTAAAAAATTAATAAACCTCGGAATAAATGGAGTTACCCCTGTAATATTCCAGATTTTGGCAGTCAGGTAGTAAAGGATTGGGAATTCGCTTACTGTCTTTCCTGTTTCTTTCTCTATCACTAACAGTATCGATGGCTCAAGAAATGCGTTCTTTTCGTAGTAATAATTCAGTGCAAAAGCATAGCTGTCACTCTGACGGTAAATATGTTGTGAATATGGTCCTTTATCTGCAACTTCATTATACCCCATTAAAAAAAAATATATGGTAGCAATGAAAATGAAAACTATGTACTGAAAGAACCTGGTATGGACTAAATTTTTTAAAAACCTTGTTATGTGCATCTTTTATTTCTGGATTTTCAGGATTAATGCGATGAAGTCAAAATGATAAGGAAGTTAAATCTCAATCATATTGCTTTCAGATATCAGGTAGTTCGGACGTTGCTTATTCTCAATAAATAGTTTTCCGAGGTATTCGCCAATAATACCAAGCATCAGCAAATTTATACCCCCAACAAATAATACGCTAATTATAACAGAGGCCCAGCCGGTAATGGCTTTATCAGTAAACAGGTAAACATAGCCAGCATATATGCCGTACAGGAAGGAAAAACACGCAATTACAACGCCAAGATAAACCGATAGGCGTAGCGGTTTTACACTAAATGATGTAACACCTGAAGTTGCAAATTTGAGCATTTTTCTAAATGTATATTTGGTTGTACCGGCATATCGGTCATTTGCTGTAAATACAACATTGGCCTGTCGGAATCCCATCCAAGGGAAAATGCCTCTGAAAAACAGAAAATTTTCATGAAAGAGTTTTAGCTGCTTCAGCACCTTTTTATCCACCAACCTGAAATCGGCCATTCCATTTTCGATGTTTATATCCGAAAACTTCCGCATGAATCCATAAAACAGTTTCGACGACAATTGTTTTTTTGCCGAAATCGTTTTATGGTCCTTCCTGATTGTGTTTACAATTTCAAATCCTTCTTCCCATTTGGCAATAAGCTCGGGAATTACAGCCGGAGGGTGCTGCAGGTCTGCATCCAGACTAATTGCACAATCACCGGTAGCATAATCGTACCCGGCTTTAAGTGCATTTTGATGACCGAAATTTCGCGAAAACGATATGTACTTTACACATAAATTTTGCTCAGCAAGCGCGTATAAAACCTGCAATGTATTATCCTGGCTGCCATCGTTCACGTAAATAACCTCATAACTGTAGTTTGGAGGCAGATGCTGAAAAAGATTTTGATTAAAGGCAATAAGACTCTCTGCCTCGTTATAGCAGGGCACAACCACGGATATAGTCTTGGCAGGTTCCATTCTACATTCAGTAATTATATGGCATTGACTGCAATTGTGTTAAATATTGAGGCCATGGTTTTAAATTTTCTACAAGAAAATTCATATCCCTGATTGCCCTGTTTAAATTTGTTTTCTACTTCGAAACAGGTTCCTGTTTTCGAAACAGAAAAAGGAAATATTCTCGTCAGCAAATTTAAACGGGAGTGTTTTTCAGCGGTATCCGGGGATTCACTGCTGATCAACTTAATTATTCACCAGATTTCTAATACGAAAATGTAATTTTGAGGTCGTCAGTGTATATGGCATGTTTACTATTATTCAATGCATATAAACTTATTTCATGTTCGGGTTTAAGCGGTTTATCATCGAAATAAAAGGTGGCTGTAAACTCAATCCATTTCCCTGTTTCGCCTAAAATCTGAGTAAGTGGGAAAGCTTTCCAGTTATAGGTTTGTTTGTTCTCATTTATTCCGCAAACTATTGAAAAATCAGGATTTGCAACGGTGGTATATACCCAGCCGTTTACAGTAGCTATTTTGGGTAGCCTTGAATCAATGTTTCTTAAAGTTTCTTTAAATGTATATCCATAAGGAAGCGTATCATTGGTAATTCCTGCATAAATACCTGAATGCGCTTGAGGGTCAATCATTTGTAAAACAGTATTTTCATTGTACCATGATGGCATAACTCCCAGCGCATTTTCAAAATCGTTGGTTATTACTACTTCAGCCGGAATAGCTTTTTCAACAGCTGGTTGAGGTTTGCTCCCTGAGTTAGAGCACGATGTAAATATTGCCAATACTGTACCCAGGACGATTAAATTTTTTATCATTGCTTTTCAGATATAAGTGTGATCAGTAATTGTGTTAATATTGGCAAAATTAATAAAAAATAAATACTAAAGTTGTGATTAGTTTGATCCAATCTTTTACAAAACAGGTTGGTTTATGATGATGTGAGTTATAGAATGGTTATAAAATTTGTAATGCTACAGGTTTAAATCGCATTTGATTATTTTACTTCGAATACTCTCTTATTCTCTTTTTGATGAAAACTTCGTCACCTAAACCGTTATTGCTGTATAAATTGCAAAATTGTTAACCCTGGGAAAAATCCTGAGTTATGCTTTCATAATTCAGGAAAATCAAACAGGAGTTTTAAGGTTTTAATGTCTCCTGGATATTATTGTAAACAGTGATCAGTCATCCAAACACTTTCCGTTCAGCTTTATATTGATCAACTGTTCAGCCTATTTTAGCCAATTAAAAACAATAGTTTCACTATAAAGTAAATGGTACAATTCAATTTTCTTCTGCCTGTATTTATTCGGGTTGCTTACTCCTGGAAATAAACCCGCTTTACCCGCTGCGATATGCCCGACAATATTTCGTAAGGAATTGAACCCATTTCGTCGGCCAGCCGGGTGATGGGCAAATCTTTGCCAAAAATAATTACCTCGTCGCCTTCCTGGGCTTTTATGCAGGTAATGTCTATCATAGTCATATCCATACAAATGCTGCCAACAATAGGCGCATAATGCCCGTTCACTTTCAGGTGCCCTATGCCGTTGCTCAGCGCACGGCTTAGCCCGTCGGCATAGCCAATAGGGACAATGGCTATGATGGTGTCTTTTTTAGCTTTGTAACGGCGGTTATACCCTATGGAGTCTTCAGCAGGCACATGTTTTATCTGCGATATAATCGATCGTAGCGTGCTCACGTTCTGGAGTTTTTCCTGTTCGTCGGGCATAGGGGAAATGCCGTACAGGCCGATGCCAAGCCGCACCATATTAAACTGTGCCTCTGGAAAACGTGTGATGGCTGCAGTGTTGGCGATATGACACAGGATGGGATAATCAAACTCCGAACAAATACGTTCAGAAATCATGCGGAACAAGCTTACCTGGTGTCGGGTAAAGTCGTCGTGTGCAGTGCTGTCGGATGCAGCCAGGTGCGAAAACACGGATTTTATCCTGATCTGGCTGCGGTCTTTCAACTGGTTGATCAGTTCGTCCACTTCCACCGGGTCGAAACCCAGGCGGTGCATGCCGGTATCGATTTTAAGGTGTATGCCTACCGGGTGTGAGTTCATTGATAATCGGAGCAAAGTGGCTTCGAGCATTTTCAGCACCCTGAAACTGTATATTTCGGGTTCTAACTGGTACTTGATAATGGCATCGAAACTCTCGTCTTCAGGATTCATGACCATGATCGGCAGTTTTATGCCCGCTTTGCGAAGTTCAACGCCTTCGTCGGCATAGGCAACCGTGAGGTAATCGACCTGGTGAAACTGCAGCACATTGGCAATTTCGTAACTTCCGCTGCCGTACGAAAATGCTTTCACCATGCCCATTACCTTAACGCCGGGTTCCAGTTTCGAGCGATAATAATTCAGGTTGTGAACCAGCGAATTGAGGTCAATTTCGAGTACCGTTTCGTGGGTTTTTTGCTGCAGCGCTTCGGTAATACGCTCGAACCCGAATATGCGGGCTCCTTTCAGCAATATGCTTTCGTTGGCAAAAGCACCTGCCGAATACGAGTCGAGGAATTCTTCGGTTGAGTTAAAAAACTCTTTCTCAATTTTAAAAAGCGATGCCTGCCGGCTGATTCCTTTGCCGATGCCTATCAGTTTGTCGACCTGTTTTTGGTTCAGCAGTTCATTTACTTCGCCGTACAGGTGATTTTCGCTCCGGCCGCTTTGCAGGATGTCCGACAGAATTACGGTTCTTTTGCGATGTTGCTTTTGCTGGTTCAGGAAATCGAGGGCAATGGCCAGCGAGTCGATATCGTTGCTGTAACTGTCGTTGATGAGTGTGCAATTATTGATGCCGGCTTTCATCTCGAGGCGCATGGCCAGGGGTTGCAGTGCCAGCATCCGTTTAGCGATAAGTGCCTCGTTAAAACCCATCAGCAGCATTACTGCCCAGCAATGTATGGCATTTTCGATGGATGCCACATCGGTAAACGGAATGCTGATGCTGATTTCATTTCCCTTGTATAGCGCATTTATTTGCGTGTTATGACCATCAGGTTTCACCAGCACCACCTGCAGGTCGGCGGCTTCCTTGCGGCTCCAGGTAAAGGTTTCAATATTTTTAAGCAAGCCAGTTTTAATGATGCCTTCCTGAACCTCTTTCTGGTCAATGCAATATACCAGGGTTTTTACCTTGGTAAAAAGTTTAAATTTTTCGCCGGCTTTCTGTATGCGGTTGATGAAGTTTTCGTCGTGTGCATGACCGATATTGGTAAAGATACCGATGGTGGGTTGTATAATGGGCTGCAGGTGGTCCATCTCGTCAGGCTCCGATATACCGGCCTCGAAAATGGCCAGTTCATGGTCGTCGCGCATTTGCCATACCGACAACGGAACACCAATTTGCGAGTTAAAACTTTTGGGGCTGCGGACAATACTTTTGCTTTCGTTCAGTAGCTGGTAAAGCCATTCTTTTACAATGGTTTTGCCATTGCTGCCGGTTATTCCGATAACAGGGATTTTAAACTGCTTGCGATGCGCCGTTGCCAGCATCTGCAGGGCTGATAAGGTATTTTTAACTTTTATGATGTTGGCATTATAAAGCAGCAGCAGGTTCGAAGGATCAGCTTCGACCACGAAATTCCTGACCCCTTTTTCGTAAAGCTCTTCGATGTATTTATGCCCGTCGTTGCGTTTGCTGGTTAGCGCGAAAAAAAGACTGTTTTCGGGCGCGATCAGCCGGCGACTGTCGATGGCCAGCTCGCTGATCCTGGCATTTGCATCGCCTTCATGAATCAGTTCACCTTTAATGATCTTTACAATTTCGCTTATTGTATATTCGGATTTACTCATTCCGGGTAGTAGATAATTATTGTAGTTATGTAATCACACCGCTGAAACGGTTCAATGTTTTTTCACTTCAGCCGGCTTACAGAAATTGATATAACCTGTCACTCAACTGTATTCCGTAACCTTTCCTCCATCGCACGAAAAATAAGTTCGCCCTTCTCCCACATCCCATATCCGCCATCCGACATCCCACATCCCACGCCCCACATCCCACATCCCACATCCCACATCCCACATCCGACATCCCACATCCCTAGTACTCCTTCTCTTTCTTACTAAACCCCAGCGGGTTTTTATTCAGTTCGGCCCACTGCATTCGGTTTTTAAATATTTCGCAGGCCAGGTATGTGGCGGCCCGCATCGATCCGGCCGAAGCCTGGTCCTTGCCGGCAATATCGTAAGCAGTGCCGTGTGCCGGTGAAGTACGTACATAAGGCAGTCCGGCTGTGTAATTTACACCATCTTCAAAATTCAGGGTTTTAAAAGGAATCAGGCCCTGGTCGTGGTACATAGCCAGCACCGCATCAAATTGTTTGTACCCCGACGAAGCAAAAAATCCGTCGGCAGGGTAGGGCCCATATACCAGCATGCCTTTTTGCTGGGCTGCTTTAATGGCCGGGGCTATGATTTCCTGTTCTTCGTTGCCGAGCAGGCCGCCGTCGCCGGCATGCGGGTTAAGTCCAAGCAAAGCAATGCGCGGTTTGCGGATGCCAAAGTCCTTACGCAGCGATTCTTCAAGTATCTGAATTTTACCACTAATCATCGCGGTGGTAAGTGTTGATGCTACCTGGTTCAGGGCGATATGCTCTGTAACCACGCCGATGCGCAGGTTTTCGCCAACCATCAGCATGAGGTACGAACTGATCCCGAATTTTTCAGCCAGGTAGCCCGTATGGCCGGTAAACGGATGTTTAGCCGCATCCTGAACGTTATGTTTGTTCACCGGGGCTGTAACCAGCACGTCAATAAGCCCTTTTTTCAGGTCTTCGACGGCTGCATTAATCGATAACAGCGCCAGCTCGCCGGCAGCTACCGTCGATTCGCCGATATCTATTTTAACCTCTTTTTCCGAAAGGTTTACCAGGTTTGCCTTTTTGGGTGACGCCTGGTCTGCCGAGCGGATAATATTGAAACTGAAATCGGGTATATTCAGCATCTTGCGGTGATACGATGCTGCTTTGGAGGTGCCGTATACTATGGGCGTGTAAAGTTCGGTAATACGCTGATCAGCACAGGCTTTTATAATTACCTCGTAGCTGATGCTGTTAATATCGCCATGGGTAATGCCAACAGCGATGCGGCTTTCTCCCGCTGTAGCGGGATCAGTGGTTCGGATCATCCTTTTGCTTTTAATTCCTTAGCTGCAAAGATAAGCTTTTGCCACAATTGTACATTTAATAAATCAATTTGTTACTTTTGTTTGTATGTGTATTTTGCGGGGACTTTCTTTCGTTTACCTGGATGGCAGCTATAAGATGTAAGGTATAAGGTGTACGATGTAAGGTATAAGGTGTAAGATATAAGAACTCTCAGTAAAAATGGAGTAGGAAAGGTAAAGGATCGATCCACTGCGTTATGCACTCAGCACTCTGCACTCAGCACTTTTCACTAACCCCCCGGCTCCCTATGAACACCTGTTTCTTTGTAAGTGATCTGCATGGTAAAATGAGCCGCTACGAAGCGCTCTTTAAAATTGTCAGGAAAGAGAAGCCCGATTTTGTTTTCATTGGTGGCGATCTGCTCCCGCACACACCGCATGGGCAGACCGGCAATGGCGACGATGTGTTTATACATGAATTCCTGCTGCCTAAATTCCGGGCGCTGAAGGAGAAAATGGACTGTGCCTATCCCGAATTTTTTATCATTCCGGGCAACGACGACCAGGAAATTCTGTTCCGGCAAATGGAAATAGGCGAGACCGGTGAATTATGGCGCAACCTGCATAACAAGTGCATTGTTATCGGCAAATACAGGTTTTACGGTTATGCCTGTGTGCCTCCTACGCCTTTTATGAATAAGGATTGGGATAGATTTGATGTTTCACACGAAATAGAAAAAGGATGTATTGCCCCGGCCGACGGGTATTTTTCGTTACCGCCTGATCATGATCCGGCAACAGATACCATTGTCTCCGACCTGATAAAACTGGTTAATAACGATGCCGCCGACTTCGGGGTTTTCCTGTTTCATTCACCGCCATATAACACGCATCTCGACCTGGCGTCTATCCATAGCGATGGCAAACCATCTGTAGTACACGCGGGCAGCAAGGCAATCCGCAATTTTATTGATGAAAAACAACCCTACCTTACATTGCATGGTCATATTCACGAGTCGGCAGGCATAAGCGGTGAATGGAAACAAAAGCTGGGCCGCACAATTTCATTTTCGGCTGCTCATCTCGGTCCCGAACTAGCCTTAATTACTTTTGAACTTCACGATCCGGCTTCAGCCAGCAGGCGAATCCTGAAAACCTGACCATTTAGCAAAGAATAAATGGCTACGTATTTTAAGCAGATACAGCATCAGTATCATCCCCTGATACTTGGCACTCTGCACCATGCACATTTCACATAGCACTCAGCACATAGCACTAAGCACTGGGCACTCAGCACTATGCACTCAGCACTATGCACTCAGCACTTAACTCTTCCCGGCCAATTCCCTTACAAAGTCGAACAACAGCCTGACACCCACTCCAGTGCCTCCTGCAGTGCGGTAGCTGTCGCGTTTATCCAGGAATGCCGGTCCGGCAATATCCAGGTGAATCCATGGGTAATCTGTAAAATGACACAGGAATTTCCCGGCTGTGATAGCGCCGGCCACACGTCCGCCAATGTTTTTCAGGTCGGCAATTTCCGATTTAAGCAGGTCGGCATATTCATCCCAGAAAGGAAATTCAGCAATACGCTCGTGCACGGCAAAACCCGATTTAACCAGGTCAGGGAAAAAATCTTCTGCGTTATTATGCATACCGGCCATTCCGTAATGCCCAAGTGCAGCCTCTGCAGCTCCTGTTAAAGTAGCTATGTCGATCACCAGCAGGGGATCATGTTTTTTGGCGTAGGTCAGTGCATCGGCCAGGATCAGTCGTCCTTCGGCATCAGTATTTAATACTTCAACGGTTGTGCCATCCATCATGGTAATGATATCGCCCGGCACATAAGCATTGCCATCGGGGCGGTTATCGGTGGCAGGCACCAGGGCCACAACATGCACCGGCAGTTTGGCCAGGGCAATGGCATAAATTGCCGATGCCACGGCGGCTGCGCCCGACATATCGCATTTCATGGTATCCATCGAGGCTGTTGGTTTCAGGCTTATTCCACCGGTATCGTAAACCACACCCTTGCCTACCAAAACAATGGGTTTTGGGTTTACAGCATGTTTGGGTTTGTATTCCATGATGCTGAAGGTTGGCGGGTCAAGACTTCCGCGGTTTACTGCCAGCAGTCCGCCCATTTTGAGGGCTTCGATTTTCTGTTTGTTCAGCACTTCAATTTTAACTCCGGCTTCATGAGCCATGGTTTCGAAGTCGGCAGCCAGTTTTTCGGCATTCAGCGAAGCTACCGGTTCATTTACGAGCGACCGGCAGGCATACACTGCTTTGCAAAGAATATTGAGCTCTGCAAGGCTTTTTTCATCCAGGTCGGGGCTTGAAATGGCAATGGTTTGCAGTGCCGATTCTTTTTCTTTCTGATCTTTCCTATACCTGAGGAACTGGTAGTTGCCCAGCGCCATTCCCTCGGCGAAGGCCAGTGTTGCAGCGTGGTTCCCGGCAACGTCGGTAATAGATACCGATTCGGTTTTGTGCCCGGCAAAAATACCGAGCAGGCTTTCGCCGGTTTTGCGGCATTTTTCGTTCAGTGGGCCTGCATTTGCACTGTCGTTGGCGGCAAGCCTGCAGATAACCGAGGTTCGGCCAAGTTTATTTATTACTACGATATCCTGGTCTTTTTCTGCCAGCCGGCTGTTGATATATTCTGTTTCCTCAGGGGAGAAAACCTTTTCCGGTAAATCCGCAACTTCGCGGACCAGGTAAATGTTGTTTTTAAACGATTCGTTATTCGAAATTTTGCGTATCTGCGGAAGCATAAGGGTATGTTTTAAATGTTTTAAAAGTGTAAGATCATATAATGAAACACGGCATCAAACCGTTGTGTTTACCTGCATGCGAAAGATTTCAGCCTGGCAGAAAAGCTTTCACCGAAAACAGTTGCGAAGTTCGTGGAATTCCTCTTGCCAACACCGCTGGAAGTACTTTTTTTGTGAAAATTTTCCGGGAATGTCACCATGTAAATGTTTCCTGGATGCCAATTATCCAATAAACTTTAGATATAGTAAAAGTATTCCTGAGGGCTTAAAATGAGATATTCTGCAGCAGAAACCTGAATCAATGAAACCCTGCTTCATTTCCGCTCAGCGTGACCTGAGACTTGAAACTTTTGAAACCATTGAAAACACTTGAAACTCCTGAAACTCTTCAAATCCAATATTCAGCAGACAAGCCTGAAACATTGAAACACAGAACCATTGAAACACTGAAACCCTTGAAACTCTTCAAACCCTACAAACTCTTCAAACATTGTACCCTATCCTCCCCACGTCTCCCTGTCGAGGCTCCGGTAATGAATGGCTTCGGCCAGGTGTTCGGTTTTGATATCGGGGCTGTTGTCGAGGTCGGCAATGGTGCGCGACACTTTCAGGATGCGGTCGTAGGCCCGGGCCGAAAGGCTTAGTTTTTCCATGGCTGTCTTCAGCAGGTTATGGCCTTCCTCGGTGATTATGCATATCTGCCTCAGCATTTTGGTATTCATCTGGGCATTGCAATGTATATTTTTGTTGTCTTTATAACGTTCTTCCTGCACCAGCCTGGCACGGGTTACCCTTTCGCGGATGGCGGTGCTTTTCTCCGACTGCCGCAGGCTGGTGAGTTCCCTGAACGGCACCGGCACTACTTCCACATGAATATCGATACGATCGAGCAGGGGACCCGAGATTTTATTCAGGTATTTCTGTACAATGCCAGGGCCACAAACGCAGTCTTTTTCCGGATGGTTATAATAGCCGCAGGGGCAGGGATTCATGGCTGCAATGAGCATAAATGAAGCCGGGTAAGTAACCGAAAATTTAGCCCTCGAAATGGTAACCACGCGGTCTTCGAGCGGCTGCCGCAGTACTTCGAGCACGGTGCGTTTAAATTCGGGCAGCTCGTCGAGAAACAATACGCCGTTGTTAGCCAGTGAAATTTCGCCGGGTTGTGGATTGCCGCCACCACCAACCAGGGCTACATCGCTGATGGTATGGTGCGGGCTGCGGAATGGCCTGATGCTGATCAGCGACGATTCACGTTCCATTTTGCCGGCCACCGAGTGAATCTTAGTGGTTTCGAGGGCTTCGTGAAGGTTCAGTGGAGGTAAAATGGAGGGAAGGCGCTTGGCCAGCATAGTTTTACCGGCGCCCGGCGGACCAATAAGAATTACATTGTGACCACCCGCAGCTGCAATTTCGAGTGCCCGCTTAATATTTTCCTGGCCTTTTACGTCGCTGAAATCAAATTCATAATTATCGAGGTGTGAATAAAACTCTTCGCGGGTATTAATAATGACGGGTTCAAGTTGCAGGCTCCCTTCCAGGAATTGAATAACATCGTTGAGTGTCTCAACACCATATACTTCGAGGTCGTTAACTATAGCGGCTTCACGGGCGTTTACAGCCGGAAGTATAAAGCCCTTAATGCCATTATCGCGTGCTTCGATGGCAATAGGCAAGGCTCCTTTAATGGGCTGAAGGCTGCCATCGAGCGAAAGTTCACCCATGATGATATATTTCTCGAGCAAATCGGTTTGCAGTTGTTCTGATGCGGCAAGCAGCCCCACGGCAATCGGAAGGTCGTACGAAGATCCTTCTTTACGTATATCGGCCGGCGCCATATTGATGATAATTTTTTTACGGGGAAATTTGTAACCAATATTTACCAGTGCGGCTTCAATGCGTTGGTGGCTTTCTTTCACCGCGTTGTCGGGCAAGCCCACCATCGAGAATTGTATTCCCTGGTCCACGTTCACTTCAATCGTAATAACTGTAGCCGAAATTCCCTGGATAGCACAACCTAATGTTTTAACAAGCATAGCCGATTATTTAATATCAGGTTAAAAGTACGTTATTTTCACATAATTAAATAAACAGCCTGGGATTTACATCCAAAATATTTTTACTTTTCCTGAATTAACGTTTCTTTGTGAACTTTTTATAAAATGATTCGTTCTACACAATAAACAAAGCGTTATGTTACACAAGCAAGAGGAAAACGGCAACGGGGTGAAATCGCCATGCAGGGGAGTGTGTACCCTCGATCATAAGGGGAAATGTGTAGGATGCTTCCGTAAGCTGGATGAAATTGCCAACTGGAGCGTTTATAACGATTATCAAAGGGGAGAAATCCTGAAAATGACAATGCTGCGCATGCAGCTTCCCGATATTTTCGATAGTTAAACTGTTGAGCCGTAAGGCTCTTTTTTTTGATTTATTACGCTCCTCTTTCCGGCACCCTACAAATTCCACATCCGTAAACCGCGATTCCACATTCCACATTCCACATTCCACATCGCACATCCCACATCCCACATCCCAGATCCGCAATCCTTTCTATTCTTCTTTCTTCACAAAAGGCTTAATAATCAGTCTGAGCGACTGGTCGTACGTAACATAATTCCAGAACCAGTTTATAAAAACAAGCACCCGGTTTTTAACGCCTACAATGGCCATCAGGTGAACAAACATCCAGGTTAACCAGGCGAAAAATCCATAAAATTTTATAAACGGAAGCTCAACAACAGCCAGGTTACGGCCCACCGTTGCCATGGAACCCCGGTTAAAATAGGTGTATGGTTTCATGGATTTGCCTTGTTGCAGCCGTTTCAGGTTGCGGGCCAGTAAACGTGCCTGTTGTATGGCCGGCGTGGCTACCTGCGGATGCCCGTTCGGATAATTCTTTTCAGTCATAAATGCATAGTCGCCCAGCGCGTAAATGTTATCAAAACCTTCAACCTGGTTAAATGCATTCACTTTAATACGATTTCCTCTCACATATAGTTCTGGAGGCAATCCGTCCGTTTGTTTTCCGGTTACCCCAGCCGCCCAAACCAGGGTTCTGGCTGCAATTTTCAAATCTTTACCAATATTTACCTGTTCGCCATCATAATCGCCAACCTGTGCATTACAGAGCACATGCACCCCAAGGTTTTCGAGGTATTTTGCGGCTTGTGCCGATGATTTTTCGGTCATCCCGCTCAGAAGCCGGCTACCGGCTTCGACCAGGTAAATCTGCATTTTGCTGAAATCGAGTTCGGGATAGTCCTTGGGTAGGATGAATTTTTTCATCTCGGCCAGTGTCCCCGAAACTTCAACGCCCGTTGGGCCACCGCCCACAACCACTATGGTGAGCAATGCTTTTTGTTTTTCAGGGTCAGTTTCAATCAGGGCATCTTCAAAATTCTGCAAAATGCGGTTTCGCAAACTTAGGGCTTCGGCAACCGATTTCATGGGAATGGCATGTTGAGCTACCTGTTTCATACCAAAAAAATTGGTATCAACGCCCATGGCAAGCACTAAAATATCGTAGCTCACAGCTCCAAGCGTGGTTATGACTTCTTTTTTTTCGGGGTGCACCGATGTAATTTCGGCTACCCTGATAATTACATTTTGCGAGCGCTGGAATATTTTTCGCAAAGGGAATGAAATAGCGCTTGGCTCGAGACCCGCTGTTGCAACCTGGTAGAAAAGCGGTTGAAACTGGTGAAAGTTATTTTTATCAATAAGTACAACCTGGAAGTTGCTGCTGGCTAGCTTGCTGGCCAGTTTAAGGCCGGCGAAGCCTCCGCCGGCAATAAGTATTCGTTTTTGAGTTGTTTCAGGGATATTGAGTTGCATTTTATATTGATGTGTTTTATGCGTTGCATGGTTTTATAGGAGTAACAAATATTATCAAATAAGGTTTTAAATAACATTTGCCAGGGGTTGGATGCCGGTAGCCCGCAAGTGCTTTTCTGTACAAACCCGTAAAGCTTTTTTGTCGGCAATGGCGCTTATTGGCCTTGCTTTTCTTATGCTTTAATTATTCAGCATTCAGTTTTGGTTTTCGATAAAAAAAAGGAATCCCGCGAAAGCGGGATTCTTAATCGCTAAATGAGCATCAAGAGCATACGAATTATTCAACCTAACCTAAAAACGGAACCCCAATGTAAGGCTGTATGCATTGGTCTTAATAGTATTATACGATTCAGGAGATTCTCCGTACAGGTAGTAATAAGCATTGGATTTCATATGGTTGTACGAAAAGTCTACAAAATAACCTTTATCCCTGATTCCTACCCCAAAAGAGTAGCCATTGCGGTCGCCTTCCGAGTCGGAGCCCACATAAGGCGTTCCATAAAAACTATATCCACCCCTGAATGCGGCTATGCCTGCTTTAATTTCGGCGCCAATTCTGAAATTATTGGCAGTCTTGAAATCGGAACGTATGGCGCTATTTTCATTCGAAAAGCTATAATCATGCGAGCCGAGTCTTGCATCCGAATAATCAATATATTCGTAATCAGCACTTATAAGCCCGTATTTCCCGATTATAAATGCCAGGCTGCCAGTAGCCCTGAGCGGAGTTTTAAGATCATAATTGAAGTAACCATTGGCAGGCGTTTTCGACATATGATTGCCATTGTCGAAATATGAATTCATACTTGCACCATAGTTATCACTCATATTGTAATAATTGGTTGGTGTATGTATCGATCCGCCGATCCGGATAAAATCAACAGGCATAAATATAAAACCGGCTTTAAAGTTGAATCCTGCGCCCCGTGTGTCCACATATTCATACCGGTCGAAAGAGTCGAAATATGAATTGAGCCCTTTGGTGTCGGTTTCTGTTAACCTGCTGTCCTCGTGGTACCTGATGTAAGGGAAGGCGAAAGTAACGCCAAGGAAAAATTTATTGGAGATGTTGGCAGCAGCGCTCAGCACGGTTTCATTCGAACTGCCATAGGTTTCAACGGTCTTTACCTGGTAAACGCCCCCGTTTCCCATATCCGCAGCCCATCTCTGGTTTGTTGGTGAAATCGAATCCCAGAAAATCAGGTCCACATCGTAGGCCAGGCCTGCGCCATAATTGTCCCAGCTACTGAGCGGATCGCCTGAAGCGTTTACCTGGTTCACATAACTGGTCATCAGTGAATTATAGTTATTGAACCCCGATAAAACCATGCGGTTGCTGTATGAATTCAGCATATTGATACCGAAGCCGAAATTTAGCTGTACCAGAGCGCCGGAACGTCCGTTCATATTCTGCGAATATACATAGCCAACATTGCCCAGGTACATGGTAGTTCTCGAATCTTCATTTGATTCTCTCAAAAAGTCACTGGTAGTGTTGTTCGAGGAGAGCATAGGGGTGATGGCAAACTCCGATTTCCGGTAAAGCCCTAAGCCGGCCGGATTCTGGCTCAGCGAGGTGAAATCAGCACCTACAGCACCGTAAGCCCCCGACAAGCCTAAGAACCTTGCCGAGCCTCCATAATTGATGAGTGAATATCGCAGCGCATCGTTCTGATTTTGTGCGAATAATGTGCCCGAAAACAACATTACTGTCACTATTGTGCTTATTAATGCAGGTATCTTTTTCATAACATTTGAATTTTGGTAAAAAATAACCTGCAATCCATAGCTCAAAAGGGTTGAACCATTCTGGTTTGCAGGTCGTAAAACAAGGGACTTATATTTGGATTTTTATCAGTTTACCTGCGGCCACCGCTGCCTGAACCTGATGAAGAACTGCGGCTTCCGCCCGAAGGACTTCCTCCCGAACTTGGCGATGAACTTCTGGATGGTGAAAAGCTTCCGCTCGATCCTGATGATGAACTCCGCGATGGCGTGTAGCTGCCGCCCGAACCTGATGATGAACTTCTTGAAGGCGTGTAGCTGTCGCTCGAGCGTGACGGTGCGCTGCTGCGTGCAGGTGGCGAATAGCTGTTGGAGCGCGAAGGCTGTGGCGACGAGTAGGTATTGGATCTGGAGGGTTGAGGCGAGGAATTGTAACGAGGTGCTGAGTAGCTCTCGTTCGACCTCGACTGGGTTGGTCTTTGATAAGAAGGTTGCGAATACGAGCGGTTTTCATTTCCTTGCTGCGGAGTACTGTAAGTCGGCTGGGTTACCCTTGCATTAGGGTTGGCCTCGTTACCCGAAGGCTGCGTATTGCGGTATTTGGGTGATGTATATTCCTGGCCTGACCGCGGACGGCTATATTCAGGGGTGGTATACGTTTGGGTATTGCTACGGGCCGGATTTGCATTGTTCTGGCCGCTGGCATTCTGGTTGCTACGCGAAGGGGAAGTATACTGGTACCTGCGTTGTGGTGCTGCAGTACCGGTAACTGCCCGTTGGCTGTTCGCTGCAGGAGTAGCGTAGCGGGCATCGCTGCTTCCGCTTGGGCTTTGTCCCCTTACGCCTGGATTTGAAGAGCCATTGGCTGCTGCTGCGGCTCTGCTGTCCTGGGCGCCTGCTGCAACTGCAGCTCCCTGTCTTGTACCTGCTGAAGTTTCGTTACCACGCACTGCATTGGCTGGTGCTGTCTTTTCGCCAGTAGTAATAGCTGCGGTACCTCTCGGTGTATTTGTATTTGTAGTTGATCCTGTTCTTCCCGAAACTGATCCGGGATCGCCCTGCCTGTTGCTGTTGGTGCCACGAGCCGAATAACCCGAACTGCCTACCGAACCCCTGTGGCCATATTCCGAAGCATAGCCGTATGGATAATATCCATTCGATCCATCGTAATACCCATGATAATAACCATTGTTATATCCATACCAGTAATCGTTGTAGCCATAATAAGGATATCCGCATCCCCAGCCATAGCCGTAGTATGGATAATAATCATAATATGGGTAGCCATAATATGGATAGCCGTATCCATAACCATAATATGGGTAGCCATAGCCAAAACTCAGGGATAAACCCCAGTGCCATGGACTTGAATCGTAGTAGTAATAAGGAGCGGTGAAAATATCGCTGTAATATGAGGTGGAAACATAAGGCTCCTCAAACCTGTTGATACGTGTTTCGTACGATTCGTCGTAATATTGCGAAGCTGCATAATTGGTATCAGGATACGCATTATTTCCGGATGCATATTGCTGGTTATCATAATACCCGGTATCAGGTACTGCAGCCACATTTTGCTCCGTGGTTTTTACCGTAACAGTGTGTTGAACAACTGCTGGCTGGCTGTTGGGCGTATAATATACATCATCGTATCCGGTAGCCTGGTACGATGTGGTACATGCCGACACCATCAACATTACCGCCGTTAAAATTAAAATGTGTTTCATGATGACCTCCTGTGTTATGCTTTTTACAAAGCGGATTGGTATGTATTCAGAGCAATATTTTTTGTAATTTTGTTGCCTGTAAGTACCTGTAAAAGCACAATTATCATACCACAAATTACAAAATGGCAAAAGATTTCACATCACGCGAAGAGAATTACTCACAATGGTATAATGAACTCGTTATTAAGGCTGAACTGGCTGATAACTCAGCTGTAAGGGGTTGTATGGTTATAAAACCGTATGGCTATGCAATCTGGGAGAAAATTCAGAGAGTTCTTGATGATATGTTTAAAGAAACCGGGCATCAGAATGCGTATTTCCCTCTTTTTATCCCAAAATCATTTTTCAGCAAAGAAGCTTCGCATGTTGAAGGATTTGCCAAAGAGTGTGCCGTAGTTACCCATTACCGCTTAAAAAATTCGCCCGATGGTAAAGGTGTTGTTGTTGACCCGGATGCAAAACTGGAGGAAGAACTCATTGTGCGCCCCACTTCCGAAACAATTATCTGGGATACCTACCGCACCTGGATACAGTCGTACCGTGATTTGCCTATACTTGTAAACCAATGGGCCAACGTGGTCCGCTGGGAAATGCGTACACGACTATTTCTGCGTACTGCCGAGTTTTTATGGCAGGAAGGCCATACTGCGCATGCTTCCGAGGCTGAAGCTATTGAGGAAACCGAAAAAATGATCAATGTATATGCCGAGTTTGCCGAAAAATGGATGGCTATGCCGGTGCTTAAAGGTGTAAAATCGGCCAACGAAAGATTTGGCGGCGCTATCGAAACATACTGTATTGAAGGCCTCATGCAGGATGGTAAAGCCCTGCAGGCCGGTACATCACATTTCCTGGGTCAGAATTTTGCCAAAGCCTTCGATGTGCAGTTCCTGAGTAAAGAAAATAAGCTGGAATATGTTTGGGCAACCTCATGGGGTGTTTCAACACGACTTATGGGTGCTTTAATTATGACTCATTCCGACGATCACGGTCTGGTTCTCCCTCCAAAACTGGCTCCTATACAGGTTGTTATCATCCCGATTTATAAAACCGATGAGCAACTGGCGCAGATTTCGGAAAAGGTAAATGAAATAGTTAAGAAACTGAAGGCGTTGGGCATCAGCGTTAAATACGACGACCGTTCAACGCAAAAACCCGGCTGGAAATTCAACGAATACGAATTTAAAGGAGTACCGGTTCGCCTGGCTATCGGCCCCCGCGACCTCGAAAACGGTACTGTGGAAGTTGCCCGCCGCGATACGCTCGAAAAATCGGTGTTCCAGTTAACAGATATTGAACATAAAATCATTAACCTGCTCGAAAACATACAGGAAAACCTCTTTCAGAAAGCCTACGATTTCCGTGAAGAAAACACGTATAAAGTCGACACCTGGGACGAATTTGTGGCTCAACTGGATGGTAAGGGCGGATTTATTTCTGCACACTGGGATGGAACCTCCGAAACCGAACAACTGATTAAAGAGGAAACAAAAGCAACCATCAGGCTGATTCCTATTGATGGTAAACTTGAAGAAGGCAAATGTATCCGCACCGGGAGACCTTCCAGGCAAAGGGTTATCTTCGCCAGGGCTTATTAATACAGGTATTGTAAAAGAATTAGCATGTCGATAAGTACTTTAGGTGTTATTCCGGCCCGGTATGCTTCAAGCCGCTTCCCGGGTAAACCGTTGGTGCTGATCGACGGGAAAAGCATGATCATGCGGGTGTATGAACAAACCCTCAAAACTTCAGTACTCGACCGAGTAATTGTTTCGACTGATGATGCGCGTATTTTTGACCATGTAAAGGAGTGCGGAGGTGAAGTAATGATGACCTCCGAATCACATGTTTCGGGCACCTCACGGATTGGAGAAGTGGTTGATAATCTTTCGTTTATGGGCAAATGCCCGTATGATGTTATTGTTAATATTCAGGGAGATGAACCTTTCATCGATCCTTCTCAGATAGATCTAGCCGTTTCATTATTCAATAATCCCGCGGTAGTTATAGGCACCCTTATACGGAAAATTGAAAATACAGATGATCTTTTTAATCCGAATGTTGTAAAAGTGGTTACCGACGACCAGGGTAAAGCGCTGTATTTCAGCCGTTCGCCAATTCCGTATTTGCGCGGAATAACGCAGGATGCCTGGTGCGATCATCACGATTATTACAGGCACATAGGGCTATATGCATACAGGTCGGCAGCGCTTAAAGAAATACTGAACCTTACGGCAGCGCCCCCCGAAGAAGCCGAATCGCTTGAGCAATTACGCTGGCTTTACCACGGTTACAGCATTCATACTGCCATAACTGATATTGAGACTATTGGCATTGATGTGCCCGAAGATTTACTGAAACTTACTAACAATGCTTGATATTTTAGGTCCGATTGTTATATCTTAGCAGATTAAAAAGTCATAAATTTCAATGATAACAAGGCATATTGCTGATTTACTGTACCATCACGAATGTGTGATCGTTCCCGGGCTTGGAGGCTTCATTAAAGCTAACATTCCTGCCAGGATTATACATACCTCGCACGAATTTTTCCCGCCATCGGGCACACTCGCTTTTAACTCAGGACTTGCTGCCAACGATGGTCTATTAGCCAATCACATAGCATCTGTTCAAAATACCTCGTATCGTGAAGCGCTTTACGAAATAAAGAAATGGGTCGAAATATGCCTCGATGCAATTCATAAAGGCGAAAAAGTAATGTTACAGGGAATTGGTGAACTTTTTATGAATGCCTCGGGCCGGCTGGAATTTAAACCCTCGCTGGAACTGAATTTTAATCCTGATGCTTTCGGGTTGCCTGTATTTATTGGCAAAACCGCCGGTATGCAGACTGTTGTTATTCCCGAAGTACAATCATCGAAATTCAGGGACCGCAACTCGAAATTACGCCGCCTGGTGCCCGAAACACTCAAATGGGCAGCAGTACTGGCGCCCTTTATTGCTTTTGTTCTCTGGGGTTCAGTGAATGGCAATATGATCGACAACTACGTACACAACTATACAGGGATTTTCTCCTGGGTTCGTTCAACCCCGGGCAAAACTGTTCCTGTTAATACTACAGCAGCCCCGATCAGGCAAAGTGAGCAGCCAAAGCAGGTAATTCAATCTCCTGCTGCTGTGATGGGTGCTGAGAATATTTCTTTTGAACCCGGCGCGGTTTCGAATGCTGAGATTGATAAAATTAAAATAACCGCAAAAACCGAAGCTGTTGTAGCTGCTGAATTGCCTTCAGATCAGCAATTTTTTGTAATTGGCGGCGCTTTCAGGGATCAGAACAATGCAGTGAAGTTAGTTGGAGAACTTCGCGAACAGGGCTACCCGGCCGCAATTATTGATACTACTCCCGGTGGTCTTTATATTGTGAGCATGAAAGGATTCAGTTCCTATAACGAAGCCCAGCAACAGCTTGATGAAGTTAAAAAATCAGGTTTTGCTTCATCCTGGATACTGAAAAAAAACAGGGGCTAGGCTTCGAAATTATTACGCGCCCGGCATCTCTTCTCAAATCATATAGTTTTGGCTAAAAGAAAACTTCAGCGCTTTGCTGAAAATGAAACATTTAATCACTTTTTTCAACCCGGCTGGGAAGAGCTTTCCGCCGGATTTTCTTTGCGTGGCAACTGGAATACCCGCTTTTTCAATAACAACAACCCTGTGATTATCGAAATGGGCTGTGGTAAAGGCGAATATACTGTCGATTTATCCTCAAAATACCCTGAGCGGAATTTTATAGGTATCGATAAAAAAGGAGCCCGCATGTGGCGTGGCGCAAAAACCAGCAATGAGGATAGCCGTGCCAACGTGGCTTTCGTACGCATACGCGCCGAAAATATTGCAAAAGTTTTCGGGCCCGGTGAAATTGATGAAATATGGATCACTTTTCCCGAACCACAGCCCAACAGCCCTCGTCACAGCAAGCGGTTTACATCCCCCCAGTTTATTGAGAGATACCGGCAGGTTCTGAAACCCGGAGGCATTATTCATCTGAAAACGGATAATGATATGTTTTACGAATATACCCTGGAGGTTATCAGGGAATATGGTCATACTTTATTGTACAACAATTCCGATCTGTATGCAACTCCTGATGATCCCGAGGTTAAAGATGTAATTGATGTGCAGACTCATTATGAAAAGATATGGCTTGAACAAGGGCTGACTATAAAATACCTCAGGTTTAAGCTGAACGAAGCATAATTTTTCATCGGGAAATTCCTTCCGGGACGAATTAGCTTTACTTTTACTTCTCCAATTCTGAAAGGTGGTGGAAGAAATCTCTTTTTTCGAAAAAGTATATGCTGTTGTTGCGCTTATTCCGCATGGCCGGGTTACGTCCTACGGCGCCATTGCGCGCTACCTGGGCACAGGCGGCTCGTCGCGCATGGTAGGCTGGGCCATGAATGCTTCCCATCATATGCTGCAACATATACCTGCCCACCGGGTTGTTAACCGAAATGGCCTGCTCACTGGGAAACATCATTTTGGTGCCCCGGAAATGATGAAGCAACTGCTCGAAAACGAGGGTGTAAGGGTTGTTAACGATCAGGTTGTAAATTTTCAGGAAATCTACTGGGATCCCTCCCGCGAACTTGAATTGTAGGTAATAGTTACATATCAGAGTGTGCGGCTTTTTCAGCGAGCTTTATTTTCCCTGCAACGGTTTCTTTTATAACCCAGGCATAAAGTTTATAATCGGGCTTCTTCCTACCTGGGATTACCAAGCACTTAAAATGCAGAACATTAACTATTCAACGGTTTTTTGTCGTCGGGAACAAATTCCAATATTTCCCCCGGCTGGCAATCGAGTGCTTTACAAATAGCTTCAAGGGTGCTGAACCGTATAGCTTTTGCCTTACCTGTTTTAAGAATTGAAAGGTTCGAAAGTGTAATATCCACTTTTTCGGAAAGTTCATTCAGCGACATTTTCCGTTTTGCCATCATTACATCTACGTTTACGACTATTGACATGGTTTAAACCGTTAAATCGTTTTCTTCCTGTATTTCAATTCCACGCTTAAAAATCTGGGAAATCACGAAAAGTATTATTCCCATAAAAATCCAAACGTCGGCCCCACCCAGGTGTAATTGTTCTATATCAGGCATTGTAACGCCTTGCCCGACAAGCCATATCGTGTGTTTAACGCCCCACCACGAAAAGATGCCTATCCCGAAAGAAAGGTACGATAAATGAGAAATAAACCGCCCGACTTCCCGGTTAAAAGGCTGGGCGAGATTCAGTTTTTTATCGTGCAGTATTTTAACAATCAGGTAAAACATCAAAGCCTTTAGTACCGCTACAATGACCATAATCAAAGTAACGGTTATAAAATACCCGCGGTCGAAATAATACAGACCTGACAAATCCACCTCCTGCCAGAATTTACTGGCTCCTGCAGGATTGAGCATCAGTGTAAAGAACGCATTGAATAAATATCCTCCGGCTTCTACGCAAACTCCTACAAATATGATCCACGAAAGGATATATAGTATTTTTAGAATCTGTGCGGTTGTAATTTTGATTTCCATGGTGATTGTGTTTTTTGATTTAGGCTGCAAAATTAATATTAATTATTGAAAAACAATAAATAAATATTAAAAAACATAAAAATATATTTGAATTACAGTTTGTGTCCAATTCACAGCGCTTTATATTAAAATGCAGAGTTTCGTAAAAAAAAGCATTAAGCCGGCTGATAACCGGCGATTTAATATGAAGTAATCAGGTGAAATTTGTTAATGTTTATCCAAAATTCAAACAAGATTTTTTGAAGGTTGCTTTCTAAAATTTCAGGCTATTAAAAATAATGTTGTCTCAAGGAAAAAGTATAAAAAATTAAGTGATACTATGAAATAATAGGGTATTGAATAAAAAAAAATATAAAAAAAGTCGATAATGGTTAAAAAAATATATAGTTGATTAAAAAAAGTAGTATTTTTGCATAAATATTTAAAACGGATATCATATGGCAACGTTACGATTTAAGGCATTAGAAAATGCACTCAATAGGAAACCGGTAGAAGTTACGCCTCCCGGTGAGAAAGTTTCTGATTATTTTGGAATTAATGTTTTCGACAGGGCCAAAATGGAGAAGTACATTCCAAAGGAAGCCTACAGAGCCGTTATTGACGCAATTGACCTTGGAAAACGCATTGATATGAAGTTGGCGGACCAGATTGCCATGGGAATGAAAAGCTGGGCAATGAGCCTGGGCGCTACACATTATACCCACTGGTTCCAGCCACTCACTGAGAGTACTGCCGAAAAACATGATACTTTTGCCACACCTACCGGGCGTGGATCAGCAATTGAGGTTTTCTCAGGCGCCTTGCTGGTACAGCAGGAACCTGATGCATCCAGTTTCCCAAGTGGTGGTATCCGTAATACCTTCGAGGCCCGTGGTTATACGGCCTGGGATCCGTCATCGCCCGCATTTGTTATGGAAAATACACTTATCATTCCGACTATATTTATTTCATACACCGGCGAAGCGCTCGATTATAAAACACCATTGTTAAAAGCATTGCATTTTCTTGATAAATCTGC
>CALCJE010000407.1 GCA_937965665.1 uncultured Bacteroidales bacterium
CGGCCAACAGGTACACCGATGCCACACCGAATATAAGCCAGAGGCTGCCCAGTATCGGGATACCAAAAATGATCCGCGCCAGCGTAAGCCCGAATGCCAGTTCGAACAACGCAATAAACCAGAAGGGCAGCAGTTTCCCGATCACAAACTGGTACTTTTTTACCGGCGAAACATTGATTTGCTCAATGGTTCCCATTTCTTTTTCGCGCACCACGTTCATGGAGGATAAAAACATGCCGATAATGGTTACCAGCAGCACCAGTATGCCGGGTACCATATAGGTTTTATAATCGAGTTCGGGGTTAAACCAGTACGAATACCGGATATCGAAAGGCTGCCTGGCTTCAGCGCCCCCGGCCTGCTCAATACGGATATCCTGGTTATAGTCCATAATAATGGAATTCCCATAAGCATTCATGATGGCGGCAGCACTTCCGTCGATAGCATTGGTTATCAGTTGAACCGAGGCACTGGTTTCGGTTTGCAGATCGCGTTCGAAACGGGTGGGGATAATCAGAATCTGGTGGGCCTTGCCGGTTTTCAGCAATTCTTCCGCCTGCAGGTAAGTGTCGCAATAGGCTTTGATATGGTAAAAGGGTGGCGCCGTAAATTTTGAAACCAGCTGTCGCGAAGCTACCGAATGATCCTGATCCACAATTACCAGGTTTATGTTCTTAATTTCGAACGTTACCGCAAATGCCAGTATCAGCAATTGCACGATCGGAATCACGAAAATAATCGGCAACATGGTCTTGTTTCGGAAAATCTGCCGGAACTCTTTTTGCAATATGTACAGAATTATTTTCAAGGTATTTTCTTCTTTCAGAAATGAATTATCCACTTATTTTCACAAACTCCCGATCACCTTCCAATCGCCCCTCTCCTTTCGCCTGTTCACCCTTCGCCCCTCGCTCCTTCACCCTTCGCAATCCTACTCCAACCTGATCTTAAATTTCTTAATGCTCAGCGCGATAAAGAACAGGGCCATTCCGGCGATAATCAGGGTTTCCTTCCAGATATACTGAAATCCAAGGCCTTTAATCATGATGGACTTCACAATGATAATGAACCAGCGGGGCGGCATTACATTGCTGATTACCTGCAGCGGTACCGGCATATTCTCGATAGGAAAAATAAAACCGCTTAACAGAATGGTAGGCAGCATAAGTGCAAACATCGAAAGCATCATGGCCATTTGCTGGCTTTTACTCACTGTCGAAATAAAAATACCCAGCGACAACGCCATAATGATAAACAACATGCTTTCGGCCAGCAGCAGTACAAGGCTGCCTTTTACCGGCATGCCAAGCACAAAATAACTGAGCAGCAATATGGTAAGTGCATTGGCAAATGCAAGTACAACATAGGGCAGCACCTTGCCTGCAATAACCTGTATAGGCCGCATGGGCGATACCAGCAGAATCTCCATGGTGCCCATTTCTTTTTCGCGGGCAATGGATATGGAGGTCATCATGGCGGTAATCAGCATCAGCAGGATGGTGATGACGCCCGGTACAAACATAAAAACGCTTTTCAGATCGGGGTTGTACATCATTTGCGACTGGGCCGAAACCGTTACCGGTATCGTGAAGCCTTTAAGGTATTCCTGCTGGTAGTCGTAAATAATGCCCGAAGTATAATTTACCAGCAGGTTAGCTGTATTGGGGTCGCTGGCATCGGCTATCACCTGTATGCCGGCTTGTTTGTCCTTTTCGAGTTTCTTTGCAAAATCGCTTTCAAAAACAATTATTTCCTTCACCCTGCCATGCCTGAACACCTCTTCCATATGCGCTTCGCCCGGCACCTGGTCGCTAAGGATAAAAAACCCGGAAGAAAGCAGTTTAGTGGTGATGGCCCTGGTAACCTGGTCGTTGGAGTGGTCGATAATGGCCACGGGGGCGTTTTTTACTTCGGTGGAAAGTGCAAAACCAAATAACAAAACCTGTATCACCGGCATACCAAAAAGCACCAACATCGACCGTACGTCGCGGAAAATATGGTAAAACTCTTTGATGATAAATCCTTTCATGTAATTTGCGATTTATGATGTCGGATGTATGATGTGCCTGCCCAAATCCCAAATCCGGAAATAATTCCGACATCTGGCATCCGACATCCGAAATTACTTTAGTTTCTGGCAATCCTGAGGAAAACCTCCTCAATATTATTTACCTGGTATTGTGCTTTCAGGTTCGATGGGGTGTCGAGTGCCACAATGCGGCCATCGGCCATAATGCTTACCCGCTGGCAGTATTCGGCTTCGTCCATGTAATGGGTGGTAACAAAAACGGTGATGCCCTGGCTGGCGGTTTCGTAAATAATTTCCCAGAACTGTCGCCGGGTTATCGGGTCAACGCCACCGGTAGGCTCATCGAGAAATACAATGGATGGTTTGTGAATGATAGCTACCGAAAATGCCAGCTTTTGTTTCCAGCCCAGGGGCAGTGAACCCAGCAATTGTTTCTTCTCACCTTCGAGGCCCAGCCTGCCCAGCAGTTCGGTAGTGCGCTGCCTGATTTGAGCGGCTGTTAGCCCGTAAATGCCACCGAAAAACTGGAAATTTTCCCACACCGACAGGTCATCGAAAAGCGAAAACCGCTGGCTCATGTATCCTATGCGTTTCTTAATCATTTCCGACTGCCGGTAAACATCGTAGCCGGCAACTTTTACTTTACCCGACGTAGGCGATGATAAGCCACAGAGAATTTTCATTGCCGTGGTTTTCCCGGCACCGTTTGCGCCCAGGAAACCATAAATCTCCCCCTCATCCACCGAAAAGGTCAGATGATCGTTGGCCACAAAATGGCCAAACTTTTTAACCAGGTTTTCTACTTCAATAATCGGCATCTGTATTCGGTAGTTGGGGTTACTTTAGGGATTTTGGACACATTTCGTTGTATGGTGGCAACAACTGTTAAAACCCCAAAACTCTTCACTATTCACTGTTAATTATTCACTATCTTTCATCATTTCCATAAAACAATCCTCTATGGAGGGTTCAATCTGCCTGACGGAAATATGGCTGTGACCCAATGCCTGCAGGTATGATTCAATTTCGGCGGGTTTAAGGCGCTCGTCGTCGGGCACCAGGTGAATATATTCCCCAAACGGGAAAGCGCTCCTGCCGGCTTTAAAACGCCTTAAATCGGCCAGCAAACGATAGGCATCGTCAGCTTTCACAGCCCAGAGTGCCCGGCCGAAGTTTTTCCGGATGGCAGCCGGGGTATCAATGCTCATAATGCCTCCATTCTGAATCAGCGCTACCCGGTCGCAACGCGAGGCTTCGTCCATATACGGCGTCGATACCACGATGGTGATCCCGCTGCTTCGCAGCCGCGCCAGCATTTCCCAGAATTCGATGCGCGAAACAGCATCAACACCCGTGGTGGGCTCATCCAGCACAAGCACTTCGGGTTTATGAATCAGGGCGCATGATAATGCAAGTTTCTGCTTCATTCCTCCCGAGAGTTTACCGGCTTTCCGTTTCCTGAAAGGTTCAATCTGGCTGTAAATATCTTTAACCAGATCGTAATTGGCTTCGGGCGTGGTGCGAAAAATACCGGCAAAAAAACGCAGGTTTTCCTCAACTGACAAATCCTGGTACAGCGAAAAACGGCCGGGCATATATCCCAGGATTTCCCGAAGCTTTTTATAATCCTTCACCACATCCAACCCCTCAACGGTAGCTGAACCGGCATCGGGCAGCAGCAGTGAGGTAAGAATCCGGAACAACGTTGTTTTCCCGGCTCCATCAGGACCGATAAAACCAAACAACTCGCCTTTGGCTACATCGAACGAGACATCGTTCAACGCAGTTTTATTGCCGAAATGCCTGGCAAGCCCCGAAACTTGTATTGAAATATTGGATGGCATATTTTCTGTAACTAAGGGAAGGGAAACAGGAGGTGTATTTCCTATGAAATAAAAACACAAGGATCATTTTTTGCTGGTTGGTCTCCGATTTACCATTGCACAACAATTGAATGACCATCGAATGACCTATTTCTATATAAACACGCTGATTCTCCTCCCCTTTTCTGTCTTATTAAAGTTATTTTCGCAAAGCCGGTTCTTTGGTCCACTCAGCGGTTTTACCCAAACCCATCCACGATGCGCCGATATACCCGCGTATTTTTAACTTGGTACCCGACTCAAATTTCATATAGCAGTTGTATGTTTTACCGCTCGAAGGGTTATAAATGGTGCCTTCACTCCATTCGTCGTCCGATGCATTATACTTAAAGCCTTTCAGCATTTCGAGCCCGATGATGGCACGGTTTTGCAGTTTTGCTTCCGGATTTTTGTCGTCAACCTTGGGTTTTCCGTTTTTGAGGGGTTCTTTCAGCCAGACTATTTTTCCATAATACTTGCCATTGGCGTCTTTATAAATCTGAACCTGCGACTTTTCAGCATGGGTGTCGTCGTCGTAAGTCAGGTAATAGCCGATAATTTTGTCAGCCTTCGACTGTGCTTTTACATTGCCGGCAAATGCCACTGAAATTGCAAATAATGCTGCGGTGATGATGATTTTCATAAATTCAGGTTTTGGTTTATACTGGTTTGGAATAATGATTCAGTCGGTAAAATGTTGCTTGACAAGCGTAATTAATTGGTCTGCGTAAAATTTACTTCGGCCGGCATGGCAATTTTCAGGCTTCCGTCGTTTGGTACCCTTATTTTAACGCCATACACCAGGTTTACGCGTTCCTCCTTGGTTTGTATAATTTTGGGTGTAAATTCAGCTTTGGGCGATATCCAGCTTACCACGCCGGTAAGTTTGCGGTTAGTTTTCTGATCTTTATCAATTAAAACCTCCACCTGTTGGCCCTGTTTTACAGCAGGAAGCTGGCTCCCGGAGATATAAACCTTGAGTTCCATTACGCTAAGATCGGCAATTTTATAAAGCGCCCGACCCGGGGCTGCCACTTCGCCGGCTTCGGCAAACTTATTCAATACGGTGCCTTTTACCGGGTTGCGGATATAGCATTTGCGGAGTGATTCATTTACCTGGGCAATCTGCCTGTCCACAATTTCCATTTCTTCAACAATGCCGGCATTCTGGGTGTTGATGTTTTCCACCTGTTTATCCACCAGGTCGATAGCCCCGTTAATATCATCGAGTTGCTTGGGCGTGGCTGCTTTATCAGCAATTAACCGGGTAACACGGTTCTTCTCCACCAACAGGTTTTGTTTTTGCTGCTGCTGAACAGCAACCTGGCTTTCGATGCTGCTTTTTCGAACCGCAATGGCTTTCTTTTGCGACTGCAGCTGCAATTTTTTCAAATACAGGTCGGCTGTATCCACCAGGGCAACAACAGTGCCCGAATCGGGCTGCGATCCTTCCTCAACGTTCAGGTAATGGATGCGCCCTGCGCTCTCAGCCGAAACGGTAACCTGCACCGCTTCAAAATTTCCGTAGGCATCGCTCAGGTTGTTGTTATTCCTGCAGGATGAGAACCCCAATGAGACAACCATTAACAATACATTCCCTGCAATTGTGATATAATACCTTTTCATAATTTCTTGAAGTTAAAATTTCTGATTTTATCCATTTCTGCTTTTGGGCTGCTATCGAACTATAAACCACCGGTTGCTGCTTTATACAATGCCTTCGATTGCAGCAGCTGCATTTTATGAAGGTTTCGGGTGAGCAAAGCCTGTTCCTCTGCAAGTTGGTCGGATACAAAATCGGAGGCAGTTAAGGTTCCGTTTTCGAGCTGCGAAGCCGATGAACGTGTAATTGATTTACGGAGTGTTATAATTTCCTCGTCGCTTTTCAGCAGTTCGTCAGCTTTGGCTACATCGGCAAGGTATTGCTGCACCTGCGATTTGTTTGCAAGATCGTAGGCATTTTTTTGGTTTTCGATGATGGTTTTACTGAGGTCTACAATTTGTTTCTCCCGGCGGGTTTCATTCCAGTTCCAGAAATTCCAGCTGAGTTTTGCGCCAACTGTGCAGAAAAAGGCAGATCCTTCCTTAAAAAAATTGTACCCGGGATTCCCATAGCCGGCCGTTCCGAAACCGTAAAGCCGGGGTCGTTCTTTTGCAATGGTGAGTTTTCGGGTGGCTTCGAGCTTTTGCTGCATCAGGCCAAAAACGCCAAACTCGGGCCGAAGGTTTGTATAAGTCGAAAGATCCACGCTCATGGCGGGTTCCACAAAAAGTGTGTTACTGTTGATGGTAAGCCCGGTTAACACCTGCATACTGCTGATGAGTGCCTGTTTCTGCGATTTTACATCCAGCAGGCGCTGCCCGGCTTTAAGAATTTCGGCCTGCAGCACATCGGCAGACGAAGCCAGCATGACACCCTCTTTTACCGATGCATTAACTTTTACCAGCCGGCCCGACAAATCATTGATGGTATTGTTGATAACCTCCGCGTTCAGATCGGAAAGCAAAATGCTGAAATATAACTGGTTGATGCGCTCCTTAAGTTTATAGAGTTCGGCATCATTATTCAGCTGGTTGATCTGGCGGCTATAATCCTCTATGGTTCCCTGGGCATCAATGGCCCCGCCTCCGTAAATCAGCTGGTTGGCATCAACCGACATTTTGTATTGTGCTTTGGGAATTATTGGAGCCGGAGCATTGGGTAAGCTGACCAGCAACTGGATAACCTCGTTCTGGTAGGTTGCCTGCCCGTTGAGGTTCAGCTGGGGCAATTTCCCGTTATTGATATTTTTTTGCTGCAGGTCACTCGAACTCGCATAAATTTCGTTCTGGGCTGAGAGCGGGTTGTTTTTCAACGCCGCGCCCAGGCATTCGTCGAGCGTGAGGGCCTGTTGTGCCTTTACCTGGGCGAATAGCACAACAAATAAACAAGCTATAAATGTTCTGTACCTCATACGGCTAAAGATTTATGAACAAAATCAATGACTTCAGTTTGTCGCAATTCCAGATAGGCCTGGTATTCGGCATCGCTCATCTGGAAAATATTCTGGATGATAGGCCTGGCGATCACCGGGAACACGCACATGGCTATGGTATTTACCAGCAGGTGTTCAGCTTTGATGGGCCTGATAAGTCCCCTGGCGGCTTCCCCATCTATCTGCTTCTGTAGCATCATCGGGTTGATACCCGATTTCTGAATATATTTCAGGAACCTTTCGGGATTTGAATTCAGCGTATTGATTACAAATGTGGGGATGTAGGGATTTTCGTGCAGGGCTGTCAGATATATTTTTACAAAAAAACTGATCTTTTCCGTGATGGCCAGGTCCGATTCGAGCAACTGCCTTACTGCCGGAAACAAGTGCGCGGCCACTTCGCTGAATACCGCATCGAAAAGATTTTCCTTACTCCTGAAATAATAATGAAGCAGCGCTTTATTAATACCTGCCCTGTCGGCAATTTCCTGCATGCGGGCACTTTCGTAGCCTTTGGCAATAAATACTTCGCGCGCAGCCACAAGTATTTGAATTTCTGTATTTTCGCCTGAGGTTGTCATAAGTTTTTCATTTAATCGCTTGGTTTAACCAAATTGTTTAACCATGTGGTCAAAAGTAAATCAAAAAATAGCATTCCCAACAAAAAGTGAAAAATATTTTTTGACATCAGGAGGATACATTTACAGGGAATAGATAAATCCCGTATTTTTACCGCTTTAGTTATTCCTTATGAAGCTTTTATTTACGATTCTATTCTGCTTTTTATCAGCCCATTTAATTGCCGCTCTAACCGGCGTTGATAAAACTACCGAAGCAAAAGCCTGGTTTAAAAACCAGCCGTTGCAATTTGTCGAAAACAAGGGACAATTTACGAACTCCGATGGCAAGCCGGCAGATCAAGTACTTTTTAAAGCAACAACGGGTAATTTGGATATTTATATAACCACCAATGGTTTGAGTTATGTGTTTTTTAAGCTGGAAGAGGTTCCGGAAGAAAAAACCAGGACCGGGGTTAAAGATATTATGCCCGGAAGGCCTGAAAAAGAAAACCGCAAAGCCTACTACTACCGCATGGATATGAACCTGGAAGGAGCATCCATTAGCAAAGATCAGGTTATAAAAGAGTTGCCCGCAAGCCAGGGCGTTACCAATTACTTTTATCCCCATTGCCCCGATGGGATTTACGGTGTACAGCAGTTTGGCAAAATAACCATCAAAAACATTTACAAAGGCATCGACTGGGTAATTTATACCAATACTTCCGGCGAAAAAGGCCAACCGATCAAATACGACTTTGTAGTGCAACCACAAGCGAATTACAGGGATATAAAAATAAAATTCGTTCATGCCCAAAGCACAACACTAACTGATAATGCTACGAAACTCAAAATCAAAACCATTGCCGGCACAATAGAAGAAGGTGGCCTCTACTCCTACCTGGGCAACAATACCGATAAACAACCAGTTAGAAGCAAATACACCATTGATAAAAACAAGCTGGTTCAGTTTGAAGTTGATGAATATGACAGAACAAAGCCCCTGGTAATTGATCCGCTGGTGTGGGCGACGTATTATGGGGGTCAACTTGATGATTATTCAAACTCAATTTGTACCGATTCCCAGGATAACTTATACATGACTGGGGTTTCCCCATCAACAAATTTTCCCCTTCAACAATCTCTTGGGGCACACTGGAATGCCGGTCCTCCAGTTTTTTCTGATATTTATATTCTTAAATTTAATAATAAAGGTGTTCTGTTATGGGCTACCTTTTATGGTGCCAACGGAAATACATTCAATTCATTAATAAATGTAGATAGCCAGAATAATATTTATATAACAGGATCAACTTATTCTTTCAATTTACCTACTCAAAGTGTTTCAGGTTCCTTTCTTCAACCTCATCAGGCAGGAATGCTTGACCTTTTTGTTATAAAATTTAATAGCCTTGGTCAACGACAGTGGGCTACTTACTATGGAGGATACACGGATGAATTTGCATTTGCAATAGCCATAGATAAATTAGATCAGATTTATATTACAGGTTCTACGAGATCAAACGATTTTCCTGTCTACGGATTATCTGGTGCTTATAACCAACCTGATTATGCAGGAGAAAAAGAAGTTTTCATATTAAAATTTAATAGAAATGGTGAGCGTTTATGGGCCACGTTCTACGGAGGGAATTTGGATGAATATAGTACATCCATTGCTTTTGATAGTAATAACAATATATATATAACGGGATTGTCAAGTTCTAAAAATTTTCCAATCCAATATATGGCGAATGCCTACAATCAAAAAGATCTTGTCGGTAATGCGAATGTTTTTATTCTGAAATTTGATCATACAGGGAAAAGACAATGGGCAACTTTTTATGGGGGAAGCTCGATGGATTTTGCAAACTCGATATGCACTGACAACTTAGATAATATTTATGTAACAGGGGAAACCAGATCACCCGATTTCCCTCTGCAAACATTACCTGGCGCCTTTAACCAAACCACAAATATTAAAATCTTTGATGCATATATTTTGAAATTTAATAATAAGGGCCAACGACTCTGGTGTACAACCTTTGGAGGAAACGATCTGGATCAAGCACTTTCTATAAAAGCTGATAATCTTAATAATATATATGTTTTGGGACAAACGTTATCGTTAGATTTTCCTACTCGCGAATTATCAACTGAATATTGGCAACCGACATCTAGAGGGAACCAAGATTTATTTATAATTATGTTTACAGAAATAGGCAGATTAGAATGGTCAACATATTTCGGAGGAATTGATTACGATTTGGCATCTGGCCTGGCAATAGATAAACAAAATTATGTCTACTGTAACGGCACTTTGGGGAAAGGAGCGTATACCAAAGATCATGGAGATGGAGCATATTATGATGATAAATGGAATGGGGTTATTGACGGTTTTATTTTAAAATTTAGAATCTGTAACAAAAAAAGACCCACCTCAATCCTAACCGATCGGAACAATCTATGCATATACGATAATGAAAATTTAACCCTTTCAGCAATCGGTGGGTTAGGTGATACCTTAAAATGGTACTCCGGGGCCTGCGGTATGGTAAACATTGGAAAAGGCACTTCAATATCCATCCCTGTCCCTCCAGCAACCACTACCTATTATGCCCGTTGGGAAAGCACCTGTGGCACTTCTGCCTGCGACAGTATAGTAATAAATGTATATTCGCAGGTTAACACCCCGAACAATACTACCATTTGCGAAGGTGATACCTGCAAGGTAGGGCTTTCGAGATATACGATTTCAGGCTCTTACACAGATGTTTTGAAGACCAGTGCAGGATGCGACAGCATTGTAACTACTAACCTGGTTGTGAACCCCTTAAAACGCATAACCCTTAAACCGGTGCTGTGCGAAGGTGACTTCTTTACCGTTGGTAATCATAGCTATAATAGTCCGGGCACCTATCACGACACCTTGTCGACAATTCAATGCGATAGTATTATTACCACCCAAATAACAGTAAATCCAATTGCATTCAATTCCCAGAAATTTACCATCTGCCAGGGCGAAATTATTAAAATCGGGTCGCATGTGTATACAGCAACCGGATACTATGTGGATACTCTGGAAACAGCTTTAGGTTGCGACAGCATTATTGCTACTACCCTTATCGTAAATCCAACCTACAACATAACAAGCGATAAAGGTATCTGCGAGGGTGATTTTTGGATTGTCGGTCCTCATACTTATACATCTACCGGAATTTTTACCGATACCTTATCAACTATCAACAACTGCGACAGTGTCATTACCACGCACCTTACAGTACACCCTGAACAGCAACTAATCATTTTCCCTGAGATATGCAGTGGCGACAGTTTTGTTATCGGCAAACATAATTATCAGGCTGAAGGCACTTACAGCGATACATTACAAACCGTTTACAACTGCGATAGTATCGTTACCACAAACCTCCGGGTGAATCCCGTGAAATCGACGCCGATCATAAAATCCATATGCGAAGGAGAGGCTTTTGTGGTTGGAAATTCAACGTACTCAAGCAGCGGTTTGTATACCAACCACCTTTCCACATCTTCTGGCTGCGACAGCATTGTTACAACAAACCTCACCGTAAACCCGCTGCCTGTGATCAACCTGGGAAATGATATGATTATTTGCCCCGGCGACACCATCAAACTTACTACCGGGCCAGGTTTCATCAGTTACCTGTGGTCCGACGGATCGGTTCTAAGCCACTTACTTGTTACAAAACCCGGAGATTATTCAGTTATTGTGCGAAATGAATGGTGCCCGGCCAGCGACGAGGTTTATATCGGCGAATGTGGTATTAAACTGGTTTTCCCGAATGCTTTTTCGCCCGATAACAACGCGACGAACGAGCGTTTCATGCCAGTGGTGGTCGGGACATTAAAATCGTACCTGATTTCCATTTACAACAAATGGGGGCAACTGGTTTACGAATCAACCAATGCTGCCGAAGGCTGGGACGGAACCTGCAAAGGCCAGCTTAGTCCCATCGGTTTATATGTTTATAGTGTAAGTTACACTGCAGGTATCGAGCCTGCTGTTACACATGCTACCGTGCGGGGATCAGTTACGCTGCTGCGATAATTGTAATTGAGTATGGGAGTTTAAATGTGCAGAAACCAGGTTTCGCTTCCAGTGATAAAAAAAGGCCGGGTTTGTTTTAAACCGGGCCTTTTAATGTATTCAGAAGTTATATTTTCCTATGAATGTTTGGGCTAAGATAATTTTTAGCTGCAGAAATCCATGTATTAACTGGCAGGCAAAATAACTTTTATTTTCTGACCTACTTTTAACCCGGCCTTGCCTGATAGCTTATTCCATTCCTTCAACTGGTCGATGGTGATGCCTTCGTAATGCTGGGCAATTTTCCAGAGGGTATCACCGGGTTTAACGGTATAATATACAAGCTTCAGGTCTTTATCTGCTTTCTTCGACTTATCCTGTTTTGCAATTTCCTGGGCTGCCACAGTAGTATTGCTTCCACTGTCGGGGGCATTTACACGTAATTTCTGGCCTACGATCACATTATTTGTTTCCAGCGAATTCCAGGCAACAAGTTCATCCGTGGTTACGCCATAACTACTCGAAATCTTAGTCAGCGACTCCCCTTTCTTTACCACATGGTATTTGGCAGGGGTTGCTTTTTGATGTGCTGATGTTGCCTCTTTCCCTTTATTGGAAGCTATGTTTTCACCAGCTTCTGTCTTAGCAGGAGCATTCACCCTGATTTTCTGACCAACCAGCAGATTTTTGCTTTCGAGCGAGTTCCAGGCTACAAGTTCGTCGGCAGTTACATTGTAGCTGGCCGAGATTTTTGTAAGTGTTTCCCCTTTCTTAACTACATGAAACTTGGCTGAAGCCGTATTCCTTGTATCGGCAGGTTTCGATTTATTTTCGGCAGTAACTACGGCCAGGTTTTCTTCTTTTTCAGCTTTACCCGGTGCATTTACCCTGATTTTCTGACCAACCAGCACATTCTGTTTTTTAAGATGGTTCCATGCCATCAGGTTCGATGCAGAGACATTGTATTTGGCTGCAATTTTGCCGAGGCTTTCCCCTTTTTTAACTACATGGATTTTTGCCGGGATTTCCCTGGTTTGGGTCTTTACATCAACGGTAGCAGTAGCTTTCTCCTTATCCTGTGCGTCGTTATTTACGGCAACATCCAGTGTTGCGGGCACTTCCTTGGGTGTTTTAGCTTTAACAGCAGGTTCTTTCACCTGTACGTAAATTTTAAGTGATTGCCCGCGCGCTACCGACGATTTCTTCAGCTTGTTCCACTTTTTGATTTCGGAGGTGGAGCAATCATATTGCCGTGCAATAGTAGCCAGGGTTTCACCCTTACGAACTTTGTGGGTAACACGTTTGGTCACATAATCATAATCGCTGTTATCCTGAACCTTAAACTGATTCGGGTCATAGCCTTTCAACTGGTAATAGGCATACAACGAAGGCTCATTATTGATAAAATCAGCAATTGATTTTTGAGGCAGGCGGATATAAAATGGGTTTGCCGGTGTAGCTGGAATAAAACCTGTGCGGAAAGTAGGGTTTAAAAATTCGAGATCGGAATAGCTTAACTTGAGCTTATCGGCAAGTATGCCCAGCGTAAGCGGCTGGTGAACTGCTACCGTATCGGTTTCGTGGTAAACAATTTTGGGAAGTACCGGGTAAATATTATGTTCGTTGGAATAGGCCATCACATAATTTACAGCAATAAAAGCAGGCACATAATCGCGGGTTTCGCGGGGTAGGTACGGCATAATTTCCCAAAAGGTCATTTTGCCACCCGATCGCCTGATGGCCTTATTTACATTTCCCGGACCTGAGTTATAGGCTGCAAGTACCAGAAGCCAGTCGTGGTACATGTTGTATAAATCATTGAAATGCCTGCAGGCAGCAACTGTGGCTTTGAGCGGATCATTGCGATCGTCCACATAGGATGTAACTTCGAGCCCGTAAACTTTGCCGGTATAATACATAAACTGCCATAAACCACCTGCCCCTACCCTCGAGCGCGCTTTTGCATTCAGTGCCGACTCCACAATAGCCAGGTACTTCATTTCGAGCGGAATATTGTATTTATCAAGCTGCTGTTCGAACATGGGGAAATACATCTGGGCTAAACCCAATACCCTCGAAGTGGTTCCGCGTTTTTTGTTCGCATACAAATCGATAAACATCCTTACATAGGGATTGTAAGTGAGGCTAATAGGCGAGCCTACGTCGAGCCGCTGCATGCGGTAGTAGTAAACCGAATCGGGATAGGTAGGAACAAAATTGGGCAAAAAATTGTACTTGTTTTCGTTGAGCAGGCAAATGGTATTTTCGCTGTTTTCGAAATACTTGAGCGTGCTCAGACTATCGAGTGCGGCTACTATAAAATTATCTTCTACCAACTCCAATTCCCCGGGCTTTTTGTCGGGTAAAGTATAATCGCCGGCTTGCTGTGCATTAACCACAACAGTAAGCCCAAGCAAAAATGTCATCAGTAAAATTTTCACTGTTTTAATCATATTTTATCATTTATTTTTCACAGCCAACACCCCATATTCAGGTGAAGCCATAATTATTTCAGGATTATTGAGGTTACTCAACCTTTGATTATCAGCTAAATGCTCACTCCTGTTTACTGATATACCCCATGCAAGTGGTATATCGCTGGCATTAAAACTTAAACCCTTTAAAAGTACAATAAACACACACTTTGAAATGTGTGAATTACTTTTTTAATGCACAATCAGTTGTTCAAAAAGTATAACGACTCAAACCGGCATTTTGGTATTCCAAAATATCGATTTCCCAGGTTATTGTATCCTGGTCAGGATGGCAGCGTGTTCAGTAAACTGCAGAACTGAAACAAAATCTTATTTGCCGGTATTAGGATCCGACTTGGCATCTGAATCTTCTTCTTTCATTCCATCCTTGAAGCTTTTTACGCCTTTGCCAATGCCTTTCATCAGTTCAGGAATTTTTTTACCGCCAAAAAGTAAGAGCACAATGGCAAGAATAAGAATTATTTCAGTTGGCCCGATTTTACTCATATAGATGTCTGTTTAAAGTGTGTAGAGCGCAAAGTTAACGCAATTACATTCACATTCCCGATCCTTTTAACATAAAAGTTCTAAAAATATTAAAAATAATAGATATAAATACTTCCTTTCCGAGTTATACAACATGCATAATATGAATAATTTAATACTTACTAATTAGCAAGCATCAGGCACAATCCATATATATTTCTTGCAATAAACATGTCCGCCAACCTGTTTGGTGATGTATCTTAGTTTTCGGGAATCGGGCATAATGCTGTTCCACGGATCAGCTGATCCGGAGGCTCCAAAATAATCTATGGCCACGCTAAATGTTAAGCCAGCTGGCGGGATTCTGAACAATGGTACCCTGCCACAGCTCGAAGTGCAGCCTCGACCTGGATTCGCCCTGCCCTGTAGCAACGGTACCCAGCGATTGGCGTATTTTCACCTTATCACCCTTTTTCACCGAAACCGATTCGAGGTTCGAATAAACGGAGAGATAGTCGCCATGCCGCACAATAACCACATAATTCAGATTGGCAATGAACATGATGCTCGATATTTCACCATCGAAAACCACTTTTGCCTGTGCTCCGGGTGCTGATGTAATATCAATCCCGTTGTTCTTGATTTTAATATTCTGAAATTCGGCATGCGGATGCTCACCAAAGGAAGATATGATGGATCCCTTGTCGATAGGTGATGGAAGTCGTCCCTTGTTGCCGGCAAAACTACCGGTAAGCGCAACATCTTCGGCCGATACCGACATGCTGTTAGTGCTTACTGGCGCTGCCTTTGCAGCCGTTGAACGGGATTCTTCAACCCTGGCAATCGGCTCGTTTTTGGGTTCAGCCATTTTTTTGCCCGACTCCGTTTTCGACTTCGATTTATTTTCTGTTTCAGCCTTGGCTTTGGCCTTGCGTTCGGCATCGGCTATGGCTTTACGCTCATTGGCTAAATTTGCCGCCTTTCGCGCCTTTTCCTCGTTTGCTTTCTTTATTTCGGCGGCAACAACATTCTCGATAGCTATCTGTAATTTATTCAGGGCCACCTCATTATTCCGCAGTTTTACGAGCAGGGTTTTTTCCTGAGAGGTAAGATTTTTGATTTTCTCATCTTTCTGGGTCTTTTCGTTGGACAGTTCATTCCGCTCCTTCTCCTGCGAATGCTTCAGCTGAAGCTTTGAGGATTTCTGCCGCTCGAACTCAAGTTTTTTAGCTGCAAGTACCTGCTGTGTTTCATTAATCGACTTTACCTGATCTTTCCTGTAGGAAGTATATTGCTGTAAATATTTGAGGCGCTTGTAAGCCTGGTTAAAATTGTGAGAAGCAAAAATAAACATGAGCCGGTTGTATGCGCTGCGATTCCGGTATGTTGAGTAGATTATGCGTGCATATTCAGCTTTCAGGCTACTGAGATTCAGTGTAATGCGGTATATGGTATCGTTCAGGTTTTTAACCTGGTTGTCGATATTGCCAACTTCTGCTTCAATTTCATTAATCAGGTCCTCGCGTTTGCTTATTTTCTTATTGATCAGAACAAGCTGGTTAAGGTTGGCTGACTTATTGAGTTTTGTTTGTTCAAGTTCCCGGTTTAGCTCAACGATTTCTTTTTCGAGCTTCGATTTACGGCTCTGCATTTTGCTTTTATCGCTTTGCGCATACATGCTGAAGGTTGCAAACCCAAGCAGCAGAACTATGGCACAGCCAGATAAAAACAGGTATAAGCGTGGATTTTTATGCCGGAAATTACGGATCATTATTTCTGAGGTTGAATAGTAGTTGTTCGGGTATAGGTGTCAGGAATCCGGAATGGATAGGTCTGGTCCTGGTTCAGCTGGATTTTCGAATATTTGATCTGGATTCCTATTTTCTTATCATCGGTTTCCACCTTGAAATCGAGGCGGGTAGGGATAATTTCGCTTTCCACCGTTTCAAATTCGGAATAACTGGCAGTAAATTTTCGGCTATCGCGCTCGGCTTCCTTGAGCAGTACCTTTAAAACTTTGAAACTTTCGGGATCGAGCCAGATACTTTGTATCGGGATACTGATATCATCTTCACTTTTGCGCACAAAACGGCGAAGTTTACGGCGGTCGACTGTATTGAGTTTGTATTGCTGATTTTCGACCGATGCCTTAAAGGTATTAGATTCGTAGAGCGAAAAATCGTTACCCATCAGGAAAGACTGGGCCATATCGAAATCGAGGGTTTTGTTCAGCAACTGGTTGATATACCCAAAACTATTTACAAAATAGGTGTTGCTCAGCCTGTTGATATATTTAATCGAATCGGGGGTAAGCATGAAGCGTACGGCTTCAATTCCCAGCGCTGGCGTAATTGATATCCAGATGATGCTGTCGTGTTCAATTCGCAGGTTACCCGACACTGATGTCTTTTTGCGATCTACCTGGTAAGTCACACTAAATTTAGCCGAGAACTGATCAAATTTCAGTTCATGTTCTTTCAGTTTGGTTGTTAGAAATTCGGCACCTTGTTCTTTAATGGGTTCCCGCACTGCTTTCCGGCTTGGGGAACAGGATATTAGTCCGCTAAATACAATGAATGCTAAGGCCAGCTGTGCAAACTCCCTGATGTGTTTACTCATATAGTTTCCTTTCCTTTATCTTCTTCTCCAGGTTCGGCGATCCGGTTCCTGCATTAAGTGCGTTCTGCCAGTTCACCACAGCTTTTTCAGTATCACCAAGTTTAAAGTAAATATCTCCGAGATGTTCGAGTAAATCCGAATCGGGCGAGGCTGTGGCCGACACAGCTTTTTCGACCCATTGTAATGCTTCGGGGTAGCGGCCAAGTTTAAACAAAACCCATCCATAGGTATCCATATTTGCCGGATTGGCGGCATCTAATTTAAGCGATTTTGCAGACATAACTTCTGCTTTAGCCAGGTTTTCGTTGCGCAACGACAAATAATAGGCATAATTATTCAGCACATAGCTGTTCTCCGGATCCAGTTTCAGGGCTTTTTCGTAGCTTTCATCCGAAAGTTTGTAATTCTTCAGCCGGTTATATGCATCGCCTAGGGAAGTATAAAACTGGACCAGCAGCGTGTTATTCATACTAACCAGTTTAACACCTGCATTCAGGCTCTCAACGGCGGCTTCGGATTTATTTTTCTGCAGCTGCGCAACGCCTTTAAACAAGTATGGTACCGGGAATAAGGGAAATAATTCAACAGCCCTGCTGCCTTCTTTTTCCAATGCTTCGTAATCAGAAAGTTGTATCTCGGTATTTAAAAGAGTTTCCCAAACGGCATAACGGCTGCTGTCAATGGCAATCACCTTTCGGTATTCATCGCGGGCTTCTGCATATTTTTTGTCATCAAGCAGAAAATCACCGTACATGGAATGAGCCTTTGCGTTATCAGGGTGAGTTTTAACCAGTATCTCAGCAAGATTAATAATTTCAGGCTTATTGGCATTGTAAACATCAGCTGCCGTAAAATAGGTTAGCAATACCCTGATTTTGGTGTCAATATCAAGTGCAGGATTCGCAAAGCCAAGTCTTAATTCTTCAAACGTACGCTTAATATCTCCCTTTTGCCTGTAATAATCGGATAAGCTGATATGGATATAAGGATTAGTAGGATCTTTTTCCAGGATTTTCTGGTAATACACAACAGCCTGGTCGGGCTTTCCGGCATTCATGTACATTTCGGCAAGCATCGAATTATACCTGGTTTCCTCCTCGGGAAACTGGATGATGAGTTTTTCGAGTTCCTGGGCAGCCTTATCTGCTTTCTTTAAAATCAGGTATATCTGTTGTTTCTTTAACGAAATCTCCTCCGAAACGCCGATAATTTCCTCAATTTTATTGTAGGTATCTATGGCACCATCGCCGTCCTCGTTCATCAGGTAGGCATTGGAAAGCTCGAACAAAAAATCAACATTGTTCGGGTCCATTTTTACCATGTCTTCGCAGGTTTTTAGCAATTCCTTTTTGCGGTCGGCTTTACCGTAAATTTCGACCAACAGCAATTTGTACCATTTATTTCCTGGTTCCAGTTCCGATGCCTGCTCGGCATACGAAGCCGCCGTGGTAAAATCGGCCGCTGTAAAATAAAGCTGCGCAAGCTCATACATCGAAGCCGAATGCTTTGGATTTTTTTCGATGCACGATTTATACAAGGTTATAGCGCCTGCATAATCGCCCTTAAGTTTTGCTGTTGTAGCATCGAGAAAAAGATTGGTAACTTCCTCGGTATTACCGGGAATTTCAATCGTTGTTTCAGCTTTATTTTTCTTTTTCTTTTCACGCTTTTGCGAAAAAGAAATTCCGGGCCACACAATACAGGCAAGAAATATTACGATTATTATCCGGTTCATCAGTGGGGTATTCAGGTGAATAATTGTTTAAGCCGCTTGTTTGATGTCATAAGCCATCAAAGCAGGTTGTATGTATAACTCTGTATTTAAACATTTTATTTTCATTCAGGTTAAGCAATAGCGAATTTTATTCGCATCAAAGCTTCCAGTCAGTCGCTCAGATCCTATTCACAGGCCTGGGTAAAATCTCTTTGAATCAGAAGCATCATCGGCAAATACTTTTGTGATGTTATCATCCTGATATACAGAACGCTATTCAGTATCTATCTTCAAATTAAAATGCTGACAATGCTGCGCTTTGAGTTGGCTATTTAACTCCAGTATGTCCGAAACCACCTTCGCCACGTGCTGTTTCCGAAAGCATTTCAACCTCGTTCCAGCTGATATGTTCGAAACGGGCAATGACCATCTGTGCAATACGTTCGCCGGGCTCGAGGGTAAATGGAACATCCGAAAGATTAACCAGTATCACTTTTATTTCACCGCGATAATCGGGATCAATAGTTCCGGGCGTATTTACAAGTGAAATCCCGTGCTTGGCGGCCAAACCACTCCGCGGACGAATCTGTGCTTCAAAACCCTCAGGCAGCTCAATAAAAAGGCCAGTGGGCACCAACGAACGCTCCAGGGGATTCAGGGTCACGGGTGTATCGAGATTTGCCCTCAGATCGAGACCTGCCGAATGCACCGTTGCATACTGCGGCAATTCGAAACGTGAACGGTTTACAATATTTACTTTCATATATCACACGATATTAATTTGATCAATGGGTATCTGTTTTGACTAACAGCGATTTAATTCTCCGAATATCAATATGCTCATGCTTCAGTACAAGGAACACAAATGCTATAATATATACGGTATTAAGCAAAATTCGTAAAGCTAACGATTCCGGTGCCAGGAACACACTGAGCAGGTAAACCGCTATCCCGGCCCCGAAATACAAAACAATTGTTTTTGTATCGTAGGGTATGGGGTAGTATCTGCGGCTCAGGTAATAACTGAAAACAACCATCGAGAAGTAACTTAACAGGTATCCCCAGGCAGCAGCCATCAATCCGTATACCGGCATAAATAAAACATTGATCACCAGGTTTATACCAAGGCCCAACAACGTGATGGTAAGTGCATAATGTGTTTTATCCGACAATTTATACCACATAGAGAGGTTAAAAACCACACCAAGTAAAATGTTGGCAATAAGCATAATAGGCAGCACGCTGATGCCGCTTCTGAAACTTTTTCCCAGCAACAATGCAAAAAGCTCGGGATACATGGCTATGCCCAGGAAAATAAATACGCAAAATGCCACAAAATACTTCATTACATCAGCGTAAATTTTCTTCATATCCTCCCGTAATGCGGATGAAAAAAAGAAGGGTTCTGCAGCATACCGGAACATCTGAACAAACAGCACCATAAAGACCGCCAGTTTCACATTGGCGTTAAATATCCCAAGCTGATCCTGCCAGGGCGAAGTTTCGGGTGCGAAAAACCGGAAAAATATGCGGCTTATAAAGTCGTTGGCCACACCTGGCAATCCGGCTATCATCAGCGGAAGCGAATATTTCATCAGTGCACGAAACTGCTGTTTCGAGAATCTGAGCTGCACATCCAGCAGGCGCGGGATAAAGAGAACGAGTGACACAATACAACTCAGCAAAATGGCCAGCAGGATATACCCGTAATCAGGTTTTGCAGGAATAAAATTCAGCAGAAACGAATCGGGATGCTTCACAAAATATACTGGTAAAAAGAAGAATAACAGCACGTTAAATCCTACCTCGGATATAATTTTAATACTCCTGAAAAGCGCAAATCGGAATGCTTTATTCCTGAACCTGAGTTCGGCAAAAAGAATGGCAGTAAAACAATCAATGGCCAGAATACCGGCAGAATATATGATGTAGCTGGCGGGGTGCGTAGTAAATGTACTCAGCTGGCCGGCAAAAAGGATAATCAGCAGCAAGAACGAAAGCGAGGTAGCTCCCAGTGAAAAGAGGGCTGTCGAAAATATCAGCTCGGCCCTGCTCTTTTCCTTACTCGCAAACCTGAAAAACCCCGTTTCGAGGCCGAAGGTTAATACCACCTGCAATAGTGCAATGTAAGCCAGTAATTCCGAAGCCAGTCCGTAGTTACCGGTTGTAAGCATCCGGGTATAAAGAGGAACAAAAAAGAAATTGATGACTCGTGCAACTATAGAGCTAAGCCCGTAAATTGCAGTTTGGCCGGCTAACTGTTTTAGTGGATTCAAACGGGAATTTTATTTAAACGTGCAAAAGTAAGCAAATTAGTGGCTGGTGGTTAAAACCAACACCCCGATGGTACAGGTTTAAGAATATTTAGGAATACCCTGGCATTGAAACTGAAATTAGTCAGGCAAACCGGAAAGGTTCTATTCGTTTTCGCCCAGCGGAAGTACTACAAAAAATACGGTTCCCTCTCCCGGTATGGTTTCGAACCAGATTCGCCCGCCTGTATTGTCAATAATGTTTTTCACCATCGCAAGTCCAAGACCCATGCCGGCGGTTTTGGTTGTAAAATTAGGGGAGAAAATCCGGGTTTGCCGATCGCTGGGTATTCCTGTGCCATTGTCGTGAAAACTGATCTGGCAAGCCCCATCAACAATAGCCAGTTTAATTTCAACAATGCCTTGGCGCTCATCAGGAATAGCCTGTATTGCGTTTTTTATAAGGTTATTAAATACCCTTAAAACCTGGTTGGGATCCGCCTGAATAAAGCATTCATTTACGTCAGTTTCGAAACTTATATTACTATCCGATTGATCCCTGAACAACTCGGCCGACTGCTGTACCAGTGGCACAACATCGAACTGCTGAATCTGTGGTTCCGGCATTTGAGCAAAATCTGAAAACTCGGTCGCGATGGACGAAAGCGTATCGATTTGCATAATCAGCGTTTGCGAAAACCTTTTCAGCCTCACATCCCAGTCGGGGGCTTTATCATTCCAGGCACGCATCAGTAACTGCATGCTGAGTTTTATTGGCGTTAACGGGTTTTTGATCTCGTGAGCCACCTGCCTGGCCATCTGCCGCCAGGCACTTTCGCGCTCGCTACGGGCAAGCAGTTCAGCGCTTTTCTCCATTTCATCAATCATCCGGTTATACTCATCCACCAGGCGACCGATCTCATCCTTTCGCGACCACTTAATTTTCGCATTCTTATCCCCTATTTTTACTCTACTAAACTGGTTACCAATATGTTGAAGCGGCTTTGTAATATATCGCGAAAGAAGGAGCGCCAGCATAACCGTGATCACGATCATGATAATGTAAATGTTCGAGAAAGCTGAAATAAGCCCGGATATTTCGCGTCGGATCTCTTCCTGTTTTGCGAAGTAAGGCAGGTTCAGGTAACCCAGCAAATGATTATCTATATTCCTGACCGGAGCATAGGCTGATAAAAACACATAAGAACCGATATGTTCCCGCTCAATGAAAAACGATTTTTTATCCACCATGAGTTGTCTCGCACCTTCAGGATTTATCTGTTCGGATATCATCCCTTCCCTGAAAATCTGATCGCGTGAGGAAGCCAGCAGGTAACCCTTGCTATTATAAATATTGATGTCAGTAAAATATGTGTTCGAAAGGTTAATCAACAGGTCCGAAAGATCGTCTTCCGGCACCGAGTCGAGCGAAGATAAAGATCCAAAGCGTGTTTCAAGATCAACCAGAACCGAGTTCAATTTCTCATTGAGAATTTCGTTGTTCTTGTTTGTATTTAAGTTATTGATAAACAACAAACTAACAGTTACTAAAACAATGGATGATATCACAATGGTGGAAATCATGATCACCTGTAAACGCAGCCTGAAAGTATAGATTCCACTTTTCCAGTTGAGTCTTGACCCCTTTAGCCAATTGATGATGAGGAGCATAATAACCAGCAGGAGAAAGAGATATGAGAACGGAGAAATCAAATCTGACAAACGTGGCAACTCCCTGCTTAATACAATCATAGTATGGGCATCGGGGCTGAAAATGTAATGGGAGTAACCTTTGGCATCAAAAAAGCCTTGCTTTGTTTTTTGGGCAGCAATGTTCCTGTTATCGATATCGAATGAGAACTTCCCTACATTTTTTACCAGTTCACCCTTGTAATAAAAGGCATATGAATACCCGAAAAGATTATCCGTTTTTGCATTCCTGTTATCGTACAATAATTCAGGATAGCCTAAGCCTTTCCATATATCATTTGAACTTATTTCAATAAATATATTATGGCGTTTTTCAGCACCGGTATCCATGGGTTCAATGTCAATTTTTCCCAGGTAATACATGGCATCCGCCGATTGGCGAAGGAAATGAAGACCAGGCACGGAAACCGGTTTCATAAATTGCTGTATTTTATCATCAAAATACTTTTCGCATCCTGTTATGATATTGCCTGGCTTTATACTCAGGTTTTTATCCCGGCTACATACGGTAATCTGTACCAGGTATTTACTCCAATATCCTGTAAAATATTTCTGGTGGATGTAATTACTGATTTCATTCATGGTCGAATCAGAATCATCCCCATTGAAAAATGATTTCAAAATTTTATCATTCCTGATATTTTTAGCAGCTTCATTGTAAAAATATTCAGCCAGGTTATCGCGGGCATCCGAAAGATGAGAAGCTAGCAACGAACGCTTCTGGTGTTCACGTAGGGTTTCGGATCGATTGAGCAGGTTTGTGGCAAGAACCGAAAGAACAATTACCAGCGAAATTACACGGCTTACCTGGTAAGTTACACTCGTTTTTTCATTTATTTTGAAAAGCAATATTGCAAATAAGATAAGCAGAAACAGGGAGGCTAAAGGATCGAAGTTGCCAGAAATGAATGTGACAACAGCATGTAGCAGAATGCCTGATATTGCAGCAATAACAAATGTTTTCCAATCAATTGACCACCTGAAAAACAGCTTTCCGACAAGTTCATAAATAAGCAGAAATCCAAAGAGTAAACATCCAATTATCAACATCCCCGTGTGGCTGATATGGGGCAGGCTGAGTATATTTTCGAACCGGAATGAGATGCTGGAATTTATTACCAGCCCCTTTATGGTTTCAGTTAGTAGATAATATAAAACCACAAGCAGAAGGATAGAAACAGAAACGGCAACCCGTTTTTTGAATGCAGAAATCGTGGATCCGCCCTTTAATGAAAATTGATATTTATAAGCTAGGAACGTCAACTGTACGCCTATGAGTGCATTAATCAGGAAATCTCCCAACGAGGGCAGCCAATCGGAGGAGGCATAATAGGCTGGGTTAAATAGAACAACCTGGTAAAGATCGGCAGGAAAACGGAAATAAAACTGCAAAGCCCTGAGGATAACCACATCAAGTACAAACGCTATAAAAAGTATCCATTTGGGGCGGAAATCCTTCAGGATTATGGTATATAATAAAAATAAAGCCGAAACCAGGAAGAGAAAGCTGCTTATATAAAGCGTAAAAACCAGGTATTGCAGCCAGATAGCCAGTTCAAACGGCTGTTCATACGTTAAACTAAATAAAAATTTCCCCTCGGGATTTCTGATTTCGTATTGGCTATGACTTAAGTTTATAGCAGCATTGGCCGGTGCGCTGAATTTTTTAAAGAACCCGGTGGGCAAATAATCGTTTGCATACCTGTAGTCATAGCGGATGAGTTGCAAAGCTACTATATGAAAATTCCGGACCTGCTTTTGCCTGACGAGGTAATAACCGCTTCCTGTGCGAATAACCTCGGTCGAAAAATTCTGGCTGTCTCTCATTACAGGTGCAGCGAAGACATTTGATGTCCAATACCTCAGGCTATCGTTTTTATAGACCAGTATTTCAACACCACGATCAGAAAATGCATTTCTGTAGTTTTTATTGAAAACATGATACCAACTGGAATTATCTTCAAGGTTTATGGATGCCAGTTTATCAATTTCCGCATCGAGATCCCGGCAACTTGCTGCAATTTCACGCGTAAGTCGTCCGGCGACATTTTGAGGTGCATAATAATTTTTAAAAGCAGTTGAAATGATATAGGCAGAAAAAAATAAAGCTACACTGCAAATGAGTGCAATAAAAAGGTGATTTCTAACTTTTCTTGGCGTAATCATAAGGTAAATATCACGAAATCCACGATTGACAAGGGTTCTGGAGGCTGCTTTAAATAATGCGCTATAAACAACGATCTCGGCAAAATCGGGGCAACATATTATAGCGCCTCCAAATGCGAATATAGCGCTTAAAAATCGCCTATTTTGTTTTTAGCAAATAAATATGGCTCGAAAACCCATTTTTTTGCCCTGCTCTCATATTCGACCAAAATCCATTCCATAAAGCAGGCAGCCAACGCATTTTCCCCGACTTATATTTTTCACTGAGCAGGCTCACATAAAAAGCATCAAACCTCATAGGCAAAACACGAATCATATTAAATCCAT
>CALCJE010000408.1 GCA_937965665.1 uncultured Bacteroidales bacterium
CTTTCTGCAATTATTGTTTCAGGCATGCACAGGTGCGGGGTGATGAAGATATGTTCATTCAGAAAGATGTTCACCAGGTTCATGAATACCTGAAAAAACATAAGGAAGTAACAGATGTATTAATTACCGGAGGTGATGCAGGATACATTAAAGCTGAGCGTTTCGAGGAATATATAAGGCCAGTGATTGACGACCCTGAGCTTGCCCATATTAAAACAATCCGCCTCGGAACCCGTATGCTTACCTACAGTCCTGAAATGATTATTCAGCCCTCGTATAACCGCATGCTCGAACTTTTCAGGACCTTGAACGACAACGGCATACAGCTTGTTTTTATGTCGCATTTTTCTACACCACGCGAACTGATGAACCCAAGTACTGTAGCCGCAATTCGCAGGCTAAAGGCGCATGGAGTTACCTGCAAAAGCCAGAGCCCTATAATGAATCATATCAGCTTGTTTACGGATGAAAACGGGAATTTGGATATTGACCGTTCGGCTCAAAACTGGATTGACCTGGGTAACCTGTTCGCCATGCTAGGCGTAGGATTCCACTCTATGTACTGCGCCAGGCCCACGGGAGAGCATCACTATTTCACCCGTCCACTGGCCGATATAAATAAGGTGTTCAATAAGGTATACCGTTCGCTGGCCTCTATCAACCGTCCATCGCGGTACATAACCATGACATCGTCAGCAGGAAAAATATCAATGCTGGGCACAGTTGAGCTTCAGGGAGAAAAGTTATTTGCCCTCAAATTTAACGAAGCCAGGAATATGGAATGGATGGATAAGGTGTACCTGGCGCGGTATGATGAACGTCAGAATACCATTGCCAACCTGGTTCCTTATGGTGCCGACAAGCATTTTTATGAAGATGAGTTGCATGAAATTGAAAACATGCTGCACGACTCTATTGAATCGACCCGCCACCAACAATGATATTTTTGTGATATGATAAATAAAGTTGTGGGTTCAGCCCGGGAAGCAGTGGCCGGTATTTTCGACGGAGCTACTATACTCATCAGCGGGTTTGGTGAAGCCGGGAGCCCCATCGAACTTATTCATGCGCTGATCGACCAGGGATCAAAAAATCTTATAGTAATCAGTAATAATACTGGCAACGGGCATATAGGACTGGCAGCGCTGATTGAGAACAGGCAGGTCCGGAAAATGGTTTGTTCGTTCCCGCGAACTGCCAATTCAATTACTTTTCCTGAGCTTTACAGAAAAGGAGAAATAGAACTTGAACTTGTACCCCAGGGCACACTGGCTGAACGCATCAGGGCTGGTGGTGCAGGCATTCCGGCTTTTTTTACGCCAACATCTGTAAATACTACCCTGGCCGAAAACAAGGAAGTAAGGATGTTCGGTGGCAAAGCTTTTGTAATGGAATATGGAATAAAAGCCGACTTTGCCCTGGTAAAATGCAAGGTTGCAGACCGTTATGGAAACCTGTTGTTCAACAAAACAGCCCGTAACTTTGGCCCTGTGATGTGCATGGCTGCAAAAACAGCCATTGTACAAACAAACCTGCTGGTAGAGCCGGGCGAAATAGATCCTGAAATTGTGGTAACCCCTGGCATTTTTGTGCAGAAAATAGTTGAGATACGCGAACCGTTGAGTGAAAACGAGTTAATCAGGCAGAACAGGAGGTACCCATGGGAATAACAGAAGCCAGGGGCTGGAACAAGGAACAGATTGCAGCAAAGATTGCGTTTGATATCCCTGATGGTTCATACGTTAACCTGGGAATCGGGCTGCCTGAATTGGTTGCAAATTTTATTCCCGGCGACAGGGAAGTGATTTTTCATACCGAAAACGGGTTGCTGGGTGTTGGGCCTTCACCTGCCAAAGATGCGGAAGATGACGAGTTGATAAATGCCGGCAAAAAACCGGTTACTGCCATTAAAGGTGCTGCATTTTTTCATCATGCCGATAGTTTTGCGATGGTACGCGGAGGCCATATCGACATTTGTGTGTTGGGCGCTTTCCAGGTATCCGAAACCGGTGACCTGGCCAACTGGTCAACCGGTGAAGCCGATGCCATTCCTGCAGTTGGCGGAGCCATGGACCTGGTACAAGGCGTAAAAACCATCATCGTGTTTACCCAGTATACCACAAAAAGCGGGGAATCCAAAATCGTGAAACAATGTACTTATCCATTAACCGGGAAAAATGTTGTAAGTTATATTTACACTGATTTTGCTGTAATTGATGTGAAACCTGAGGGGTTATTTGTAAGAGAAATGGCCCCGGGTATCGACTTTAGTTTTTTGCAGGCATGTACGGGGGCTGATTTGCATTTATACGAATAAACTTAACAATATATTTTGCCATGCCATCTGAAAAAGTAAGCACCCGATCAGGGAAAAACGAGGAGCAGTTATATGCACAGGCATGCGAAGTGATGCCGGGCGGCATCAGCCGCAACGTGGTTTTCCGCAAACCACATCCTTTTTATGTTGCAGAAGCTTCAGGCGCCTATGTTACCGATATATATGGCGTTAAGCGTGTT
>CALCJE010000409.1 GCA_937965665.1 uncultured Bacteroidales bacterium
CATTAAAGCGCCGGTCATGCGGATATAGGAAGCAGAAATTATATCACCTTCAAGTTGTATTTCAATGCCGCCATTCAGAACCGGTCCCAACATCATTAAAGCACTTATAAACTGGCTGCTGATGCCTGCGTTCAGTTTCACCACACCTCCCTGCAAACTATTATTGCCACGAATAATCACCGGCGGATAGCCTTCGTGCCTGGCAAAAGAAAGATCGGCACCCAACTGTAACAAAGCATCAGTAAGCGGTTTAACCGGCCTTTGCTGCATACGTTCAATGCCTGTAATAATCCAGTTGCCGGGTGTAATGGCAAGCAGCGCTGTAAGAAATCGCATCACAGTTCCTGCATTTCCCACGTTAATTTCGGTAAAATGGTCCGAAGCCGGGTCGGTATTGCTGATTTTGTGCAGGAGTTCCTGCATGGCAACCGTATCAGAAGAATCGGAAATTAAAGTTGCAATTTTTTCACCCCCTGAAATATGATGTATCAGCAGCAGCCTGTTGACGATGCTTTTGCTTAATGGCAGATCAACCGTGCACGATATTGAAGTTGTATGCGTTGAGAGATGCCTCATTCAGAATGATTTAGACCGGAACAACATAATGATTAATAACTATGATCTCTTTTACCACGGCAGGAAAAAGCTTTTCAGGATAATCTTAAAACATCAGCCTTGACTTAAAGTGCACAGCTGCAACATAGTAAAGCTGATTATCCTGCGAAATCTACTGGAATTACCAGGGAAAACCCGCTTCGAGATTCATATAGAAATGTAAGCTTTCGAGAATCAGTTTTTCGCCCGGGTACTGATCGTATACCGGTTGCCCGATACTACGGATGAGCGAAAAGTTCAGTTTCGATACACTTGCATTTTTTTTATCGTGGGTCATGTACGAGAGCAGTTCTTCTGTCGATTGTGATTTTAACCTGTAATGCGGGTAAAACCTGGTTACCTGGTTTACAAGCCGTTTCAGGTAGTTTTCGGGCATTCCGAACATATGCATCGAAATAAATGCTTCGCAAACCAGGCCAATTGCAATGGCTTCGCCGTGCAACAGCGGGTCGGGATCATTTTTGTGCGAATATGCTTCAATGGCATGCCCGATGGTATGGCCCAGGTTCAGAACCTTACGTATGCCTTTTTCATCAAGGTCCTCGGTTACAATTTTCATTTTCACAGCTGCCGACTCCAGGATATCTTTTTCGTTGATGATCTGTTCCGGTGCGTTGAGACCGACCAGGCGATCGAAAAGTGCATCACTGTCAATCATAGCGTGTTTCAGCATTTCGGCATAGCCCGAAAGTATCTGCCGGGTTGGCAAAGTGCTTAAAAATTCAGTAAAGATAAATACCGCTTGAGGAGGGGCAAAAACGCCTACCTGGTTTTTGATTGCATTCAGGTTTACCCCCGTTTTTCCGCCAAGCGCTGCATCAACCATGGCGAGCAAGGTTGTAGGGATATGTATAAAATTCATCCCGCGCTTATAGGTGGAAGCTGCAAACCCACCGATATCAGTGATTACGCCGCCACCCAGGCAGATCATGAGCGAGTTTCGTACTGCACTGCCTTCCACCAGTTGCTCCCATATTTTTTCAATGCTTGCAATTGTTTTATTCGATTCAGATCCAGGCACTTCAATAACCAGTGCATTTTCAAGCCCAAGGCATTTCTGCCTCAGATCGGGAAGACAAAACTTGTTTGTATTTTCATCAACAAGGAGATAAATCCCTGATTTGCTGTATTCAAGAATAATATCCTGAAGTTTACCCCAACCCTGGGCACCTGAATATAGCGTTTGAGAAATGTTCATAGGTTTAATAATCAACTCATTATTTTAATAAATATGCCTTCAGTTTCAAGCAAGCTGATTCAGGTTTTAGAACTAAACCAGCAATTGAAATTAATTTCAATGTAACGTAATGCAAAATGGCGAATGAAAAACAAATTGCAGTTGGCTAACCAGGTAAAAACCTGAAGGCATATAAGTTAAGTTCAAATCGGAAAAAAAATTCCGGTGGCTTATACCCTGCCAAAGGTAACCATTTTATTGCATTGGCTATTGAAAAAAAAGTCCTGGCCAATAAAAAAGTCGGTCTACAGGTAAAACACATCTTGCATGCTGTTAAAAGGTTTTTACATTTGCAGCAAAAAAAACCATGCTTTCATTTGAAAATACCGAGATCGCATTTCGCTACAAAACCAATGCTGATCTGTCGCGTGCACGTATGCTGTTTACCGCAATTGCAAATCCCGGGCTTGTAAAAATGGGAAAGTCCCTCACCTATTTTGCCCTGAATATGCATTTGCCGGTTGCCTGGGCTATAAAGCCTACACTTTACAAACACTTTGTTGGCGGCGAAACACTCGATGAATGTGAAAAAACCGTCAGGTTATTGCGAAAATTCAAGGTTCATTCCATACTCGACTATTCGGTTGAAGGTGGAAAAGACCAGGTTACCATGCAGCGAACGCTCGACGAAACCCTTCGCTCGGTGATACATGCCGCCAACCATCCCGACATTCCGTTTGCCGTGTTTAAACCTACGGCTTTTGCTTCGCAACAAGTGCTTACCATGGCATCGGAAAATAACATACCGGATGAAGCAACCGCAAAAGCCATACAATTTTTCAAGGATAGCGTTGAAAAGCTAAGTAAAACAGCATTTGAAAACAACATTCCCATCATGATTGATGCTGAAGATTCGTGGTACCAGCCCTTTGTTGACCAGGTTGTTACCGAAATGATGGAAAAATACAACAAACAGAAAGCGATTGTTTACAATACATTGCAGATGTACCGGACTGACAGGCTCGACTTTTTGAAAGATGCTTTGCGTAAAGCCGAAGAAGGAAATTACTTCCTGGGTATGAAATTTGTTCGCGGAGCTTATATGGAAAAAGAACGCAAACGTGCTGCCGAAAGGGGTTACCCATCACCCATTCAACCCGATAAAGAAGCTACCGACCGCAATTATGATGCAGGCATTGCATTTTCGGTGGATCATCTCGATAGGATTTCCGTTTTCAACGGATCGCATAATGAAAAAAGCAACCGGCTGCTAACTGAACAGATGGAAAGGCTGGGCATACCACGCAATGAGAATAGAATATGGTTTTCGCAATTATACGGTATGAGCGACCATATAAGTTTCAACCTGGCCGACGAAGGTTATAATGTAACCAAATATATTCCTTACGGGCCGGTGCGTAACATATTACCATACCTCATTCGTCGTGCCGAAGAAAACACCTCGATAGCCGGGCAAACCGGGCGCGAACTTGCCTTACTCGAGCAAGAACGATTACGCCGGAAGAACAAACAAATGTAACCCTGAAAAATGCTGAAACAGCCACATTCGTAACGGATGTGGCTGTTTTTATTTTGGCATATCTGTCATTAAAACCATAGTTAAATTTGAATTATTTTCGCAATTTTGTATAAAACCAGAAATACACTAATTTTATCCGCAAACAGTTTTCATCACTAAAATATCTCCTGCATGAAAAGCAATATATTTTCAATATTCTTTTGTTGTTTTCTTATTGCTTTTGCTTCGATCAGTATTGCGCAGTCGCCATGTATGGTAACTCATTTTACGCGAAACCAATATACTGCCGGGAGCCAGAACTGGTCAATTGATATTGACAGGCAAGGATTTGTGTATGCAGCTAATAACAACGGATTACTGAAATATGACGGCGTAAGATGGCAGGTTTACCCGCTGCCTTCGCATACCATTTTGCGGTCAGTTACTGTGGGCACCGACGACAGGATTTACACCGGTTCAAACGAAGAGTTCGGTTACTGGAGTAAAAATAAAACTGCAGGTTTGAAATATACTTCACTGGTACCTTTACTGAAAAACGTAAACCTGCACAACCAGGAAATATGGAAAATTGTACAACTCGGTGACAAAGTATATTTCCAGGGATTTTCGTGTTTATTTGTATATGACAAGCATACCGTTACATCTATTCCACTGCCGGGTCCGATTATTTTCCTGTTAAAAGCCGGCAACCGGTTATTTGCCCACGCAGTGCAGGGCGGCTTATACGAACTGGTAAACAACAAACTTGTTAAAATAGCTGAAAGCGCTGATTTGCGGGGCACCGAGGTAAAAACGATATTGCCGTTTAAAAATAACACCTTCCTGGTGGGCACTTCCTCAAAAGGTGTTTTTATTCTCAACAAAGATGTGCTTACGCCCTGGAATGTTCCTGCAAATCCCCTCCTTAAAGAATTCCAGATCAACAACGGGATGATTTTTGCCAATAAAATCGTCTTTGGAACCATTGTAAAAGGCTTGTTTGTGCTTGATATGCAAGGCAATATACTGAACCATTTGTACAGCGAAAACAATCTTCAGAACAATACCGTCCTTTCGCTTTGCAATGATAATGATCAGAGTATTTGGGTTGGACTTGATAATGGAATTGACAATATCACTTTCGATAATCCTGTCGACATTTACCCGGTGGGAAGCGAAGCCCTGGGAACCGTGTACACTGCAGCCCTGAAAGATAACATCTTATATGTAGGCACAAACCGGGGCATTTTTACCTACAAAAAAGAAGGCAGTAAGTTTACTTACCAGGGCTTTATGAATAATTCGCAGGGTCAGGTGTGGCAGCTTAAAGTTATTGACAACACCCTGTTTTGCGGGCGTAACAACGGAACATTTGTTATCGAAAACAATGTGCTTCGGATGCTTACCCACGAAAGTGGTGGTTACATGATACAGAAGATGTTTTTCAGGGGGAGTGAATACCTGATACAAAGTACCTATACCCGGCTGCTGATCTACAAAAAGACAACTGCCGGTTGGGTTTATAGCCATGCTGTCGAAAATTTTCTGGAACCTGCCCGTTTTATTGAAACTGATCATTTGGGTAACATTTGGTTGGGTCATTCGCTGAAAGGTCTATACAAGCTGAGGCTTTCGGATTCGTTGGATAAAATTGTCGATAAACAGGTATTTAACCAGCAAAACGGGTTACCAACGGATGGTAATATTAAGGTGTTTAAGATAGCCAACCGCATCGTTTTTTCGAATGGAAAGCAACTATTTACCTGGGACGATATAAAACAAAAGATAATTCCTTACACTGAACTGAATAAAAAACTGAAAGGATTTGAAGCTGCAGCTGCGGTAGTTCCTATTGATGATAACAATTACTGGATCTGTACGCGATCAGAAGCGGCCATATTTAATATTAAAGCAAACGAGCCTGTTATGACGTACCGGCTCATTTTGAGTCTTTTTAATCTCAGCCTGGTTGATGGGTACGAAAACATAGTGCCGCTGGATGAAAACCTGCATCTCATCTGCCTCGACAATGGGTTTGCCATTTTCAGGAAAAACGAATCACTTCCCATAACAAGCCTTAACAGCCCGAAACTCGTTTTCCGCGAATTTACCTGCATCAATTCAACCGGCGAAACCCAACATATAGAAATGAATAAACCAGTTCTTACGCTGCCCAATTCATATAACAACATTTCCATTTCTTTTTCAACATTACAAAATCCCTGCTCCAGGAAACTGTACCAATATATGCTTCAGGGAATTGACAGAGGCTGGAGTAAGTGGCTCGAAACGGCTGAGGTTAAATACACACGACTTCCGGTTGGCACCTACAAACTGAAGGTACGTACCCTTTTGCTCAACGGCACCATAGCTGAATCAGCGCCTTTGGTTTTCAGGGTAAAACCTGCCTGGTACGCATCGGTAATTGCAATTATTGTTTACATTTTACTTGGATTGGGCGGTATTTTCGCAAGCCAGTATTTTTTCAGGAAACGTGTTGTTAAACATCATAACCATCTGAACCAACTTGCCGATGAAAAAAGAAAAGCAGAACAACAGCAGGCTGACCAGGAAATTATGAAACTGC
>CALCJE010000410.1 GCA_937965665.1 uncultured Bacteroidales bacterium
AGATTTTGAAACAATATTGAAGTATAACTGATATAAATTTGCTGAGGATAATCCCCCTTCAAGATATAAAATATCACTTAAATCTCTCAATTTTGGTAGACCCATTGCAAAAAAAACAGAAATTCCAAAAGCAATTGGCTTTGAGCTAGAAATATGGTTTTGGGGATTTTCAGGATCTTTCAAATCGGTACAAAATTGACCGCGTTTTTGACCATCAGGGCCAAGATAAATTGGATTACGATACAAATAAAACTTTGTTGTCTTTAAATTTTGTTCATGATCGGTCCAATATTCCCAGGATACTTCATGTTCCATATAAAACAAGTTTGATAGGAAGAACTAAAATACATTATTTTTTAACAGTTTTGAAATTTGTTAAATTTTTAGCAAGCTTTCGTTTGGTTTCCATTTCAAAACTTGCGAGATAGTTTTCTGTTGTGGCCAGGCTGCTGTGTCCCAGGCTTTCGCTGATAAACTCAGTGGAAGCTCCGGAACGTTTCAAAACAGTGGCAAAGCTGTGCCGGGCAGTGTACGTTGAGATATCTTTGTTGATCTTTGCTGACTTTGCAACCCGCCTGATATACTTATTTATGGTTTTAGTAGCTTGTTGAACGAGTTTTCTTTCCTCTTTAGCGGAAACACCATTGTGTAATATTGGAAAGATGTATGTTTCTTTAGCAATGGGCTTATTACCCCAGATTTTAATTATAGACTTGATTTCAGGAGTGAGGGGGACGACAATTTTCTTTTGATTATTACGGTTAAGACGGATTGTTTTCGATCGGCTAAAAGTGATTGAATCACGGTCGACATTCAGATACTTTAAACGAGCAATATCTTTCATGTTGATGCCGTTACATAAATAACTGAAAACCCAAAGATCCCTGGCTCGCTCCTCAGCACTGCCTTTTTCCAGTTTAATATTATAAATTTTGCCTACATCGGCCAGCGTGAGTGCTTTTTTTACATTCTGACCTGTAGGGATCTCAAATTTGTACCTGCCAAACGGGTAGTCTTCATGTTTCATTAATCCTGCAACAATGGCCTTATTAAGAATGGTTCTGAGATTCCTGCAATAAATTCCAATAGTAGCATCAGCTATACCATTATCTCTCATCCAGGTTTCCCATAATTTTAAAAATGAGACGGTGACATCGTTAAAGGTTAAAAAATCTTTGCCTATAGAAATGGCATAATTCTTTATTGAGTTAAGTGAGGTATTATATATACTTGCTGTGCCAACACTTCCAATTTTGGTAAGCTCATCAATATAAGCCTGAAAAGCTGGAAAAAGCAGTTTGTTTTCGATCGGTGGGTTGAAGTAGCGTTTCTCGAATTCCTCAAATGAAAAAACGGGCATTTGGGTAATTATATCCCTGGCATCTTTTTCTACCTGATTGATATGATCTTTATAATCAGAATAAGGTTTACGAGGTTTATCCGACCTAGACCTGGCAAAATCTTCTTCTGACATAGTTGCCGGGACTCCCGGAATAATGATCGTAAAATATTTTTGTACTCTTTTGTGAGTTACCATCAATTTTATCTTGTATTTTTGCTTAGAGTTTGCCCAACGGGTTTCAAGGATAACATAAGCAGTGGCGGGGGTTTGGTTCTTTTCCATGGTGTCTGAATATCAACATACAAATCAACATACAAATATACACAAAAAGGATAAAAAATGATAAAAATGGGAAAATTAAATTTTATAAAATATTGATATACAAATAAATGAAAAAATTAAAAAAGTAATGAAAACAATATGCATCAGCTTCCCAAGCTGAGGGTCGAGGGTTCGAATCCCTTTTTCCGCTCAAAGTGTCATCAGCAACCGGTTGGTGACACTTTTTTTATGCCATTTCGGCTTTAATATTGTATGCTTGTTCATTTTGCAACACAATATTGCATGGTTTAAAATAAAAGTGCAGATCTGGCAAATCAACATAATACAATAGTAACTAATTTTGAATCATAAATATTTACAATGGCATTAAGCAATCTTCAGCGGATGATACAACTGGCAACAGAGGTTTTTGATGTTAAAAACGATCCCAGCCAGCTCGATGTCGATCAACATGTTATTGAGCGCCTGTTGCGCCTGCATCCGGCTGCCGTTTCGGAATACAACGACGTCAACGGGCCTGTTGCCTGGGTATTGTGCATCCCAACCACCATCAGTTTAATGCACCGGTTTTTGAACCTGGAAATCACCGAGAAAGAATTATTCGACCTTACGCCCGAAGATGTTGCGTATGATGCATTATACTTATGTTCCGCACTGGTTTTGCCCGAATACCGGCAGCAAGGGATTACAAAAACACTGGCTGCTAAAGCCATTGAAAAAATACGGGCCGGGAATCCGCTTAAAGCTTTATTTATATGGCCTTTCAGCCACGAAGGAATGATGGCCTCGGAAAGCATTGCACGGCAAGCAAATTTACCCTTGTACAAACGGAAAGAGGATTAACACAAGTTTTCTGTAGTTCAGTTGTTTTGTTATTTTTATTATTTTCGTTCACCTTTTAAAAATCTATTAGCAACCCGCAGCATGTTTTTGTTGCGTTACCGTTGCTGTCATTAAGCTGACCAGGTAATTTTATGAAGAAACTTTTTAGTAAAATAACATTTAAAAAGGAATACCTTGTGTTTATAGTGGTGTTGCTTTCGCTGGTAGCAAGTATACAGGCGCTTACCCGCTCAAAAAAAACCTTCGTTGAAGGCGGGCATGAATATACACACTACAACAACTATGTGATATTCGCTAACTCATTTCACCACCTGAAGGATAACAAGGATTTATATATTTTGTACCCCGAAGAACAATGGGATTTGTACAAATACACCCCAACATTTGCAGCCTTTTTCGGGGTGTTTGCCATTTTCCCCGACTGGCTGGGCTACAACTTCTGGAACCTGTTTAATGCGCTGTTGCTGGTTTTTGCGATTTATTACCTGCCTGGAATTACGGATAAAAAGAAAAATATACTCCTGGCGCTCTGTTTGATCGAGCTGATGACTTCTCTGCAAAACGGCCAATCGAATGCACTCATTGCCGGATTATTAATCCTGACATTTGGCCTGCTGGAAAAGGAAAAATTCCTGTGGGCAACCTTGTGTGTGGTTTTTACGGTGTATATCAAATTGTTTGGTATAGTCGGATTTGCGCTGTTCCTCTTTTACCCGCAAAAAGTGAAGCTGGCCCTCTATACTTTGTTTTGGTCGGCAGTGCTTTTTGTAATCCCGTTAATTTTTGTGGGTTTTCAGCAATACGAGTTTCTGTTTAGGTCGTACTGGAACATGCTTTACCACGATCACGATATATCGTACGGGTATTCGGTAATGGGGTGGTTAAATTCGTGGCTCGGGACTGATGTACCCAAACTTGCCGTTGTACTGGTTGGAGCTGCATTGTTTATGGTTCCGTTTTACAAAATTAAAAGTTATCAATACTTCGATTTCAGAATACTGGCATTGGCCAGCGTATTAATATGGGTGGTGATATTCAATCATAAAGCTGAGTCGCCGACATTTATCATTGCTATGTCGGGGGTTGCACTTTGGTTTGTTGCCGGTAGGATGAGCACACTCAACATCATACTCCTGGTCATCGCGTTTGTGTTTACCTCCTTATCGCCAACCGATATTTTCCCCCGATTTATACGCAACGAATATGTGATACCCTATTCGCTTAAAGCGGTGCCTTGTATATTCGTCTGGTTTAAAATTGTGTACGACCAGCTTACCTTTACAAACGGGGTCAGTACAGAAGGCCCGGCAACTGTATAATTAAAGGCTGTTTAACTTCAACAGTTGATTTTGTGTTTACAGTTTTAATCTCAGTGTGTTTGAATACTTTCGGCACATACCACCTCTTTCTTTTTAATTTTGCCACTTTAACCACTAATCCTCTTACTTTTTGATTACCGCTGATGTTATTATTATTGGAGCCGGTCCTGCCGGGCTTTTTGCAGCCATGCATTGCAGTGGCAAAAAGGTCATTGTACTCGAAAAAAATGAAAGGCCGGGTAAAAAGCTTCTCATTTCAGGTACCGGTCGCTGCAATATAACACACCAATGTAAGCTCAGTGATTTTTTTGAGCACTATGGTGAGAACCACCGTTTCCTGAAACCGGCATTACATGCATTTACCAATACCGACCTGGTTCAGTTTCTGAACAAGCATGGACTGGATACTGTTGTGGATAAGAACGGCAAAGTGTTCCCGGCGAGTCAGAAGGCGGAAGATGTGTTGCAGCTGCTGTTGCGTGAATGTGCCCGGCGTGGGGTTCAGATATCGTGCAGGCAGCAGGTGCTGAATGTTGCGAAATCGTCATCAGGTTTTGAAATAGCTACTTCGGGAGGCGTATTTTCGTCGCGCACGCTGGTTATCGCTACCGGCGGTATGTCTTACCCGGCAACCGGATCAAGTGGCGATGGATATCATTTTGCCAAACAACTCGGGCATTCCATTGTGCCGCCCAAGCCATCTTTGAGTCCTGTTTTTGTGCGCAATTATACAATGGCTTCCATAGCGGGAGTTTCGGTGCAGGATAAACTGGTTTATTTGTACCGCGGCGACAAAAAACTGGGAGAACATCGCGGTGATATCGGGTTTACGCATAAAGGCCTCAGCGGCCCCGGAATACTTGATTTTTCAAGAAATATGCTGAGTGGCGATCAGCTCAGGATCAACTTTGTGGATGATAAGGCAGATAGTTTCAGAAATACATTGATAGCAGCTTCAGAAAAGGAAGGTAAAACTGCCGTACAAACCTATCTGAAGAAATTTGATCTGCCACGCAGCCTGCTGTTGCTCATTTTAAATTCAATATCTGTTGAGCCTGAAACCCGACTGGCAGAAATCACCAAAATACAGCGAAACCTATTGGTAACTGCGTTTTGTGAATATCCTTTTGTGGTCGAAAAAGTAGGTGGTTTTAATATGGCCATGGCAACTGCCGGGGGCGTAAACCTGGGCGAAGTAAATCCCAAGACCCTGGAGTCGAAACTGGTACCGGGGCTATATTTTGCAGGCGAAGTGCTCGACCTCGACGGTGATACCGGCGGCTATAACCTGCAGGCAGCATTCTCGACGGGGTATTTAGTTGGAATTGGAGTAAGTGAAAAGTGAAGAGTGAATAGTTGTAAAATGTAAGTTATAAGTTGTAATATTTAAGTTATAAGGAGATAAGTTTGGTTCAGATTTGCAATCTGACATCCAACATCCGACATCTGATATCCAACATCTCACATCCGCCATCCGACATCCCCAATCCTTCCTACATCATTTTGTGTTTTTCAATCAGCTCGAAGAAATTTTTCTGGTAGGTATCGCTGATCGGAATTAAAATTTCCCCGATTTTAATCTGTTTGCGCTCAACGAATTCAATTTTATCGATAGCCACAAAAAATGATTTGTGAACCCGGCAGAAAGCAGGTTCGTGAAGGATTTCTTCTATTCCTTTCGCGTTCATGAGGGTCATGATTCGCCGGGTTTTGGTAACAATACGCCAGTAGTCGCCCATGCCTTCCACGTACAATACTTCATCGGCATTTACTTTTTCGATACGGGTTTCTGTTTTTACAAAGAAAAATGTATTGGCAGCAGGAATAAATGCCTTATCTGTTTTTTCAGGACCCGTTTGTGTTTCTGTCTTTTTCTGCAACTGCTCCAGGGCTTTGTTGGCTGCTTTTACAAAACGGTCGAAGGGGATAGGTTTCAGCAGGTAATCGAGTACATCCAGGTCGAAACCCTGAAGTGCATACTGGTCGTATGCCGTAGTAAAAATTACCATGGGTTTATTCACCAGCGAGTGAAGTAATTGTATGCCGGTAAGTTCTTCCATCTGTATGTCGAGAAACATCAGGTCGACCGAATTATGGCGCAGGTATTCGAGGGTATCAATTGCATTTCCGAAAGTACCGGTAAGATTCAGAAAGGGAACCTTGGCACAATACGCTTTAATAATGTCAAGCGCCAGGGGCTCATCATCGATGGCAATACAATTGATTTTCATTTCCGGTTAATTATAAATGGTTAGCTCAACTTTAAAAATATCCCCGTTCAAATTTAGTTTTAAATCGTGTCTGTCCGGGTAAAGTAATCCAAGTCTGCGTTTAATGTTTTCGAGGCCGAATCCTCCGGCTTCATCGCTGATTCGCTGCTCGTTGGGTTTTACAAAATTTGTAACATGAAAATCCATCCTGTCGGTTTTAAGGTTCAGATCAATAATTATTCCCGGCTCGTGGTTTTTATTTCCATGTTTAAAAGCATTTTCAACAAATGGAATCAGGAGCATAGGTGCTATGGTACGATTATCCATGGATCCATTTACATTTATCTCAACAAATCCTTTTTGCCTTATGCGCAGTTGCTGCAATTCAATAAAGCTGTTCAGGTATTCAATTTCCTTATGCAAAGCTACGAAATCGGTATTCGAATCGTACAGCATATACCGCATAATGC
>CALCJE010000411.1 GCA_937965665.1 uncultured Bacteroidales bacterium
CGATACCCGTAATCCGCAACCATACAGCGTTTCAATGATGGCTTTGTTCCTTTCGCCTTCGGGTTTCGAAAGATCAATAGCGGCAATTAGCCGTTCAATTTCGTTAATACTCAGGAATTCGGGAAGTTTTCGGCCTGTTCGCGGTAAATCGAGCAGCTGCGTCGGGTCGTCAGTTATCAGGTTTTCGAGCAGCAGGTATTTATAAAATGCTCTAATTCCAGAAATGATGCGCATTTGCGAACGTGCATTGATTGTATTTTGGTTGAGCCATTTCAGGAAATCCTGCAGATGCACAAGTGTAATTTCCTGAGGCTGCGCTGCAATATTGTTATCTTCGAGGTAAGCTGCAAGTTTTTCAATATCATGCCTGTATGCTTCCACCGAATTGGCCGAAAGCGATTTCTCAAGCCTCAGGAAAGCATCAAAGCCACGACGGTACGATTCCCATATCATACCTGCAAATATACACTTTTGACACTTGATGAAAAACAGCCTGATCTTCATAATCCTTGGAATAATTTTGTTAACCTGAGTTTTAAAAAGAAAGGCTATATTTACCTGCTGATTTTGATTTAGTACCGGATAATTATGTAGCATTTTCAGGATATAATTTTAATCAACAACTTAATGTGAATAAAACATAAAAATAAATTTACAGCTCTTGTTGTATAATTAAGAAAATGTATATACTTTTGCACCCCTGTAATAAAAATGATTTTATCCAATGGCTAAGAAGAGCAAAGAAGCACGGGTACAGATAATTCTGGAGTGCACAGAGCATAAGACAAGTGGCATGCCCGGTACATCCCGCTATGTAAGCGTTAAGAACAAGAAAAATACGCCCGAGCGCCTTGAACTTAAAAAGTACAATAAGATATTAAAGAAAGTAACCGTTCACCGCGAAATTAAATAACAATATACCATGGCAAAGAAAGTTGTTGCAACCCTGCGTACCACCAGTGGTAAGGATTATGCAAAAGTTATCCGTATGGCCCGTTCACCAAAAACCGGTGCTTACGTGTTCAAAGAAACCATCGTAGCTAACGATCAGGTTAAAGATTTCCTGGCTAAAAAATAATACGAACTTCTGTATCATACGGAAAGCTTTTTCTTTCGGGGAAAAGCTTTTTCAGTTTTCGGGAAATCGTAATCTATTTCAATCCGGGTATACCCCTAGTGAACCTTTTTAATGCTTTATTGTACATTTACAGGGTTTGGGCTGTGTAACGCAGCAATTCGATGATTAATAAACTTTTAATGTAATGGGAATATTTTCATTTTTCACAAAAGAGAAAAAAGAGGTACTCGATAAAGGCCTTGAAAAAACACGTACCAGTGTTTTTTCGCGTATTACCAAAGCTATTGCGGGCAAGTCGAGTGTTGACGACGATGTACTCGACGACCTGGAAGAAATCCTGGTTACGTCCGACGTTGGCGTTCAAACCACACTGAAAATAATCTCGCGTATTCAGGAAAGAGTTGCCCGCGATAAATACCTGGGTACCGGCGAACTCAATGGATTGCTTCGCGATGAAATTGCGGCACTTCTCACCGAAAATGATACCGGCGAATTTGTGGATTTCGATTTTCCGAAACGCGAGACTCCTTATGTAATCATGGTTGTTGGCGTGAATGGCGTCGGAAAAACCACTACCATAGGTAAGTTGGCATACCACTTCAGCAAAGCGGGTAAAAGCGTGATGCTTGGAGCGGCTGATACATTCCGTGCTGCCGCCATCGACCAATTAGGTATCTGGGCTGAGCGTACCGGTGTTCAGATCGTAAAGCAAGCCATGGGTTCTGATCCCGCTGCTGTGGCTTACGATACAGTAAAATCAGCAGTGAATAAGAAGATTGATGTTGTTATTATTGATACTGCAGGGCGTTTACACAACAAAGTGGGCCTGATGAATGAACTGGGTAAGATTAAAAATGTAATGCAGAAAGTGCTTCCGGATGCTCCTCAGGAGGTGCTGCTGGTGCTCGATGCCTCAACCGGGCAGAATGCCATTGAACAGGCACGCCAGTTTACCGCAGTTACCGAAGTCACCAGCCTTGCGCTGACCAAACTCGACGGTACGGCTAAAGGTGGAGTAGCCATTGGCATTTCAGACCAGTTCAGGATACCGGTAAGGTTTATTGGCCTGGGCGAAAGAATGGAAGACCTGCAGATTTTTGATAAAAACGAGTTTGTGAACTCCTTGTTTTCCTGATCTCCTGCTATTCCGGATTTAACCCTAAAGTTGCCTTTCCCGGTTAACCACTTATTTTACAAACAAACTGATTTTGATGTTGCTTTATCATCCATCAGTTGAATTTCTGTTGTAAATACATCAAAACCAACAATCTGTAATCCGCAATCTTCAGCCCGCAATCCGACATTCCACATTCAACATCCAACATCCCTGCCTGCTGACGCAGTCAGGCAGGCGCAATCCGCAATCGTAAATCGTAAATCGTAAATTCCCATGACCCTTCCCCGCCATACCATCCGTGTAGTAACCTTAGGCTGTGCTAAAAACACTGTTGATTCGGAAGTACTCATGGGGCAGCTCAAGCTCAATAACATCCGTGTACTCCGCGATGGCGACAAAGGCCGAGAAAACTCCGTTATCATTAACACCTGTGGTTTTATAAACGATGCCAAGGAAGAATCCATTGAAACGATACTCGGGTTTATCGAAGCCAAAAAACAGGGTAAACTCAAGGAAGTGTACGTGATGGGCTGCCTTTCGGAACGGTTCAAAGAACCCTTGCAAAAAGAAATTCCCGAAGTTGATGAGTATTTTGGAGTTCGCGATCTTTCTGAAATAGTTACACGCCTGGGAGCCAGTTACAGAAAGGAATTGTTGGGCGAAAGAGTACTTACAACACCACCGCATTTTGCATACCTGAAAATTGCCGAAGGCTGCGATCGGAGCTGTTCGTTCTGCGCCATACCCGGTATCCGCGGCAAGCATATTTCGAGGCCCATCGAAGATATTGTTGACGAAGCCCGTAAACTGGCAGCCCAGGGAGTTAAAGAACTTTTGCTTATTTCGCAGGATCTTACGTATTATGGTATCGATATTTACAAACGGCAGGCATTGCCTGAGTTGGTGCGGACGTTATCCGATCTTAAACTGTTCACCTGGATCAGGCTTCATTATTTGTTCCCCACCACGTTCCCGAACGAGTTGCTGGGAATTATTTCCGAAAGGCCAGATGTATGCAATTACATTGATATCCCGCTTCAGCACATCAGCGACCGGATTCTGAAAAGTATGCGCAGGGGCGTTGATAAAGCAGGAACCATTGAACTGATGCGCAAATTCAGGCAGGAATTACCGGGCGCAGCTGTCAGGGCTGCTTTCATAGTTGGATACCCGGGCGAAACCGAGCAGGAATTTGAAGAACTGAAGGCATTTATCCGTGAAACCAGGTTCGACAGGGCAGGTGTATTTACTTACTCGCACGAAGAGGATACCCATGCTTTCGATCTCGAAGATAATGTGCCTGAAGAAATAAAACAGAAACGTGCTGCCGAAATCATGGAATTGCAGCAGAATATTTCCTATGAACTTAACCAGGAAAAGGTGGGTAAAACTTTTGATGTTTTGGTCGACAGGAAAGAAGGTGAGTTCTTGGTTGGACGAACTGAATTTGATTCGCCAGAAGTGGATAATGAAGTTTTAATTAATTTTGCTCCAGCCCTGAAACCCGGAAGATTTTATAAAGTGAAAATTAAAGCTGCCGATGCATTCGATTTGTATGGCGAAGTAGTTGCCGGCTAAATTGCCTCCATCTGCCTGGTAATATTTAATAAACTGCACTTTATGTGAATATTTCTAAGGTGTCATGGTAAGAATAAACAAGGTAATTCAAATATTTTAATCATTTAAACAGTTTAAAATGAACAGGTTACTTTTCACATGTTTATTGCTTGTTGTCTCTGTTACCGTTGGTTTTGCTCAAATGGCAGTTAATCAAACGGATGCAAATGGTAAAAAGCAGGGTCTATGGGAAGAAAAAACACCTCTGGGTTTATCCAAAGGGCAATATGTTGATAGCCAGAAAGATGGTTGCTGGACCAGTTATTCGTCCGAAGGCAAACTGACGCGTATCGAGAATTTTTCACAAGGCAGGCGCAATGGGATTACCATTGAAATTGATCCGAGAGCAGGGTTCCTCACCAGCGAAACTTATTATGTAAATGATCTGCCTGAAGGTACCGCAAAAAAATACTATTATGGCACCAACCCGGCTTCAACCATCGATTATTTGCATGGAAAAATAAACGGGAAAAAGAAAATATATTATGAGAATTCAGGCGGAAAATTACAGGAAGAGTCTGAATACAAAGATGATATGAAGAACGGCGTTTCAAATTTTTATAATATGAATGGCGATCTGGTTGTTGAATTTCATTACCTGAACAATAACCTGGATGGTGTACAGAAAACATATTATTCAGGCAAAAAAATCATGAGCGAACAGGAGTTTGCAGGTAATGTAGAGAATGGTTCCTGGCGCGAATATTATGAAAACGGTAAGCTGAAAACAGAAGGATTATATGCCAAAGGTGTTCAGACTGGTACGTGGAAAGAATATACCGAAGATGGTAAACTTAAATTCCAGGGAAACTACCTGAATGGTGAAAAAGAGGGGAAATGGCAGGAGTTTGATGCTACCGGCAAAGTGGTGAAAACAACCACTTTTAGCAAAGGGCAGCAAAAATAAATTCTTGCAGTCGTTACAAAATCATTAATGCCTGGATTCATTCGGGCATTTTTTCTTTAACAAGCATTATTACAGAAAATGATTAAACCGGTAAAAATTAAAAATCCAGGTAGTATCCCTTTTTGTGTGTAATGAGTTCTTTTTCTAAATTCAAAGGTATT
>CALCJE010000412.1 GCA_937965665.1 uncultured Bacteroidales bacterium
CGTACACTTAAATTTAGAAAAATCTCACTTTACACACTTTTTGGGACAGTATCAATCTTCATGAAAAGTTCAAAGAAAAACTGGATATTGATTTCAGAAAATACCGCATTCTCGGGGCGTGTAATCCGGCAGCTGCTTTTAAAGCATTACAGGAAGAAGATAAGATTGGAACAATGTTGCCTTGTAATGTAATTGTACAACAAATATCTGATTCGCAGATTGAAGTTGCTGCGGTTGACCCTGTGGCTTCGATGCAGGCAATTGAAAATGCAAACCTGGCGGCCATCGCTTATGAAATAAGGTCAAAACTTGAAAAAGTAATTGAAAGTTTGTAAAGTTTATTAATTCAAAGGCCTGAAGGAGAATGATAAGATAAAAATTGTGGAAGGACAATAATCCCTACAGGCATGTCTGTATGGCATAGCTTTACTCATAAATTATTACAACGTTTATATATTCAAAAAACACCATTTACTATTTTCTTATTTTATTAAATATGTATGAATAGGTCATTATATTTGTATCCTGTATAAAAATTATAAATCCGATAGTTATTACTCCTACATATTCACTCTCCGACCTTACAAAATATTTCCTGAAACTGGGTACAACCGGTTTTGGCGGTCCGGTTGCTTTGGTCGAATACATGCACCGCGATCTGGTCGAAAACCGGGCTTGGATTTCAGAGGATGAATACAAGGAAGGTCTCACACTTGCCCAATTATCACCGGGTCCTTTAGCCGCTCAGTTAGGAATATATATAGGCTATATTCATTATGGATTAATTGGAGCTACCCTGGCAGGAGTTGCATTTGTAATCCCCTCTTTCATAATGGTTGTATTACTTGGCATGGCATACAAAGTATATAGCGGTCTCCCCTGGATTCAGGCAGTATTTTATGGAGTAAGTGCTTCAGTAATCGGGATAATTGCTTTAAGTTCTTTCGAACTAACAACAACCACAATCAGTAAACTCAATTTTGTTGCAGTAAAAAGAAATTGGTTGCTTTGGCTGTTTTTTGTTTCAATGGCTCTGACTACAGTTTTGATTAGTAGGGAAGAGGGATTATTATTCATTGCAATTGGGCTCTTGTATATGTTTATTAAAGCTCCGCCGGTATGGTTTACCAAACAAAAGGTTATTCCGCTGTTTCTTCTTACTGGCCTCGGTTTTTGGCAATTTGAGCTGTCCGACCTCGGGAATATGGCTTGGTTTTTTACGAAGGCTGGAGCTTTTGTTTTCGGGAGTGGTCTTGCTATTGTTCCATTTCTGCACACTGGTGTTGTGAATGAATTTGGTTGGCTCAATGAACATCAATTTATTGATGCTGTCGCAATTGCAATGATAACACCAGGCCCTGTAATAATTACGGTAGGCTTTATCGGATATTTGGTTGGTGGTTTTCCTGGAGCTTGTATAGCAGCATCCGCCACATTTCTGCCTTGTTATTTATTTACTGTCATTCCAGCTCCCTATTTTCATAAAATTGCAAAGAATAAAAGTATCAAGGCTTTTGTCGATGGTATCACTGCTGCTGTAATAGGTGCTTTGGCAGGGGCGGTTATTATCATGGCAACCCGTTCAATAATCGATATACCAACTGTATTGATTGCAATAGGAACAATCCTGCTATTAGTTTATATAAAAAAGCTACAAGAACCTCATATAATTGCGATTGCAGCAATTATTGGTGTTATATTAAAAACAGTTCTTAGCTGATTGTAGTTTTTAAATATAATTTAAAATCTCTAAAACCCTTCCAAATTAAGTGGAAACGGACGGCTTCATTCTGATGTCTGGTTGTGCGTAGTGTAAATATGCTTGCCAAAGTGTACGCAGGAAAAGTACATCCGCAGATGCATACAAGGCAAAAATCAAACTCCGATGTCAGAAACATTCTTCCAAAATAAATAGTACTATTTGTTCATCCTGTGTTAAAATTTCCCAACATATATAACAATGCAAATATTTATCCGTTATCTTTGCAGCTTCTAAACTAAGTATGCTGAAAAAAGCCACAGATATAGCCTTAATATTTCTCCTCCTGCTAGCAACCGGAGGCGTGCCTGTTACAAGGCACTATTGCGGTACTGTTGAAAAGTCTTTCTCGGTTTACTCCACACCTAAATCATGTTGTGGCGGTCATTGCGACAAATGCCATAATGTTTTCAAATTTTCTAAAGTACAAGATGCCTTTGAAGGTGGCTGTTCATTGAAAATGCTGTGCTTCACAGATATTGTTACTTTACAGTCTGCCCATTTTATCGATTTATTGAATAACGTAAATATTTCATCCCTTAATGATTTAACAAATCATCGAGCGGCATACATTTACGAAGCCGGTATTTCGCCGGCATCCTCCGGCAATTTCCGTTGCTGAAACCTTTCTCGAAGGGGTACATTCCTTTTTTAGCGGCACGTTGTGTAAATTATAGCAATAGTTAGTATTGCAGATAATAATTTAACTGCTCTGATTGCTGCCAGCTCCTTTTCCCCCCTTCATTCCCCAAACATGCCAGCTTACAATCATGCTGTAAAGTCAGTTACTTATCCGTTACTGATGTTTTACAACATAAACTGCCTGGCAAAGCAATCTAAAAGTCACCAATGGTATCACATCAATCACAACTTATAAACCCCGTATCACAAATCACTAAAATTTAAAAAAATGAAAACCACGAAAACAATTCTTTCAATCACAGGCTTAATGGTTATCCTTGCGCTGTTTATCTCCAGTTGCAAAAAAGATAGTAGTAACCAGGATGTACTCAACGCAAATCTGAAACAAACTGAAGCACAGGTTCAGCAAACATATACTGTTGCTAAAACCAATGACGATTTACTTAAAATTCATGTAACTGCCGGTGGGCATTTTACTGATCCTGGCACAATGATGGAAGACAGTCTTTACCACCTCAACGATTCGCTTTGCAACACGTATTATCTGTCTTTTTGTAAAGATATGATGGATGGTGACAATATGATGGGAGGTAACATGATGGGTAGTAATAACATGATGGGAGGAAATAACACAGGTGGCAATACCATGCATGGCAGTGGAATGATGGCAACTCATACCTATATGGGTGATACAGCCATGATGAATCAAAGCTACCGCAATTTAAATACAATGCGCTTAGGCCACTCTGCTCATCACCCTGTTAAATAATCAATCTATAGTTTTTGATTGCGTATAACATTAAGACTCTTTTATAATTGTAGCTTTTCTGTCCTTTTTCTTTACCCTTAAATCTGATCCAACATTCTGGAAATGAATTAAAAAAGAAAAAGGACAGAAAAAAGGGTCTGATAAAATAAGGCCTTTTCTCTGGTGACGCACCTGTTAACCTTTTGTTAAAAAAACAAAACATATAAAACAATCTGAATCTTTATCCGTTACTTTGTTGCTTCTAATACCATTATGCTAAAAAAAGCCGGAAATATCGCAATAATCTTACTTCTGTTGATAGCAACAGGGGGTATGCCAATTACACGGCATTATTGTGGCATGTCCGAAATGTCCTTATCAGTCTATTCCACACCTAAGGCTTGTTGCGCTGGTCATTGCGACAAATGCCATAATGTGTTCAAATTCTCAAAAGTAAACGATGACTTCGAGGCTGGTTCTTCTGTCAGCACACAGTCATTCACGGATGTTCTTTCATTACATACAGCTTATTTTATTAACTTATTTGATTTCGTAAATATTCCACCGATTGCTGATTCATTCAGTCAACGAGCGGTTTTTATTGATATAGCCGGCCATTCGCCGGCATCCTTTGGCAATTTCCGTTGCTGAAACCTTCTTTTTAGGGGGTAATCCTTTATTGTAGCACCTAATTATTTACAGGCAATAATTCTGTTGCCTATACGGTATTCGTTACCTTATCCGCTACTTTTCTATCATTCCCCCTTTCCCTAAGCATAAACCTGCAATTACTGGCAAGTACAACCCGGCTTTGGCCTGCTGTTGTTTTAAGATTGAATGTTTTCCAAATGAAAGGAAAATCAATCCAGCCAGAATGCAATCCAGGTTCTTGATGCACCCTAATACTAATATATACATACTAAAACCACAAAAATGAAAACTCTCGTTTCAATTGCTGTTGCTTCAGTTTTACTTGCAATGGTTACTTTCAGTTGCAAAAAAGAAAGCGATCAGGATGCTATTAATTCCAACCTTAAAAGATCCGAAAAGCTTTTGCAGAATAGCTTTCAGGAAGTTAAATTTAATGACGATCTACTCAAAACACATGTCAGCTTTGATGGAAAGTATACGGACCCAAATGTCCTTTCCGAAGATCGCCTTTACCATTTGAACGATTCACTCTGTAACATCTACTACCTTGCTTTTTGTACAGCCATGTTGGACGGCGACAATTCAATGGGCAGCAATATGATGGGCGGTAACAGCACGCATGGAAGTGGAATGATGACAACTCATACCCACCTTGCTGATACAGCCATGATTAATCAATACAACCGTGATTTGATATCTATTCGTCAGTCACATGCCAACCATCACCCTAAAGCTACATTATCTGAACACGAATCACATCATCCATAAATGAATACCTGTAACTCACACAATCATTAACATTCAAAAAAATAGAACCAATGAAAAAACAAATCATCCTCGCATACCTGGTCTTTTTAAACCTGGGCTTTGCTTTCGCTCAAACAAATAATCCTTCATCAGGGAACAACAATGCTGTAACTAAAGCACCGGTAACATATACCTGTTCCATGCACCCCGAAATTAAAAGTGATAAACCAGGCCAGTGCCCTGTTTGCAATATGGAACTTGTAGTAAAAGCTACGCCTCAATATACATGTTCCATGCATCCGGAAGTTGTAAGTTCAGCACCTGGTAAATGCCCGAAATGTGGCATGGCATTGGAACTCAAGTCTGCTCCATTTTCCTGCCCTATGCACCCTGAAGTTACTTCAATGACTCCCGGTAATTGCCCCAAATGTGGCATGAAACTTCAAAAGGGAGAAAACAAATCACATAAACATTCAGGGCATAACGGATGTAGCATGTAAGTTTAACCACCTGAATACCATGATTATATGTGTATTTAGCTTCGAACCAATCCATTTAACTCAAATTTAATTCCAGATCAAAATGAAAAAATCAATCCTTATCTCAATACTCGCAGTTTCTGTGGCTCTTGCTTTCAATGCCTGCAATAATACTGCCCCTTCAACTACCACTGTTGATTCAAAAACCAGTGAAAAAGCTGTCTATACCTGTACCATGCATCCGGAAGTCATAAGCGATAAGCCGGGCGATTGCCCTAAATGCGGCATGAAACTCGTCAAAATGGAAACTGTCGACTCTACACAAATGCACAATCAGGCCGATACAATGCAAATGCATTAAACAAATTTCTGAGTATTCGGCTGCTTTACTAAAAATGCACTTGATTAAGTTGGCAGTCGGCACTCAGTTTCTTTCAATCAATTCAAATTTAACGGATCATTAATTAAAACTTTAAAATAACTCATTATGAAAAAGATAATCAGAAGTTTCGCGCTTGTGGCTGTTACAGCCATCATTGGAACAAGCTCATTGTTCGCTCAAAAAAGTGGCGTTTTTAAATCATTTGCCGACTACAAAACCGGCAAAATGGAATATGGCATTAATTGCGCTACCGAAATGCACAAAATCAAGCTCAATGATTTTTTTGGTAAAGATTATATAACTGTAATTCACGACGGAAAATCATACGAACTGAAAAAAGCTGAAACATGGGGTTTCCAGCTTTGCGATGAAAAAATTGTACGTTTTCAGGGAAAAGAAGATTTCCAGGTGAGTGAAAAGGGCATACTTTGGATCTATTCCAAACAAACATTACAAGCCGGAAATCCTAAAAATACAGCTTCAAAATACATTACTTCCTATTACTTCAGTAAAGATGGCGAGGCTAAAATTCTGGAATTAACACCCAATAACGTGAAAGCAGCATTCCCTGATAATCATAAACTGCACGATGCAATAGAGATGCAGTTCCCTACATCTGCCTCAATAAGTGAATTTGACGAATACCATAAAAAATTCAAAATTAATCACTTTTTAGAAGCTCAGGGTGTAAAATAATTTTCTGCATTCATCCAACCAACCATTTGGATTTCTGAACATTCGTCTGTCTGCTGCCAGTAGACATGATTAAGCGACAGTCGGTGTTCAGTTATTCAAACTAATAGAGGCAATATAACAGAATAAATTCAAAATTTTTGACCAGGTAACATATCAAAACTTATGAATGGAATTAATAAAATAGTCATTACTGTATTGGGCATTCTCATGTCTCTGGCTACTGTTTATGGACAGGGTATTGAGAAAAAAGTTGTACTCAATTGGAAAGGAGTTCAATCAATTCAAGGTATCAACTTCGACACTTTGTATGCTTTGGTTGCTGATGGTTTATCAAACGATCCTGCTACGAATTTCACACCCGTATATTTTGAAAAATTTCCCCTGCCTGCCAATGTTGGAAGTTGCGATATTTTAGTTACTCATACCGAATGGGAACCTGTCAGTCCGGATCAGATAAAACTGCTGACATTCCCGCTCCAGCCTTCTGAAGTACTTACCCCGGTTGTTTCTTACGGAACCGAACGAGGTGTAAAAATGGCAATCCTCAGCTTCATACCTGTTGTCATAAATCCTGAAGGCGGAATCATGCGCCTCAAATCTTTTATAATCGACCTGGTTTATATTCCTTCTATCACTCCTGATGCATTATTAAAATCAACTGCTTACTCATCCCATTCAGTGCTCGCGAATGGTGATTGGTATAAAATAAAGCTGGATAAAACCGGTATTTATAAAATAACCTATGCCGACTTACAATCCATGGGTGTTGATATGTCAAAGGTTAAACCTAATACCATCAGGTTATTTGGAAATGGTGGAGGTAGTTTACCCGAAGCGAACAGTATTTTTCGTCCCGACGATCTCACTGAGAATGCTATTAAAGTTGTAAATGCAAATCCCGATGTTTTTGCTCCCGGTGATTACTTCTTGTTTTATGGCACCTCACCTGATAAAATCACATATAATAAAACAGCTAAAATATTTGAGCACGTAAAGAATATCTATTCCGATTACGCTTACTATTTTTTGAATTTCGATGGCGGGAATGGTCTGCGTATTGAAGACCAGGAACAATCTTCCCTCACTCCAACCTATACTTCTACGAGTTTCTTACAAAGTATTTTTTATGAAAAAGATCAGATAAATCTGATCAGTTCCGGTAAAGATTGGGTGGGTGAAAGGATGGACGCTAATTCTCCGGTTTTTGAACTTCCAGAGTTTACATTCCCCAATTTAACTCCAGGCACTCAGGCATGGATTCGTTACAGGCTTACTGCAAGGGCATCAATCATTACAAACTATACAGTTAAAGTTAATAGCCTCCCGGTTTCAACTCCTTCATTAGGGACATTTAGTAAGTATATTTATGGTGCCGAACGTACTGAAACAAAATCATTTTCTCCTGTAACGGATAAAGTTAAAGTATCATTCCAGTATAATGGTACAGGAAGCTCGATTGGCTGGCTCGATTGGGTTGAACTGAATGTGTTTCGTGATATGAAATTTACTGGCGGACAAATGGTATTTGCCGATCCTGTTTCAGTAGGAACCAATAAAGTTACTGACTTTCAGTTACAGGGAACATCCTCACCTGTTAATATATGGGAAGTCACCAACCCAATCAAAGTTAAGCGCGTTGTAACCACACTTCAGGGTGATGTAAGCAGTTTCGTATTACAAACTGATACACTCAGGCAGTTTATAGCCTGGGATAATACGAGCTTTCTCACAGCTTCTTTCACCGAAAAAGTTCCAAATCAGGATCTTCATGCAATTGCTTCTGCTGATATGCTTATCATCACACATAAAGATTTCATCGCTGAAGCAAACCGGCTGGCCGATTTTCACCGCACATTCGACGGTTTCAAGGTAAGTGTTGTAACCAACGAACAGGTTTATAACGAATTTTCATCCGGATCGCCCGACATCGTTGCCATACGCGATTTTGCACGTTTACTGTACAATCGGCCTTCAACAGGCAACAAACTTCGCTACCTCCTGCTCTTCGGCGATGGATCATATGATTTTAAAGATCGTATTCCTAAAAATACCAATCGGGTCCTTGCTTTTCAAACCAAAGAATCAATTAACAATGTAAATTCAATTGCCAGTGACGATTTTTTCGGTCTCTTTGATCCAAACGAAGGCAATGATGCCAATGGGCTCATCGATATCGGGATTGGTCGCTTCCCTGTAAATAGTATTGAAGAAGCTAAGATTGCAGTTGATAAATCTATCTTCTATGCAACCAACAGCGAAGCTAATATGGGTGATTGGCGCAACAAAATATGCTTTGTTGCTGATGATGGTGACAACAATTTACATTTTCGCCAGGTCGAAAAACAAATATTACCTCTGATAAATAAAAATGCTCCGGGGTATAATGTAGTTAAAATTTATCTCAATGCCATTAAGCAGATTTCTACTCCCTCCGGGCAACGTGCTCCTGACGCAAATGAAGCTATAAATTCAAATATCAAAAATGGTATATTGACTATAAACTACACCGGGCATGGAGGTGAAACCGGATGGGCCGAGGAAGGAATACTCTCGGTTAATATGATTAAAGATTGGACTAACTATAATAACATGCCCATATTTATGACTGCCACCTGCGAGTTCAGTCGTTTCGACGATCCGGGAAGAGTTTCAGCGGGCGAATACGTTTTCCTTAATCCGGTTGGCGGCGCTGTTGCTTTGTTTACATCAACACGGCTTTCAAATGCAGGTACTAATATTGAGCTAACTATGTATTTCTATGATACGCTCTTTTCAAAATATGACGGTGAAAATCCTCGCTTTGGCGACGTCATCGCATCTGCAAAAAACAGGTTAGGTGGTGGATATGGCACTCTACTCATACGTAACTTTGTTTTACTTGGCGACCCTGCGCTAACTCTTGCATATCCTAAAAACAGGGTAGTTACAACTCAAATAAATGGTCATGACATAAGCTCGACACCTGATACCATTTCTGGTATGGAACCTGTTGAGATCAAAGGGTTCATTGCTGATCTGGCTGGCAATAAACTTACTGGCTTTTCAGGCGTAATTGATGTAAAAGTATTTGATAAAGTTCGGACGCTGACAACCTTAGGAGCTGAAGTGCAGGAAGGTGACTATCCTGATCCTTATACCTTACAGGATAATTTTATCTACCAGGGGAAAGCTACTGTTACAAACGGTGACTTTACCGTTAATTTTATTGTGCCCCGCGATATTAATTATAGCTATGGCTTGGGTAAGATTTCCTACTATGCACATAATAGTACGATTGATGCCACGGGTTACAGCAACAAGATTGTGATAGGAGGATCGGGAAATAAAAGTCCTGATAATGCCGGTCCGCAAATATCCTTATTTATCGATAACCTTAGCTTTAAAGATGGTGGTCCGACTGGTGAAAACCCTTTCTTGATTGCCAAACTTAGTGATGAAAACGGTATAAATGCTATCAGCAATGCCATTGGTCATGACATAGTAGCAACTATTGATGGTGATAATACTACCTCCATTGTAATGAACAATTTTTACCGTTCCGAACTCGATAGTTATAAAACAGGAGTGGTAAATTATAATTTTTCTGCTCTTCCGGTTGGATCACATACCCTTACACTCAAAGCCTGGGATGTATTTAATAATTCATCCGAAGCTACCATCAATTTTGAAGTGGTTGAAAACAGGCAGCTCTCAATAACCAGTATGAATGTTTATCCAAACCCTTTCAATAATGAAGTTAGTGTTCAATTTCAAATTAACCTCATAGATGCAGATGTAAGTGCTCACCTCGAAGTATTTAACAGCAATGGTTCATTAGTCAGCTCAACCAATAATAAATTATTGCTCTCACAAGGCTACAAGTCAGACATTTTGAAATGGAATGGTCGCTCTTCTTCCGGGGCAAATCTTCCAACAGGTGTTTATCTTGTCGTAATAAAAGCAGGCAATGACAATTCTAAAACGGTTAAGGCTGCCAGGGTGATTAAATCAAATTGAAGCTTCAAAAGTGAATATATATCTAACTAAAATAGATAATTGTTGAATTAAACCTTAAATTTGTAAAAAATGAAAATAGTAACATGCAAGAAATTGACTTTCATTATCCTGTTAACAGTCTCCTTATCTTCCTGTATGATGATGATGCCTGCTCACATGTCGGATATGGACCATAGTAACAACGCAAGTTCAGATGCACGAATCGATAAAGTATGCGGAAAAAATGTAGCGCCGGAAAGTTCCTTTACGTATGAATATTGGGGAACAACATACTATTTTGACACTCAGCAATGCTTAACGGTTTTTAAAAATAATCCGGAACATTTCCTGCCTGCTGATCACAATAAAAGCCATAAAAACAACTGGCATACAGCTGCCTGGATAGGTGGAGCGGTTGTAATGACCGCCATGATGGTAGCTATGATGATTGCTGTTTTTTAAATAATAATGCTGTCTCTTTACTAATTAAACCTTACAAGTATGTTTAATCGCCTTGTCAAATATTTTCTCGAAAACCGGCTGATAACTTTTATCTTCCTCATCTCTTTTATCGTTCTCGGTATAGTTTTCATGCCTTTTAACTGGAACTCGGGTTTCCTGCCCCGCGATCCCATTGCCGTGGATGCCATCCCCGATATTGGCGAAAACCAGCAGATTGTAGCTACCGAATGGATGGGGCGTTCGCCCAAAGACATCCAGGATCAAATAACTTACCCTTTAACTACGGCTCTATTAGGTATTCCCGGTGTTCAAACGGTAAGGAGTACTTCCATGTTTGGCATGTCGTTTATCTATATTATTTTTAAGGACAATATAGATTTTTACTGGAGCCGCTCCCGTATCCTCGAAAAACTAAGTTCGCTTCCGGCGGGGATATTACCTGCCGGTGTGCAACCCACTCTTGGTCCTGACGCAACTGCCCTTGGACAAATATACTGGTATACCCTTGAAGGCCGTGATCCGAAAACCGGAAAACCAAACGGAGGCTGGAATCCCCAGGAACTCCGCACCATCCAGGACTTTTATGTTAAATACGGACTTTCTACTGCTGAAGGTGTCTCCGAAGTGGCATCAGTAGGTGGTTTCATCAAGGAATACCAGATCGATCTCATTCCCGAAGCCTTAAAAGCATTCAGCGTATCGGTTATGGATGTGATGAATGCCGTTCGCAAAAGCAACCTCGACATAGGAGCCGAAACCATGGAATTGAATAATGTGGAATACATTATCCGTGGCCTTGGGTATGTCAAAAATCTGGAAGACCTCGAACTTTCTGTTGTTGCTGTCCGCAACAATGTTCCGGTCAGGATAAAAGATGTTGCTCATGTTGTATTTGGTCCTGCTACCCGCCGTGGTGGTCTCGACAAAGCCGGTTCCGAGGCGGTTGGAGCTGTTGTGGTTGCCCGGTATGGATCAAATCCAATGGATGTAATCAACAATGTCAAAGACAAAATCAAAGAAATTGAGGCCGGTATGCCGCAGAAAACATTGCCCGATGGTTCCATTTCTAAAGTTACCATCGTTCCCTTCTACGATCGCACTGGTCTTATTAAAGAAACCATTGGCACACTCGAATCCGCTCTCTCGCACGAAATCCTTATCAGTATCATTGTAATTATTGTCCTGGTAATGAACCTCCGTGCATCGCTTATTGTAGCCGGATTATTGCCAATTGGGGTATTAATGACTTTTATCCTGATGCGTGCTTTCGGCATCGAGGCAAACATTGTCGCTTTATCCGGCATTGCTATCGCTATTGGAGTAATGGTCGATATTGGCATTGTAGATGTCGAGAATATTCTCCGGCACCTCGAAATGCCCGAAAACAAAGGCATCCGTGGAAGAAAATTAATGGATGTCATTTACCTGGCTACTACCGAAGTTCGTGCTGCAGTGGTTACATCCATTGCAACTACCATTGTCAGCTTCCTTCCCGTTTTCGCTATGCAGGCTGCCGAAGGTAAATTATTTCATCCTTTGGCTTTTACTAAAACCTTTGCCCTGATTGCAGCGTTCCTGCTCGGTATAATTGTACTGCCAACCTTAACGCACATCTTCTTTTCAATAAACATTGATACAAAGAAGATTCGCAGAATTTTCAACGGTGTCCTTATTGCAGCAGGCTTGCTGTTTATAATGCTCTGGCAAACATGGCCTGCCCTGGCTTTAATTGCTGTGGGTATAAATAATCTGCTCGATTACCGCTGGCCTGAAAACCGAAAAGAATTTCCGAATTATATCAATATCGCTATAACTGTACTTGTTGCGGCATACTATCTTTCTGTCGAATGGCTGCCTATGGGGGCTCACAATAGTTTGCTGGTAAACTTTCTGTTTGTAGCAGGCATCATTGCTGTCATCCTTGCAGCCCTGATGTCGATGGTGCATTATTACGAGAGAATCATGCGATGGGCGCTGGAACATAAACTAAAGTTCCTCATTATCCCATTGGTTACCTTAATTTTCGGGATGTTAGCCTGGCATGGATATGATAGAACTTTTGGTTTTGTCGCATCCGGCTTTGAAAAAGTGGGTTGGAAAAATTTCCGGCAAACAGCCTTTTGGCAAGGGCCTGCTAAAACATTCCCTGGCACCGGCAAAGAGTTTATGCCTTCATTAAACGAAGGTTCATTCCTGCTTATGCCTACAAGCATGCCGCATTCAAGCATCGAAAAAAACCTTCAATACATCGAAACTCTTGATAAACGGCTTTCAGCCATTCCTGAAGTGGAAATTGCGGTCGGTAAGTGGGGTCGTGTAAATTCAGCCCTCGATCCGGCACCGGTTCAGATGTTTGAGAATACCATCAGTTACCTTCCAGAGTATATTCTCGACGAAAATGGACAACGAATGAAGTTTAAAGTCGATAGGGATGGAAGTTATGTTTTACTGAATGGAACGAAATATAATTTTGAAAAAGAAGGATTCAGGGCTATTCCTGCTGACAGTCTTATTCCTGACAACAAAGGTGAATATTTCCGGCAATGGAGGCCCGAAATTAAAAAGCCACTTGACATATGGAACGAGATAGTGAAAGTAACCAATATTCCAGGTCTTACTTCTGCGCCAAAACTTCAACCTATCGAAGCACGTCTTGTCATGCTTTCAACCGGTATGCGGGCTCCTATGGGATTAAAAGTGTACGGTCCCGATCTGGATGCAATCGAGAAAGGTGGAATGCTACTCGAACAGGCTTTAAAAGAGGTACCATCTATAAAAGCATCAGCAGTATTCTACGACCGTGCCGTTGGCGCTCCGTATGTTGAGATCAAACTGAATCGTGAGGCTATGGCTCGTTATGGTATGACTATTAATGAGGTTCAGGAAGTGTTGCAGGTGGCAGTTGGAGGTATGGCATTATCCTCATCTGTCGAAGGCCGCGAACGTTTCCCTCTAAGGGTTCGTTATGCCCGTGAACTTCGCGATAACCCTGACGATCTGCAACGCATCCTCATTCCGGCTATGAATGGTGTTCAGGTCCCGCTAAGCGAAATCGCTGATATTGATTATACCCGCGGCGCACAGATGATCCGCAGCGAAAATACATTCCTCAATGGATATGTAATTTTCGACAAAAACGAAGGCAAAGCTGAAGTGGATGTAGTACAGGAAGCCGAAAAAATTCTGAAGGACAAATTGAGTTCCGGGGCTCTGAAACTGCCCGACGGAGTTTCTTATAAGTTCGCCGGTAATTACGAAAACCAGCTCAGGGCTACCAAACGGCTGGCCATTGTAATTCCTATAAGTTTGCTGCTTATCCTGTTATTGCTGTACTTCCAGTTCCGCACGGTTACGGCTTCATTTATCCACTTTTCAGGAGTATTTGTGGCGTTTGCCGGGGGCTTTATCATGCTTTGGCTATATGGCCAGGGCTGGTTCATGAATTTTTCCGTTGCCGGCATCAACCTTCGTGATATGTTCCAGATGCACACCATAAATCTCAGTGTGGCGGTCTGGGTTGGTTTCATTGCCTTGTTTGGCATTGCTACCAACGACGGAGTAATTATGGGTACATACATTCACCAGGTATTCGAGGACAGGCATCCTGCCACGGTTCACGATGTGCGTGAGGCTGTTGTAACTGCCGGTATGAAGCGTGTGCGTCCCGCCATGATGACTACTGCGGTTGCCGTTATCGCCTTGCTGCCTGTCTTATCTTCTAACGGAAAGGGTTCCGACATTATGATCCCTATGGCCATACCCATGTTTGGCGGTATGGTTATACAGGTTATGACAGTGTATGTTGTTCCATTATTTCAGGCTATGTGGAGGGAAAGGGCTGTTACACGTCATAACAAGTTGGCAATTCATTCAATAAACAATCAGGATAACGATGAAAACACAAGCATTTAAGAAATTATTTTTCACACTCCTTGCACTTGGTAGTTGGTTTGGGGCTAGCAGTCAGCAACAACCTGATTCATTATACAGTTACCTCGAAATTGCAGCCAAAAACAACCCTACTGTACTTCAGCGTTATTTTGAATATGAAGCTGCTTTGCAAAAAATACCTCAGGTTGGCAGCTTGCCCGATCCTACCGTTAATGTTGGTGTCTTCCTCAAACCCATGGAACTTGTTGCAGGCAACCAGGTCGCTGATATTCAGCTTATGCAGATGTTTCCCTGGTTTGGCGTTCTTAAAAATGCGAAAGATGAAATGAGCCTGATGGCAAATGCTAAGTTCGAATCCTTTCGCGATGCCAAGTTGCAGCTTTTCCTCGATGTACAACGCTCGTGGTACGATATGCATAAGATCAGGCAGAATATCCGTATTTCACAGAAAAACATTGATATCCTGAAAACGATCGAAAGGTTAGCCATTGTCAGGTTTAAAGCCGGCCCATCAGGCAGTAATCCGTCATCTTCCGGCAGTTCTCCTGCTCCTGCATCCTCACAGGCATCTTCCTCCGGCTCTTCAGGAATGAATACCATGGGTGGAAGTTCGGGTACTTCAGCCGGTTCCGTTTCCGTCCAGTCTTCTTCGGCTATGCCTGGTAATTCAATGGGATCGTCATCAGGCAGTTCCGGACTCACCGATGTATACCGCATTCAGATTGAAATAAGTGATGTTCAGAATAATATTGAACTCTTAAAAAACCAATGGAACACCCTTACATCGCAATTTAACAGCTATTTAAACAGGCCGCCCGAATCTCCGGTTACTTTACCTGATACATTAATTGTCGATAACTTTCAACTGTCGTTACTTGCGCTTTCCGACACTGCCTTTAGCAACAATCCCATGCTGGGCATGCTTCAGTATGAACAAAAATCACTCGAAGCCCGTAAACAAATGGTAACTAAAATGGGCTACCCGATGGTTGGCTTTGGTTTAAATTATACTGTGATCCAGCAAAACCCAATGTCCTCTTCATCAATGAATGGCAAGGATATGATTATGCCAATGGTTACGGCTACTTTGCCTATATACCGTAAAAAATACAACGCTATGAAAACCGAAGCCGATCTGTTGAAATCAGCAACAGCTCAAAATTATATTGCTGTGGCTAATGGTCTTAAAACCGAATACTTTCAGGCAATACAATTAGACCAGGATGCACAGCGCCGTATAAAACTGTATGCTGATCAATACCGCCTGGCTTCAAAATCACTGGATATAATGTTCAGGAGCTTTGCTTCATCAGGCACCGATCTCACCGATATTCTGCGTGTCCGTCAGCAAACTCTCGATTACGAATACAAACAAATGGAAGCTATTGCTGATTACAATACTTCCATTGCATGGATTAAAAGATTAATGGCATTTTCACAAGTTCAGTAACATATAAACTCAATCACAATGAAAAGATTATTTTCTAATAAATACTTCCGCTTTAGCCTCATTTTAATTGGTGGATTTTTTCTCGGTTGGCTTTTCTTTCACTCCCCCGGGAAAACCGAAGATAAACACGATCACGCAGCCGAGGCTGCTAAAGGTACTATCTGGACTTGTGCCATGCACCCGCAGATACGTATGAACGAACCGGGCAAATGCCCCATTTGCGGTATGGATCTCATCCCGCTCAACCAGGGAGGTGGTGACACCTCGGCTACCGACCCTCTCGCAATTCACATGACGAAAGAAGCCGCTCAGCTCGCCAATGTTCTCACAACTGTTGTTTCCAAACAAAATCCGGTTAAGGATATTCGTTTGTACGGTAAAGTGCAGGCTGATGAAAGGCTCTTGCAAAGCCAGGTATCTTATTTGCCCGGCCGTATCGAAAAACTGTTTGTAAACTTCACCGGCGAGGTAGTCCGTAAAGGACAAACCCTTGCGTTACTCTATTCGCCCGAACTGGTTACCGCTCAACAGGAATTACTCGAAACAGTTTCTACCAAAAGTACGCAACCAGTCCTGTATGAAGCTGCTAAAGATAAGCTTCGCCAATGGAAACTCTCCGAAAGCCAGATTGCAGCCATCGAAAGCTCGGGTAAGGTTAAAACAGATTTTGAAGTCTTCGCCCATACAACAGGCATTGTATCTGCCAGGCGTGTCAGCAATGGTGACTATGTTTCGCCCGGCGGAGTATTGTTTGATGTTGCAGATCTTTCGCATGTATGGATCATGTTCGATGCATACGAAAGCGACCTGCCATACCTTTCGCAAGGTCAAAAAGTGAACTTTACCATACAGGCTTTACCTGGAGCAAATTATTCCGGTAATATCACATTTATCGATCCGGTACTCGATCCGGTCACACGTGTTGCAAGGGTGCGTGTCGAAATCAGCAACCAGGGTGGCAAATTAAAACCCGAAATGTTTGCAACTGGTATTGTAAATGCTAACCTCAATCAGTACAAAGGCAAATTAGTCATTCCACGTTCAGCAGTGTTATGGACAGGTAAACGCTCCGTTGTCTATGTAAAACAAGCTGGTAGTGATGAACCAGTTTTTAAAATTCGTCAGATAGAACTGGGTCCCATGTTAGGCAACAGTTATGTAGTTGAGAATGGATTAATGGATGGAGAAGAAATCGTTACCCAGGGCGCTTTCAGTGTCGATGCCTCGGCACAGCTCGAAGGCAAGCCCAGCATGATGAATCCATCAGGAGGTAAAGTATCATCAATGCCGGGAATGGTTATGCCTGGCGATCCGAAACCCGAGGACGCCAAAAGTTTGCCTGCAACAAAAACGACAAATGATACAAAGCCTGCAACAGACAATTCAATGCCTGGTATGGATATGCCTGGTGATACCAAATCCAATGCCGGTAAAAAAGGTGTACAGTCTGTTAATAATCCTGCCATAAAACCTGCAAAAACGAATGTAAGTATGGATTTTACTATGCAACTCAACTCGGTATTTGACCAGTATATAGTTCTGAAGGATGCTTTAGTGCTTGGTGATGCAGTTAAAACTAAACAAGCCGCTCAAAAGGTTCAGCAAGCCCTTGCAAAAGTCGATATGAAACTGCTCAAAGGAGATGCCCATATGCAATGGATGGAAATACTGGGCAATTTGGACAAACAGATTAAGCTCATTGTATCATCAGCTAAGATAGAAGACCAGCGCAAGGCATTTTCGGGTTTCAGCGATCAGTTTTACAGAGCAATAAAGAACTTTAGCTTAATGGGAAAAACGGCTTATTACCAGTTTTGCCCCATGGCCAACAATAAAAAAGGCGCTTATTGGCTTAGTGAATCGAAAATAATCCGGAATCCTTATTTTGGAGATAAAATGCTTACTTGCGGAGAAACGAAAGAAACGTTAAAATATTAAAAAAAATATCCTTTACTATGAAACCTGGATTAGCCATGAAGGTTGGACAACACAAAGATAGACATGTTTTTATCCATACTGTGATTGGAGTAGCAATAGGCTATTTCCTGTTGCATCCAATTACCATGGTTATCTATTGGTTTCAGACCAACGAAATAAGCGTAACATTTCAAAATGTAACTGAAGCTTTCAATAAGGCATTTATTCATGCTTTTTATTTGCACATGATGCCAATGTCGTTGGCTTTTATAATCATAGGAGGTATTATTGGCTTAAGCTCAGGACTTTATTTGAGGGTAATTCTTAATCAGGGACGAAAATTACAAATTCAGCAGAACCATCTAAGCGAAAGTATAAAATCAATAATTAAAAACGGTGAAAATGAAAATGTTGAATTTAAAAAATCTTTTAGGTATGATTATCGCATAGGTCATCTGGAAAAAAGTAATGAGGACATAGTTATGAGGTCTGTTGCCGGTTTCTTGAACATGAAGGGTGGAATTTTAATAATTGGCGTTGACATGGATGGCCATATCAATGGTCTTACGGATGACTATTTCAGTCTTGGCAGAAAAAGCAGAGAAGGTTTCGAAAAAAGATTCATGGAAGTTCTTACCGCCAAGTTAGGAATTGATATTTGTTCATCAGTCCATCTGGCTTTTCACGAAATTGCCAACACTGAAATATGTAGCTTGTTAATCGAAAAAGCTCATCGTCCGGTTTATTTAAATGAAGGGGTAAACACAACCTTTTATCTCAGGATAGGAAATAGTACAAAACCACTCACCACGATGGAAACGGTTGAGTATCTGAAAAACAGTGAAAGTAAAAACCATTTTTAAATCAGATGATGTTACAAAGGCTATATCAAATTGCCCAAAGTAGAGGAGGAAACTGTTTGTCAACCTGTTTTACTTCACAAAATCAAAAGCTTTCGTGGCAATGCGAAAGAGGGCATAACTGGTTTGCTTCAACAAACAGCATTATATATTCTGGAAGCTGGTGCCCGGTTTGTGCAGGGAACCAAAAATTGTCATTAGCAAGCTTGAAGGAGATTGCACAGCTAAGAGGAGGCAGTTGTCTGTCTACAGAATATTCTAATTCGAAAACAAAAATGCTATGGCAATGCACAAAAGGTCATCAATGGTACGCAACAGCTTTTAGTGTAAAAATAAGAAAAAGCTGGTGCCCGGTATGCTATAAAGTTATAACCAATAAGAAAACGATGCGTGGGTAACAACTTGTTTAAGGTATTGGTGTTTTGTCAGTCACTGACATTAGCGAGGTAATAGTCATTAATCTAAATTGTACAACGATGAAACGCAGAAATTTTATAAAAACCACAGGGATAGGAACAGGCAGTATATTAGCTGGTGGTTCTTTACTCACACTTTTAGCATCATGCACCGACGGCAACATGATGAATGGTAATGGCATGAATATGGGAGGGCAGCCTTTCCCAATAACAGAAGGGAACTTCAGCAGGCTACTCCCAATTCCCAACACAGTAACCGGTAACGTATCATTGACGGCACAGGCAACAACATCTAATGTTAATGGAAACAACATTTCTGTTTTAGGGTATCAGGCAAATGGAATATTGGGACCCACCATTCGTGTTAATAGTGGCATAAATACCAGTATTAATTTTCAGAATAATCTTTCCGAAAAAAGTAATATTCATTGGCATGGCTTAAAAATTCCCGCCAATATGGATGGGCATCCAGAAGATATAGTAAATCCAGGCAGTAGTTTTTATTACCAATTCGCTGTTAATCAAAGAGCAGGATTAAATTGGTATCACCCACATCCGGATGGTGCAACTGCCAGACAAGCTTTTCAGGGCTTAGCTGGTTTGTTTATGATTAATGATTCAGAAGAAGAAGCCCTCAATCTGCCTTCCGGCAATTTTGAACTTCCTTTGGTAATACAGGATAAACGGCTTACTTCATCGGGTATAACATATAATCCTTCAATGGGAGAAGTAATGTCAGGCTATATGGGTGAAACCATTCTGGTTAATGGTGTAGCTTTTCCTTTTATTGAAGTAGCAACAAAATTTTACAGGCTACGAATATTAAATGGATCTAATGCCCGGATCTACAATCTTGCTTTAAGTAACAATGCTGATTTGATAATTATCGGCAATGATGGTGGGCTATTAAAGAATCCGGTAACCATTAAAAATATACTTTTAGCCCCTGGTGAAAGACTTGATGCACTTGTTAACTTTGCAGGGGCGGCTATCGGTTCTGAAATATTTTTAGAAAGCAAAGTGTTTGATAATGGTGGTAATTCACAAGGTAAGCAGGGATTTCGGATTATGAAGTTTAAAGTGACACAATCCGTCAACGATAGTTTTACCGTTCCGGTTTCACTTTCTTCAGTCAATGCTATTTCTGCTTCTTCATCCTCAAAAACAAGAAACTTCGTTATTAATGCCATGCAAATGAGCAATGGCATGAATATGACTGGCATCCACAGAATTAATGGTAAGATTTATGATAGTAGCCGGATTGATGAAGTAGTTGCGGCAAATGCAACTGAAATATGGGTCTTTGATAATTCGCAGGGCGATGAGCCCCATCCCATGCACTTGCATGGAGTTCACTTTCAGGTTTTGGAAAGAAGCGGTGGTAGGGCAAATTTAACTGCTTCTGAAAGTGGCTGGAAAGATACTGTTTTAGTTTTACCCCGCGAAATTGTAAAGATCATCATACCATTTGGAACATTAGAAGGGATATTTGTTTTTCATTGTCACAACCTTGAACATGAAGATGATGGAATGATGTTACAATATCAGTTGGGATAATTTTTTTTCAAACTAAAGCGTAATGGTCAAGATTCCTTACATAATATTTAAAGAAACTCAAAAGTAAATCAATTAATAACCAATACTTACAAACTAAATAATTCTAACATGAAAAAAACCATCTTCATCGTTACGATAGCAGCCATAACTCTGGCTGCTTGTAACAGCACCGGCAACAAATCTGCCGCAAATCAAAACGAAAGTAATGCCACCCAAGCCAGTTCACAAACTGGTAATGCATCAACATCTCAAGGTGTAAAAAATACCGCTGCCACAAAAGAAATCGTAAATCAATACTTACTTATTAAAGATGGATTGGCTAACGACAAGGGTAATGATGCTGCAACTGCTGCAAAAGCTTTTGTGCAGGCAATTGGTAATATCGACATCGCATCCTTCAATACAGATCAGAAAAAGACATGGGACGATATATCTGCGGATGCAAAAGAAATGGCAGAGCACATTGGCGAAAATCCAGATAAGCTCGAACACCAGCGCGAACATTTTATGATGCTGAGCAAGGATATCTATGATTTGGTAAAGGCTTTTGGCAGCGAAAAGGTGTTATATAAATTTTTGATTCAATGTCCAATGATGGTAAAGGTGCTTTCTGGCTCAGTGAAACAAAGGAAGTCAAAAATCCGTATATGGGCAAAGCTATGTCCAACAGCGGCAAAATCCAGGAAGAAATAAAATAGCCATGAAACGGATAAAAAAGATATTGTTGGTAGCAGGCGTTGTCTTTATTGCCATACAATTTATTCAGCCAGCAAAAAATAGCAACAATCAGGTATGGGCAACTGACATTTCAAAAACAATACCTGTTCCTGATAGTATAAAGGCAATATTAAAAAATGCCTGTTACGATTGCCATAGCAACAATACCCGGTATCCGTGGTATGCTTACATCCAGCCTGCAGGTTGGTTACTAAGCACACACATTGCTGAAGCAAAAGACAAGTTGAATTTTAATGAATTTGGCAATTTATCTGCACGGCGGCAAATAAGCAAGCTCGATGGTATTGCTAATAGCATTAAAGATGATATAATGCCCTTGTCTTCTTACAAGTTGATGCATAGATCTGCACAGCTCACTGCAGACGAAAAAGAGCTGTTAATTAAATGGGCTCAACAATCCCAGGACATATTATCGTCCAAAAATTAACAGCCATGTCAATTAAATTAGGGAAGTACTCATTTACGGGTCCAATCGCATTAATTAAGTGATAAGATCAGGGATAAGGCCGGTATCTATGCAATTGTATGTAGTGTCGACAGTGAATATTTTTTAGTAGATGTTGGCGAAAGTTCAAGACTGCGGACACGTATTGAAAACCACGATAAAAAAGACTGTTGGATAAAAAACTGCAGCGGTCAGTTGCTCATTTATGTTCACTATACTCCATTTTTAAAGCAAATTTCTAGAATACATATCAAACAGGAATTAAGAGAATTGTTTCATCCTGGTTGCAATTTGGCAAATTAAAAAATGCAGAAACCGGATATTAAAATACTTGACAAAATCAAAATCTTGGAAACAATATGAAAATAGAAAACGAATTGATTGGAGTAGGACTTTTGACAGCAATTATTGCATCACTCTGTTGTATAGTACCAGTTTTGGCTCTTATTGCAGGAATAAGTGGACTTGCTTCAACATTTTCATGGCTCGAACCATTCAGACCGTATTTCATCGGATTCACAATTTTAGTGCTTGGTTTTACTTGGTATCAAAAGCTAAAACCTAAAAAACAAATTGGCTGCAACTGCAACTCCGAAGAAAAATCAAAATTTATTCAGAAGAAAATGTTTTTAGGGATTATAACTGTATTTGCAATTGTTATGCTTGTCTTTCCATATTATTCAAACATTTTTTATCCTAAGCATGAAAAGCAAATCATCGTAGTAAACAATTCAAATATTCATAAAGTTGAATTTTCAATTAGCGGCATGACTTGTGCAAGTTGTGAAGAACTCGTTAATTACGAAGTGAATAAACTACCAGGAATATTGAGTTCAAACTCTTCTTATCAAAACGGAAGTGCAATTGTAGAATTTGACAATTCTACAATAAAAATTGCCGAAATTGAAAAAGCAATAAACTCAACAGGATATTCTGTAACTGACAAAAAAGAAAACAAATGGAAGTCAAATTAAAATCAATAATCACTTGCCCATACTGCGGGCACAAGAAGCAAGAAACAATGCCGACAGACGCTTGCCAATATTTTTACGAATGTGATAATTGCAAACAAGTTCTCAAACCAAAACAAGGTGACTGCTGTGTATTTTGCAGTTATGGAAGTGTTCCTTGTCCACCAATTCAACTAGACAATAAATGTTGCTAAGGTAAGGAAAACAAAGAGGTTCAGCCTCTGACTGCCCCATCAAGAAATTTGCAGATAAGTGGTTCAATTAAGCTTTGTGCTACTCATCAAGCTCAATGCTGTCAAATACTCCTCCTTTTAATTTGAAGTGGTTGTATTCGGAATCGTTTAATATATATATTTTGTAGGCTTAACAAATTTCACAATAACGAGATCTAAATAAAATAAAATCTAATAAAAACAAGTATGCCCCAAAATACTGTCTTAACTGAAAACGAGTTAAACCGTTATAGCCGCCAGATTCGTCTGCCCGAAATTGGCAGGCAAGGACAGACCAAAATAAAAGAAAGCTCTGTCCTGGTAATAGGAGCAGGTGCATTAGGTTGTGCCGCACTTCAGTACCTTGCAGCTGCTGGTGTGGGTACAATAGGAATTGTTGATAATGATTGGGTAGATGAATCCAATCTTCACAGGCAGGTATTGTACAATGTAAATGATATCGGTAAACCCAAGCCATTAGCAGCTATTGAGAAACTGGAGCTAATGAACCCGGAGGTAACTTTTAAAGCGCGATTCCTCAGATACAATAAAGAATCAGCCTTAAAGATTACTGAACCATTTGATATCATTGTTGACTGCTCCGATAATTTTGCTACAAGATATTTAATAAATGATGCTTGTGTAATTTTAAATAAACCACTTGTTTATGGTGAAATATTGAAGTTTACAGGTCAAATGATGGTACTCAATTACCATAATGGACCCACTCTCAGATGCCTTTGCCCGGATCCTCCTCATCCGCTCGAAATTCCTACTTGTGCCGAAACAGGAGTTATTGGTTCAATTGCAGGTATTATTGGTGCAATGCAGGCAACAGAAGTGATCAAAATTATCCTGAATAAAGAAGGGGTACTTTCAGGTAAACTGTACAGCTTCGATGCCTTGAACTGTACAACTCATATCGTGCCGTTCGAGAGAGACCCGGAACATTCAATTGTTAAAGAATTATCTGAATATCAGGATTTGTGTTTATCCGAAAAAGATTTTGTTCCGGAAATTACACCTGATGAACTAAAAATAATGCTTGCGAACAATCCCAAGCTTTCAATTATCGATCTGAGAGAGAAAGAAGAAATATCAGATCTGGGGTTTGAAAGTATTTCAATCCCATACTATGAAATTAGTGAGCATATCCCTCAGATTCTGTCTATGGATTTTGTTGTCTTTTATTGTACGTACGGTATACGTAGCATGTATGTCATCAATTACTTTCAGAATGTACACAAAAAGAAGAATCTTTTTAACCTTGTTTTATAGAATAAAAATGGAATAAAAGTTCTTATTCCTGATCATCAATCAGGAAAAGAGCAATGATTAATTTGAAAAACTTAAAATAAAAACAAACTAATATTTAATACATGAAAACAGAAAAATTCCTTCTCCTCTTATTATTAACAGGACTCTTTAGCATTACGGTTTCGGCCCAGCATGATCATTCTGCGATGGGTGGTGGTAGCTCATCTAACATGAATATGAATATGAATCAGGATACACATGCGAACATGGTTCATCTCAAAACTGAAACTCTTAAAGTATCAGGAAAATGTCAGATGTGCAAAGCCCGCATCGAAAAGATAGCAAGTGAATATGGGGCAGCATCTGCTGATTGGGATATAAAATCCCAATCATTAACTATAGTTTTCGATCCTTCGGTAACCAGTGTTGAGTATATAAGTAACAGACTTTTAAAAGCCGGGCACGACTCCGGAGGTAACAGAGCCAAAGATAAAGCATATAATTCCCTGCCAGATTGCTGTAAATATGATCGTCTTAGTGCAAAATAATATTTCTAATACTTCCTCCCACGCAGTCAGTGGTGGATGGCTGCAGGGTTGCATTTTTTGTCACGGTAATTGCAGAAAAAAGCAATTACACCGAGGCGCGCCAAAAAATGCACCCCCTTCACCACCACAAGCTACTTCACATAATGTGCTCTTATGGTCTTGGTAGAAAGCCCATAAGCACACTATGTGCAAGGGCATAAAGCCAAGTAGCCACTGCCTGCTTACCTTCCCACTCCACCCACTTTCCAGGCAGTTGCAAGCCATTCATTACTCGTCCCTCGTAATTTCATACCTTTCACTGCACCCACAGCAGCAAATAAGCCTCGTTCCTCATCTTATCAGCTGCTAAAACCTACCGCACTTTCCAGTTCTACAAGAATACAAGCCGGTGAGTTTTTTGTTTACAAGTCAGTTCTACAAGTGACGAGCTGCAATCTGAGAGCACAACCCACTTTCCATGTTGCTGCAAGCGATTTCGGTCGTCTTCCTGGTTCGTCCTTTGTTTTTTCAGCACCTTTCAGTCTGGCAGGTTCGTACTTCCCGGACACCTGCTATCACACATTCCATAGCAACGGTGACCGCAAAGTACACGCACTAAAGCAAAGCCTCCTTCGTCGGCTCAGCTTTTAAGTAGTGCTTCACCAGCCATCCTTCAAGGATGCTTTAAAAGTCGTCCTCTCTGCGTCAGCCGCCCTCAATCACTTTCGCAAACCCACAGCAGCACACCTGTATGGCAGCCAGATTACTGCCCTCGCACCTTTTTTCGGCTCGCCGGACGCTTCCTCACGCACATATCTTTGTTACTGCGTCCGTCAAGCACGTAAACCCTACACAACGTAACCCGTCCGTCCATCCAGGCAAGCTGCTAAAACCTCTCCACTTCCTGGTCAACGTGTATATTTAGCTATTCAGCACAACAAGTACAAGCGGTATTTTTTGTGCGCTATCGCCCTCCGGTTGATCGTTACAGCGCCAGCCACGGCGTGCGGTATAGATTAGTTATACTTTTTATCAGGTTCTTTTTTTTATTATCCTTGACAGCTACCCATGCAGTATTTATTCGTTCCTCATTTATACTGCCCCACGCTGCCCTTAAACTCCAAGTTTATCTTTCGTATCAAAAGCCTCATCCCCATATTTTATCTGGAACTTGCATATTTATTGCCTTCGTTCATATTGTTTTTGATGGGTGGCTAAAGAGGTGGATTTTTTCAGCAAAAGAAAAAGGGAAAAGAAAAAAAAGAAACGAAAATAAAGTAGCATTCCAGCAAATTCAAGTACAGCCTTGCAGCATCACGATTTCTCATTTGTAGTTTAATATCGCGCTGCAAGGTCTGCCCTTCGGGTGCATTCATTATTTTATGCATAACCACAATTCAAGCCCGTAAGGGCTTTTTTCATGCAATAAAATAATGACCTGCATACTTGATTTTGCTTCCATGCTTCATTGCCTGATGGTTTCCTTTTTTTCTTTTTTCCCTTTTTCTATTTTTTGCTAAAAAAATTGTGGAAGGGGTGCTAAAGGAAAGATCGGACTAACCTCCAAAAAACTTTCAATATGCAGAAAATTACCACTTACAGCCCCGATCAGAAGCGAAGCCCATTCGCCTTCTTCATCCTGAATAAAGGCATGAACAGCGGCAAACCGATGGAGCATCCCTGCCCCAATTGTTTCACCTTCAATGCCTCTACCCAGGAGGAAAAGGACCATTATTACTGGCTCTGCTTTGGCCTGTGGCAGTCCAAGTCATTACACCCATACCTCAATGGTTCTGTTATTCCCTTTATCCATCTTCGGGATCTTAACCAGGTTATTAACCAGGCATCCGAAAAAGCCCAGGCCAACCCGGCCAACTTTCTCAAAACCGTTGAAGCTCTCAAAATCCTGGATCAGCACGAGAAGCAGTACCACCGCAATCTCATGTTAATTTCCGAAGCCAAAAAGGCAATCTTCGCCAATTACCGCTCAGTTCCATCCTTCTACCGTTAACCCCTTAAACCCTTCATATTATGACACAATCCGAAATTATCAGCAGAACCTTCCGGTTCGTTTACAACATCCCTTCAAATTTTATTGAAGAGATTTGGTCCGACAGCCCACTCCTGGCCGATCATTTGAAAGCCAAGTTTATAGGCTTTTGCAAATCCGAAGGCTATGCTTCAGCCAATGCCATTCTCAAATTCTTCGCTTCCCTCGATGAATCCAACACTAAGAAATTCTGCACTTATGCATCCATCTGGATACAAGAACATTACTAACCCCCTAAAACCAAAATCCTATGAAAAAGTATTTTAATGATCCACGCCCTCTTACCGTAAGGTATACCGGCAAATGTGCAGAATGTGGCACAACCCTCAAAAAAGGCACATCCGCCTACTATTGGCCTTCCGATGGCAAACTTTATTGCCTATCATGTGGTGAATCCGAGTACCGGCAGTTCCTCTCAGCTGCAGCTGATGAAGATGTTTACCTGGGCATCGGAAATCCCTTCGCTTGTTAATTTTCGGAATCACTTTCACCCTGCCCGGTACGCCCGGGCTTTTTTGTGCACTTTGCAGACTTTGCAAGATTGCAAACTTTGCAAACTTTGCAATTCCTGCAAACTTCATACTATTTTGACCGATAGTTAATGCAATTCAGTGCAATATGTGACATAAGACTTCATAACACATTGTTTCACTGTATGTTATAGTATTTTTTGTTATATACCACCGTACCTTTGTACAGAAGTCAGGCAGATATTGAAGATCGGAAGAGCACACGTCTGAACTCCAGTCACTTAGGCATCTCG
>CALCJE010000413.1 GCA_937965665.1 uncultured Bacteroidales bacterium
ATCTATACTTTTGTGCAAGGCATTAAGCAAGCCACTTTAAGCGTGCAGCCCGACAGCAGGCATCCCGGCCCGGGTGTTTCGGGATTATTCGACGGGCTGGTAGGATCGTCGAATCCCGCCAATAAACAATGGATGGGTTTTGAAAACGGTGATTTTGAAATTACCTTCGATTGTGGCGAAGCCAGGACCATAAAAGTACTGGGAATTGATGTACTCCATATGCCCTCCGAATGTATTCTGCTCCCGGTTTCGGTTGAGTTTTATGCTTCCGCAGATGGCATTGATTATAAACTGCTGAAAACATATTATACTTCTGAAAGCGATAAAGCCGCTGCCGATGGGCTGGTAATGCTTTCGATGGACTTCGATAACCTGAGCAGCCGTTATATCCGCATCAAAGCCAATCATGCGGCAGGCTGTGCTACACCCGGCGCCAAACCCTGGCTGCTGGTAAGCGAGGTGGAAATTGAATAATAACGTCTGTCGGGATTATTCCGGCACAAGCACACTGTTTGCCAGTTTGAACTGAAGAAAGCCTGTTATGGAACCATTCAGCGAAACCTGCTGATTACAAACCTCACCCCCGGTCCCTCTCACCTCATCCACCCGCCGGAGGCGGGCACCTACTCCTGAAGGAGAAGGATTTCCATACCCGTGGGATTTGCTTAAACCGGGTAAATTGTTAACTTCTTATAATTTTTGTTGCTTCGTCGTCCCTCCCCGCAATACCTTTGAACCTTTTGAACTATTTGAACCTTTTAAACTTTTCCAAACCATTCACCACTTCACCCCTTCAAACTTTTGTAACTTCTGAAACCTTTGAAACTTCTGAAACTTTTGAAACAATTGAAACTCTTCAAACCCCTCAAACATTTGAACCCCGAAACCCTTACCTTTGTACTTTTAAACGCCAGCGATTATGAAATACACAGTAGTTACGGGCGCTGCAGGATTTATTGGCAGTTGCATGGTAAACAAACTCAATAACAAAGGTTTAACGAATATTATTGTTGTCGACGATTTCAGCAACCCGCTTAAAAATCATAACCTCGATCATAAATCAGTAGGCGGGCATGTGCACCGCGACGAGTTTATTAACTGGCTGCAGAAACACAACGCCGACGTTGAAGCGGTGTATCACCTGGGAGCCCGCACCGATACCACTGAGTTTAATGTCGAGATATTCAACCGGCTTAACCTCAATTATTCAAAAAATGTCTTCCAGGCTTGCGCCCTATATGGTATTCCGTTGGTTTATGCTTCGTCGGCAGCAACTTATGGCATGGGCGAACTGGGTTATGTCGACGATCATTCCATTGTCGACCGCCTGCGGCCACTTAATCCATATGGCGAATCGAAAAATGATTTCGACAGTTGGGCACTGAAACAGGAGAAAGTGCCTCCATTCTGGGCCGGCATGAAATTTTTCAATGTTTATGGTCCCAACGAGTACCACAAGGGGCGTATGGCCTCGGTGGTGCTGCATGGATTCAAACAGCTGAAAGAAACAGGGATGATCAAACTTTTCCGTTCGCACCGTTCGGGATTTGCCGATGGCATGCAGCTGCGTGATTTTATTTATGTGAAGGACGTGGTGGATGTACTCTATTTTATGATGCACGCCAAACCCGAACCGGGGCTTTACAACCTGGGCACCGGCAAGGCCCGCGCATTTCTGCATTTGGCCAGAGCCGTGTTTCACGCCCTCGAAATCCCCGAAAAAATAGAATTTATCGACACTCCCATGGATATCCGCGAGAAATACCAATATTTCACTGAAGCAGATATGACAAAGTTAACAAAGGTTGCAGGATATCCTGCCCCATTTTATACCCTCGAGGAAGGCGTTTACGAATATGTAACCGAATTTCTGGCCGAAAAGAAATATTTTTAGCCAAGGGCTATAACTGTTCCCTCAGTTCGAGCAAAAAGCGTTTCATACGAAGCAGCGAGTTCAGCACTTCCTGTTCCGGTGCCTTGTCAGGAGTTTGTTTCTCACGAAGCTTCAGTTTGGCTCCTTCGAGTGTGTATCCCTTTTCCTTAATCAGGTGGAAGATGGTATGAAAATGATCCACATCGTTTTGCGTAAACAGGCGGTTGCCCTTGTTGTTGCGGTGTGGTTTTATGATGCTGAATTCCTTTTCGTAATACCTGATCAGCGAGGTATTTACCTTAAACATATCAGCCACCTCACCGATGCGATAATACAGTTTCCCGATAGGTTGTTTACGAAGTGCCATGTACGGAGGATATCGTTTGTATGGTTAAAAATCTATGTGTGTTTATGGCCTGCGGCGTTTGATGCTTCGCGTTTGAAAGGTTCAATGCCTTCGGCGTTCAATGCTTCGCGTTTAAATCTACATGATTCCCAGCGCAAAACTTAAAATGTTTGAAATCAACCCATAAAACATTTCAAACACTTAAAACACTTCAAACCCCTGCCTGCAGCAGGCAGGCTTCAAACTCTTCAATCCCTTCAATCCCCTGCTTTAAACAACCAAGTACTGAAACATTTGAGACCTCTGAAACTTTTGAAACATCTGAAACTTTTAGTCCAGCGTTTGCGATGGCTTCGACGAAAGTTCTAGCATAGCCTGGTATTCGGCTGGCGTAATATCGTTGAAGAAGAAATAAATCGGGTTCATAGGCACACCGGCTTTATGTACTTCGTAATGCAGGTGAGGCGCAGTCGATTTACCTGTATTTCCCATCAAACCAATAATTTCGCCACGTTTTACACGCTGCCCGGCTTTTACCTTGATTTTCGAAAGATGCGCATACCTGGTTTCATAGCTAAAGCCGTGGTTTATCATAATTTCGTTCCCATACCCGCCGCTGTTATATTCGGCTTCGGTAACAACGCCATCGCCGGTGGCATAAATGGGTGTTCCGACAGCAGCAGTAAAATCAATACCTTCGTGAAACTTGGTAACCTTATAAAAAGGATCGGTACGGTATCCAAAAAGAGATCCTATACGCCGCAGGTCATGAAAATCAACAGGCTGAATGGCCGGAATACTGGCAATCAGCTTTTCCTTGTTTTTCGCCATTTTAAAAACCTCGTCGTACGACTTGCTCTGCACCACAAGCTGGCTGGTAATCTGGTCGAGACGTTTGGCTGTATTGATGATAATATCTGAATTATTGAGTCCTTCCAGGTGTTCGTAGCGGTCAACCCCGCCGAATCCTGCCTTGCGTATTTCAGAGGGAACCGGCTCAGCTTCAAAAATAACCCGGTAAATATTATCATCACGATCCTGAACATCGGCAAGTACTTTCTGGATTTTATCCATGCGATCGTTCATGATCTTGTACTGCAGCTTATATTGTTCCAGCTCGTTGAGCAGCACCTTTTCGCGGGGCGATTTCATAAAATTGTATGCAAGCACGATAACCACCGCCCCGAACACCAGCCCGAAAGCCATTGAACCTGCAAGCCGCTTCAGGCGCTCCTTCATCGACACCTGCACCTTCTCAATTTTCAGCGACTTGGTGTTAAACTGGTATTTTATTTTAGCCATGCTTACAATAATTGGTTTATTATATAAGGATCTGATGCCTGTCTCGTTGCTACAAAACTTCAATTTTGTACAAAATCCATCCTTACTTTCAAACAGTAACGGCAAAAATAATTATTTAACTTAAATTTGCAGCCCTTTGGAGTGTGAACAATTGTTAAATACAGGTTTTCATCTATTCCAAAGGTACAGGTTATTCGCAATAACCCACTAAATTACAACTAAATATACACACGCTGATTTTAAGACTGTAAACTTCTTTAACCCGGATTAATAATGACAAGTACCGAAATACGCCGTACATTTCTTGGATTTTTTGCTTCAAAACAACACCAGGTCGTACCCTCAGCTCCCATGGTGGTTAAAAACGACCCCACGCTTATGTTTACCAACGCCGGCATGAACCAGTTTAAGGACTGGTTCCTGGGCAACGAACCTGCCAAATGGCCACGCGTAGCGGACTCGCAGAAATGCCTCCGGGTTTCGGGCAAACACAACGACCTGGAAGAAGTGGGTCACGATACTTACCACCACACGATGTTCGAGATGCTGGGTAACTGGTCGTTCGGCGATTATTTTAAAGAGGAAGCCATAGCCTGGGCCTGGGAGTTGCTTACCGAAGTTTATAAAATTGATAAGAGCAAGCTGTACGTCACCATTTTTGGCGGCGATGCTGCCGATAATATGCCCGAAGATAAAGAAGCACTCGATATCTGGAAAAAATATATCGCCGAAGACCGTATCCTTCGCGGTTCGAAGAAAGATAACTTCTGGGAAATGGGCGACACCGGCCCCTGCGGACCCTGCTCCGAAATACATGTTGATATACGCGACGAGGCCGAAAAAGCAAAAATTTCAGGAGATAAACTGGTAAATAATGATCATCCCCAGGTTATTGAAATATGGAACAACGTATTTATTCAGTATAACCGCCAGGCTAATGGCTCACTGGTTCCGCTTCCTGCCAAACACGTGGATACCGGCATGGGCTTCGAGCGCCTGTGTATGGTATTGCAGGGCAAACAAAGCAATTACGATACCGATGTATTTACGCCGCTGCTCAGCGAAATCGCTAAAATTTCGGGTATTGCTTATGGCAGTGATGCCAAAAGCGATGTAGCCATGCGCGTAATTGCTGATCACCTGCGTGCAGTTGCTTTTGCCATTGCCGATGGCCAGCTTCCTTCCAATGTGAAAGCCGGTTATGTAATACGCCGTATTTTGCGCCGGGCTGTACGTTATGCCTATTCGTTCCTGAATATGCGCGAACCACTTATGTACAAACTCACCAGCGTATTGCAGGCTCAAATGGGTGAATCATTCCCCGAGCTTACCCGCAATCTTACCCTGATACAGCGCGTAATTCACGAGGAGGAAGCATCGTTTTTGCGTACGCTGGCAACCGGTATCGTTAAATTTAACCAGTATATATCCACCCACCCCGAACAAAAAACCATACAAGGCGATTTCGCATTCGAGATGTACGACACCTTTGGTTTCCCGATTGACCTGACACAGCTGATGAGCCGTGAACTTGGATGGGATGTGGATATGGATAACTTTAACCTGAAACTGGAAGAACAGAAAAACCGCTCACGCCGCGATGCTACTGTTACTACCGACGACTGGCACGAACTGGAGCCTTCGGATAAAACCGAATTCATGGCTTACGATGCTGTTGAAGCAGATGTAAAAATTACCCGCTACCGGAAAATTACAGCCAAAGGGAAGGATGTTTTCCAGCTGGTGTTCGACCGTACACCTTTTTATGCCGAAAGTGGCGGACAAACCGGCGATTCAGGTACCCTGGCTTCGGCCAACGAAATGCTGCAGGTTATTGATACCCGTAAGGAAAATAACCTTATTGTGCATATCGTCGAAAACCTGCCCGAAAATCCTTTATCCGTATTCAGGGCCACGGTAAATACCGAAAGAAGAACCGCTACTGCCAACAACCACTCGGCCACCCATTTGCTGCATTACGCTCTGAGGCAGGTGCTGGGAACTCATGTGGAGCAGAAAGGTTCCTTCGTGGGGCCCGATTATCTCCGTTTCGACTTCTCACATTTTCAGAAACTTACTGACGACGAAATACTTACGGTTGAAAAAATGGCCAACATGCTGGTGAGGCAAAATGCGCCTCTCGACGAACATCGTTCCATCGGCATGGATGAAGCCGTTAAAATGGGAGCGCTGGCATTTTTCGGCGAGAAGTACGGCGATAAAGTGCGCGTGATCCGTTATGGTAATTCCATTGAACTCTGCGGTGGAACCCATGTTAAAGCAACCGGACAAATAGGACTGGTTAAAATTGTGAGTGAGAGCGCCATAGCTGCCGGGGTACGCCGAATTGAAGCCATTACTGCGGCAAAAGCCGAAGAGTATGTTTACCAGCAGGAAACCATTATCAACAACCTGAAGCTACTGGTTAAAAGCCCCACAGAGCCGTTAAAAGCCGTGCAGCAACTCATGGAACAGAATGCCGATATGCGAAAAATGATTGAGGCTTTTAACCATGAAAAAGCGCTGAAACTGAAAGATGAACTTTTAGGAAAGGTTCAGGAGGTAAATGGGATTAACTTCCTGGCTACCCGCGTGAATGCCGATGCCGGCGCCATAAAGGATATTGCCTTCGGCATGCGTGCAGCCATCCCGAACCTTTTCGTGGTGCTGGGTTCCGAAAATGATGGAAAAGCTACCCTTTCGGTACTGGTTTCTGATGAACTGGTATCATCGAAAGGACTGAATGCAGGAAACATAGTTCGCGAACTCGCCAAACACATTCAGGGCGGCGGCGGCGGACAACCCGGTTTTGCTACTGCCGGCGGCAAAAATCCGCAGGGGCTCGATGAAGCACTGAAACAAGCAAAAGCATATTTGTAATATAAACCTGATCAAAACAGAAAGCCGGAACACCTGATCTCCGGCTTTTTTGCTTTATTTAAACTGCATAAATACGGGATTGCCAGGTAGCTGGCTCAAAATCACTTCATAAAGCAAACCTTTATAAACCACACTATTTCTTATATTTACAGCAAATTCTGAAATTATCTTAAAAACTTTGCCTGCATATCGGCCAATTCAATAATTTTAACGCTATAATGTCAGCATATGAACCACATCCGTAAAGAGCCACTTAATACCCTGGGCAGCAATTTTATACCCTCGGAATATATACCACAAGGCAAGGACGAATACTACCTGCGCCACCAGCAAAACCCCGGAAGCGACCGCTACAGGCAGCTGAATGCCCACGAAATAGAAGTATTGGTTCGTAACCGCAATACCTGTGACAACTGGAACACGCTGATGGTTTCGGAAGAGTTTAACCCCGAACTGGTGAAAAGCTGCAAGTTCTTCGGTCTGGTTCGCATCGGTAAACTTGAATCTTTCTTCCTTGAATTCAACG
>CALCJE010000414.1 GCA_937965665.1 uncultured Bacteroidales bacterium
CCGATCTGGTACGGTACGCTTGTCGAACTTATGATTGACCTGGAGCAGAATAATATAGAATTTCCTTGTGTAATTAAGAAGTCCGCAGGCGCGATGAGCCGAGGGGTGTTTCTGGCTAAAACCAAAGATGAGATCATTCGGAGTGCAAAGAAAATCAGCAGGTCATCCGGCATCAGAACCGTAATAAAAGAAATTATCAGAGCCCGTAAACATGCTGGATATCAGCCAGAATCAAAATACCAGCATAAATTCATTGTTCAGAAATTCATTCCGGATTTGCAGAACGACTGGAAAATTCTGGTTTTTGGGAATCGTTTTTATGTTTTACGTCGGGGGATTAAACAGAATGATTTCAGGGCAAGCGGCAGCCATTATAATTACAAAGCCGGTTCAGAATCGGGTTTGCCTTTGGAATTACTTGATAAGGCGAGAGAAATATATCAGAAACTGGATGTGCCGCACCTTTCGCTTGATTTTGCATTCAACGGGGAAAAGGCCATTGTCCATGAGTTTCAGGCTGTTCATTTTGGTACATCAACCATGGAATTCAGCAAGGATTTGTTCGTTTTTGAAAACAATGAATGGAAAACAACAAAGGATGGTTTAACCCAGGAAGAAGAGTATGTTTGGGGGTTGGTGAACTATTTCGGGAATCATCCTGAACTTCTTAATAAATGAAAGTGCTCTTTGTTGCCAGTGGCAATAAAACCGGTCAACCCGGGACAGTGGTTCAGAATCAGGCCAAATCGCTGACCAATGCCGGTATTGAACTGGATTTCTTTTTAATTATCGGAAAAGGATTGACAGGGTATCTGAAAAATATTATTCCCATTTATAAACATTTGAAAAACAACAGATACGATATTGTTCATTCGCATTATTCATTGTCGGCAATTGTAACAACAATAGCCCTTTGGTTCGCACCTGGCAAAGTACATGTGGTATCGCTGATGGGCAGCGATACAAAACTGAAAGGCGTTTTTAAACAGCTTGTTAAGTTGGGTAGCAATAACTTCTGGAGCAGAACTATTGTGAAAAGCCAAAAGATGCTTGAAGACTCGGGCCTGAAAAATGCAGAAGTTATTCCTAACGGGGTAGATATTAAAGAGATTGAAAGAATTGAAAGCGGGTTACCATCAAAAGAAATAATCAACGATAATTCAGGTAAACCGACCGTTTTATTTGCTGCAAACCCCGCGCGGGAGTCAAAGAATTACCCCCTGGCAGCAAAGGCCATGAATAATACTCCGGCTGAATTTAAAGTGGTGTATGATCTGAAGCATGAAGAAATAATCAAAGAATTGCTTAAAACAGACGTGTTGCTTTCAACCTCGCTTTGGGAAGGCTCGCCCAACCTGATCAAGGAGGCAATGGCCTGTAACTGCCCGGTTGTTTCAACAGGGGTTGGAGATGTTGAGTGGCTTTTCGGTAAAACAGAAGGTTATTTTATTACCAGCTTTGAGCCGGAAGATGTCAGCCGGAAGGTGATTAAAGCATTGGAATTTGCGGGCAGCATTGGTCGTACCAAAGGCAAAGAAAGGATACGGGAAATCGGGCTGGATGCTGAAAGTGTGGCAAACCGGATTATACAGGTTTATAAATCTGCTTTAAAACAAGCATAACCAGATTTTAATAAAAATATAAATGAACGTAGGTAAACCCGGTGCCATTATCATCGAAGGCCATGTGCAGGGGCTTTCGAATACCCGTTCACTGGGCGAGGCCGGTATTCCGGTGTATGTGGTGGATAAGGGCCCGTGCATAGCAAGTCACACCAGGTATTGTCAAAAATCATTTATCTGTCCTGATTATCAGACGGATGCTTTTGCTGATTTTTTAGTCAACCTTGCACAAAAGGAAAATATCAATGGATGGGCATTGATTCCTTCCAATGACCATGCAGTCTATACTATATCGAGGCACAAGGCTTTATTAAGCGATTATTACAGGATCATATCACCCGACCTGCCAGTTACGGAGCAGATTTATGATAAGCGCAGGTTGCTGGAACTTGCCGAAGGGCTGAACCTGCCCTGTCCGCTTACCCAATATTTCAGTACTCCATCTGAAGCGCCACGACCGGAGTTAAAATTTCCGGTAATTACCAAAGGCCGTAACGGCCTTTCTTTTTACAAGGCAATGGGCAAAAAGGCGTTTCTGGCCGCTGACCGGGCAATGTTGCAACAGCAGTTGCAACTGATTGCTGAACGCTATCCTGTGGATGGCACTTTTACCCAGGAATTAATTCCTTTTGACGGAAAGAATAAAACGATATCATTCACGGCCTTCTGCATAAATGGAGAAATCAAGGCTTACTGGATGGGGGTGAAGTTACGTGAACATCCCCTGCGTTTCGGCACAGCCACCTTTGCCAGGAGTTTAAATGAGCAGGCCTGCTACAATCAATCGGTTCCCCTGCTCAGGGCACTGGAGTATACCGGTGTGTGTGAGGTGGAGTATCTGCTTGACCCCAGGGATGGCAAATACAAGCTGATCGAGATCAATGCCCGCACCTGGTTGTGGGTTGGCCTGGCCAGGGCCTGTGGGATTGATTATGCGCTGATGATTTACGCCTACTTAAACGGGCATCCATTTGCCTATCCTGATAATTATCGAACCGGAATAAACTGGATAAATCCCGTAAGTGATTTTGCTTATTCCATGCTTGCCATGTTGCAGCTGCGGCTTAACCCTTTTGAATACCTGAAAACTATTTTTGCCAGTGGAAACGTCAATGCACTACTGGCTAAAGGAGATAACCGGCCGTTTTTCAGTTATTTTTATCATTTATTCTCGTTCATCAAATCAAGATGAAATATCCTTATTATAGTCCAAATTTCAGATTGAAGGATTTATTCCGGTCACTGACTATGTCAAAAAAGGATGCTGAAAAAACCATTATTAATTACTTTTCAAAACTTACCGGAAAGAAATATGTATTGATAACCAATTCGTGTCGTACTGCTTTATATCTGGCATATAAGGCAGTTGGGGCAACCGGGGAAGTAATTACATCACCGTTGACCTGTAAGGTTGCGATTGACCCGATCATTGAATCCGGAAATGTGCCTGTTTATGCTGATATTGAAATAGGTACTTTAAATATTCGCGCAAATGATATAGAACATAGAATAACACCGGCTTGCAAGTATCTTCAGGTTATTCATCTGGGTGGGATATCGTGCGATATGGATGAAATTATGAAAATAGCTGAAAAGCATAACCTACATGTGATTGAAGATTGCGCACAATCATTGGGAGCTAAATTCAAAGGAGGCTATACCGGTTCTTTTGGTGATATTGCATGCTTTTCGCTGATAAAAAATGCATACGGTATTGGTGGGGGGATTTTTGCAACGAATAATATTGAATATTATAAAAGGGCTAGTTTGGAAGCTGAGAATTTTCGAAATACAAGCAAACTATTGACATGGTTCAGAATAGTTCGTAATTTATCAGAATCAAAAAGAAATACTGTGTGGGGCGCTTTCTTATACAACCGAATAATAAGACTTAAGGGTAATCATAAGAACTATAGTAGTGTTCATAATCAATTATGCACCCCTTCATTAATTGCAATCAGGATATCAGCGATTCAACTAATAAAAGGTGCATCCCTTCGCAGCAAAAGAATAATGCTAGGTAACCAGTATATGGATATGCTAAAAAGGGAAGGACTTATAACGCAAAATATTGATGTTTATGGCGATTCTTCATTTACGAAATTTTTTATATATAACCCTGCTATTAATTCAAGAAGCCTGTTAAGAAGATTGCACAATGTAGGGATTGAGGTTATGCACCTTGAGCAAAGTGCCAGCTGTTATTATCAGGATAAAATTGTTAATGATTCTCTCTTTTCTATTGATTTGCCCAACTATTTTGCGGTACATGACTGCTTAATATCTTTACCAATAGTGGAAGGCTACAATCAAAAGGATCTTAAAGATATCGTTTCGAAACTTAAAATGAATTTGAATGGAGACTAGCAAAAGAATTTGGTTTGATTTTACCAATGTACCTCATGTGAATTTTTTACTACCCATAATGAATCATTTGGGTAGCTATGAACAAATCTATTCGTTACGTGATTTTGCGGAAACAAAGGGTTTATTCGAGAAAAAGATTGGAAAACCATTTTTCCTTGTAGGCTCTCATAAAGGAAGTAATAAGTTGTTTAAAGTACTTGGATCTGCTAAAAGGGTCGTTGATTTATACAGAATAATACCCGGCTTTGATGTTAAGATTTCTGTAGGTGGCGATGCATCCAGTATTGTTGCAAAACTACACGGGAGAACATCTATAACATTTGATGATAATGAAAAGGCTCCTAACTGGAGATATAGCAGGTTCTCCGACCTTGCTTTCTGGCCTTCTGTAATCAATAAAAGAACACTAAATAGCCAGGGATTTAAAGATAAAATTCTATTTCAATACAATGGTTTTAAAGAGGATTTATATTTGGCAGATTATATTCCCGATGCCAGATTTAAAGACAAATTACCATTTGATAATTATGTAGTTCTAAGACCTGAAAATATACAGGCTAATTATGTAAATGGTCCGGCAGGTTCAATTGTTCCTGATTTATTAAAAAGATTAAAAGATTTAAATAAAAATGTGCTGTTTTTGCCCAGATATAGTTCAGATAAAGAATTGGCCAGAGGCTACAAGAATATTTATGTGCCTGAGTCTGCAATCAATGGGTTAGACGCATGTTATTATTCAGATGCTGTTTTAACGGGGGCTGGTACAATGGCTAGGGAAGCTGCTTGTTTAGGGATTCCTGCGTACTCATTTTATGCAGGGAAGGAACTTCTAACAGTTGATCAGAAAATGATTGAACTTGGTTGGATGTATTTTTCGAGAGAACCGAAACAGTTGATAGATAGAATGCTAGTTGCTCAAAAGAGGGAGACTGATCTTAACAGGCCTAAAAAAGTAAAAGAGCAAATTTTGTCGAAGATTGATGATTTTCTGGATAAGAATTAGAAGATCAGTAAAAAATATATATTCTAATTGATTATCTTCTACTGTATATTCTTGTGTATTGTAAACCATGAGAGGTAAATTCCTATTTGAAATCAATCATCCCTGTCATGCCCATTTGTTTAAGCATACCATCCAATACCTTAAAGATCAGGGCCACCGGGTGGATGTGCTGGCCAAGCCCGGTAAAATCACAGAAAATATTCTTTCTGCATCAGGCATTGCATATATTCCTCAGAAACCAAAGGCAAAAGGCCTTGCCGGGAAAATTCTGAAGCAATTTATTTATACCAGTCAGGCAATCAGGCTTCAAATAAAGCACCAATACCGATTGGGAATCGGTGTTTCTGTAACCTTGCCTGCTGCAGCCGTTTTTTCAGGGCTGAATACGTTGGTGCTTGATGATGATGACAAAAAGGCAACCCCTTTGTTTGCTGCAATCGCGCATAGATTTTCTGAGGCCCTGCTCCGGCCGTCCTGTCTGGCTTTTGAAGGTGTTAAGGCCGGAACCATATACCATCACGCGCTTCACGAACTGGCTTACCTTCATCCGGATGTATTTACACCGGATCCCCGGATTCTGCAAAAACAGGGTTTGGCTCCCGGAGAGCCTTTTTTTATTATCCGTTTGTCAGCCCTGGAGGCGCATCATGATACAGGCAAAAAGGGCATTGACAATTCAATGATGCATCAGCTCATGGCAGTGTTGAGCTCCCATGGCCGGGTGATTGTTACCAGTGAGAAGCAGGGCAGGGGCTATGAAACTGAAGCATTGAAAATTGAGCCTTATGAAATTCACCATCTGATGGCCTATGCCCGCATGGTTGTGAGCGATGGCCAGACCATGTGTTCGGAGGCTGCCTGTCTCGGGGTGCCATCCGTGCGGATTAACGATTTTGCAGGCAAAATTTCGTATCTCAAAGAATTGGAGCTTACCTGGGGTTTAACATTTGCATTTCGCCCTGAAGCTTTTCAGCAATCCCTTGAAAAAATAACAGAAATTCTTTCCACGCCTGCACAGATATTTCGTGAAAGACAACAGCGATTAATTGATAACAAAATTAACTTCAGCAGTTTCCTTTCATGGTTTATTGAAAACTATCCCGAAAGCAAGCGGATTATGAAGGAGAATCCGGAGTATCAGTATAGGTTTAAGTAGTGAGTTGTGAGTAGTGAGTTATGAGTAGTGAGTAGTGAGTTATGAGTGGTGAGTAGTGAGTGGTGAGTGGTGAGTAATGAGTAGTGAGTGGTGAGTGGTGAGAATCGACTTTATTTATTAAAATACACAAAATCAATACGATATGGCAGTTATTAAAAGTTTCAGGGATTTGATAGTATATCAAAAAGCCTTCAGGCTGGCAATGGAAATTTTTGAGATTTCAAAAACATTTCCTAAAGAAGAGAAATATTCATTAACAGACCAGATACGCAGATCTTCCAGGTCGGTTACTACAAATATAGCCGAAGGTTGGGCAAAGAAGATCTATCCAAAACATTTTGTCAGTAAGCTTACGGATTCATTAGGGGAAGAATATGAAACTGAAGTCTGGCTTGCTTTTTCGGGAGAATGCAAATACATTGAACCTGAAAAATATGAGTATTTCATGCATGAATACGAAGAAGTGCGAAAAATGTTGATTTCTATGATCAATACACCGGAGAAATTTTGTAAGTGAGAAGTGAGTTATGAGTTATGAGTAGTGAGTTATGAGAAGTGAGTTATGAGTTATGAGTAGTGAGTTGTGAGTTATGAGTTATGAGTAATGAGTTATGCTTATTTCATGTTTTATGATAATGAAATTGAATTATGAAATGAACGATTCATCTGAAAAGAAGGAAACTCACGACTCACAACTCACCGTTCAGAATTCCGATGATGAAACTGAATTATGAAATGACCGATTCATCTGTAAAGAATGAGACTCACAACTCACCGCTCAA
>CALCJE010000415.1 GCA_937965665.1 uncultured Bacteroidales bacterium
TGGAATGAGATTTCAATTCAGGCCAACTGGCATCAGTTGTTGTTTCAAACCTTACTTTTTGCAGTTGGCACGCTATTGCCATCGCTGGCTGAAGATATTTTAACAAGGGCTTATATACGAACCTACTGGCCTGAATGGCTGAACCTGAATTGGCTTATCCCGGTTTCAGCTGCCATTTATGTCCTGAATCATATTTTCAGGCTTGGAAAGCCCGATGTAATGCTCTACCTTTTTATTCTTGGACTTTTGCTCATGTGGGCCCTGGTAAAAACCGGAACTTTATGGCTTACATTAGGCATTCACTGGGGTGCAAACATATCCTACCAGTTTTTCACAAACCTGGTTAATGTAAAATCGCTCAATGAAACCGGGTTGGAAAACTACCTGCTGGCTGCATGTTACTTGTTGGGATTTGCGGTTGTTTTCCTGATGTCGCGCCTTGGTGCTTTTAGCTTGAATAAGAACATACCTGAAGGTGAAAGTGCTGAGGCTCGTATTCCCTGAAAACATAAACCAGGCGTTGAACGGTTTTAATCCGAATTATTTCAACTGCAGAAATGATTTATAAATGATATGGTGAAGCTCCAAACCAATTCCTAAGACTTATATTAACGTTTCACAGCGCATCAAAAAGATACCTATCGCCGGAGCGTGCTTATTGCGCTTGTAGAAACAAGTAGGCCATTTAATTTCTCAACACCGGTTAGCTTGTATTGCACCTGGGTTATCTTGATACCAAAAAAGCGCAGCAAGTTTTGACTTGCTGCGCTTTTTCAATACATTTTACTGCAATTTAAAACGGCCAGAACTGGTTATCGTACCAGATGGTTTCCTTGAGGGCCTCGTTCAGGTCGTACAAAATTTTGTGATGCCCGCTTTCCCAGTCTGCCAGCCAGCGGTACATTTCTTTTTCGTTGGGATCTTCGGCTTCGGCGGCGCGTTTGGAGTACAATTCAACGGCACGGGTTTCAAAATCCATGGCGGCCGAAATGGCGGCGGCTTCGAAACTGGCAGCCGAAATTTCCTTTACCAGTTGCGGGCTCAGGATTTCGTGCGAAATATCCTCAGTGTCGCCATTGTGCTGTTCGGGTTTGCTGAATTTACCTTCTTTTACAAAGTGTGCAAATTGTACCGAAAGAAATTCAACGTGGGCCTTTTCTTCTTCGGCCATGGTTGTAAAAATCTTTCGTGCTTCAGGACTTTGGGTTTGCTCTGCCATTTTCTCGTAAAAGGCTTTGCCTCTCTTTTCGAGTAATATAGCAGTTTTCAGGATTTCCAATGCTTTTGTGCTTTCCATATGTGTGTGTTTTATGTGTCGGTTTGCAGGCGGACAAATATAACATCTTTAACAAAGTACAACCCCTGTTGTTAAATATTAATTCAGATTTTCGGACTAAAACTGTAAATTTGCAGTACAAGCCGTATTCATTATTTCCTTCATCAAGTACTGTGGATAAATCTGATTATACCGACATTCTTCGTAAGTTGTTTTTCCAGTGGTCGCCAGAGCCAGGCATAGAGATAGTTGCCCTGCCCCAGGCCGGATCGTACCGCGAATATTTCAGGCTTACCGGATCCGATAAACATGCCATCGGGGTTTATAGCCCCGATAAAAATGAAACCAGGGCATTTATTTCCTTTACAACTCAT
>CALCJE010000416.1 GCA_937965665.1 uncultured Bacteroidales bacterium
GTTGTTACATAGCCTAATTGCTTTTTTGCGACTATTCTCACTCCACAGGCAGTTCATAATAATCCCCTGATCTCTGAACCTGCTGTCAGTTTTTAAAAGGCCTGTTTCTTCTGGCCAACTTCTTTATAGCTGGTAATCCACTTGTGCTCACATATTACGACTACTAGGAATTGACAGTTTTGATGCTGTCCAATCATTTTTATTCATGCAAATAATATGGCTATGAGAAAAATAATTACACAACTTACCGGCTCAAATAATCTGATTTCTTTTTTATCCCTGATTCTTGCCTTTTTCCTTCCGACTGTGCCACTGAAGGCGCAGGTTGATTGTTCAGTGATAAAATCGCATGGACAAGGTTATACCACAACCATTCAATCAGTTACCAACAAAGGAGGAAACAGTTTTACCATTGTGCTTAATATAAAGCAAAGCGGCACTGTTGCAAACTGTAAAGCAATGGCAAGGTATTCGGTTGAAGCACTGCCAGGAACTTATAGTAATGTAAGCATCAAAGTTATTTCCGGAAGTCTGAATTATAAAAACATAGACCTGGGGCCCTATCTTGGGGGTGATCCGTTTAAAGGCTTCAGAATTACCAGCACTTCAGGTTTCGGCAATGGAAGCCCAGGCGAATTTACAATAACGTATACGTTGAGTGGCGGTTTACAGAACCAGAGAACATTGGTTAAAGCCGGTAATGATTTATTGATTGTGAGTTTTACGAAAGCTGATTTTCAGAATGTATTGGATTGCAGCACCCAGAATATTTTTCCTTACTACACCCCGCCTGCCGGCGGAAAACTGGCAACCATTATCGGGCCTGAGCTTACTTCACTCTACAATCTGTTCACAGCCACCGGAACTGCTAAAACTGACGATATTTTCCAGGTATTTGGCAACAACGTTTTGATTGAAGTATATGTTCCTGTTGGAATGTATACTACAACTCTCAACTTGCTTAAGAACTCATACGGTCTTTTTGATGTAGTTGAAGATGCCGGAATGGTTATTATAACAGGCAAAATACCTATCGCCAACCTGCTGTCGTTAAACAGCTTAGGCTCTTATATCACTTTTGTCAGGCCTGTTTATCCTCCTATACCCACAAGTGGAATAGTTACAACACTGGGCGACGTGGCCATGCGTTCGGATTTTGCCCGCAACGGGTTTAATTTATCAGGAGAAGGCATTAAAATCGGTGTGATTTCCGACAGTTACAACACAAAAATTGGCAACCCGGCACAGGACGATATACTGAAAGGAGATCTTCCGGGGCCCGGAAATCCTGATAACCCATATGCGGTTGAAGTATTGCAGGATTACCCTTATGGCGAAAGAACCGATGAAGGCAGGGCCATGTTACAGATAGTTCATGATATTGCACCAAAGGCTCAACTGGCTTTCAGAACCGGGTTTATAAATGCCCCCGATTTTGCCAAAGGAATCATTGACTTAAAAAATGCAGGCTGTAACATCATTGTTGATGATATTACCTACATCACTCAGCCATTCCTGGCTGACGGGATTATATCGCAGGCAGTTAATAGTGTTAAAAGCCAGGGAGTAGCCTATTTTTCAGCTGCCGGAAATTATGGAAACAAATCGTACCAGGGGCAATTTGTACAGGGTGTAACCCCTCCGGGCATCACTGGATATGCACATAATTTCGCAGGAAATGGCGGAAATGACATTTACCAGAAAGTATCCCTGGCTGCCGGTGACTACACGGTTGTGCTGCAGTGGGACGATGGTTCGGGAGCCGGAAGCACAAATACTGATCTCGACATATACCTGACCAACGATAACGGAAGTACTCTTTTCGGATTTAACCGCAACAATATAGGCGGGCAGGCGGTTGAGGTGCTGCCCTTTAAAGTAACTGCCGGGGGAGCACAAACCAATATCATGATTGTGAAAGCTGCCGGCGCAACAAATGTTTTCCTGAAATATGTAGTGTTCCGTGGCGATTTGACCATTAATGAGTACAATACAGGAAACAGTACCCTGGTGGGTCAATCGAATGCCGAAGGAGCCATAGCCGTGGGAGCTGCACTTTACAGCAATACCCCTACTTTTGGTGTAAACCCGCCAACCGTTGCATCGTTTTCGTCACTGGGAGGCACACCCATTAGCGGTGTTGTGAGGAACAAACCGGAAATTACGGCTCCTAACGGGGGCAATACCACTGTTGACCTGGGAGGCAAAAATATTGATGGTGACCTGTTCCCGAATTTCTTCGGAACCTCGGCAGCTGCACCTCATGCCGCCGGCGTTGCAGCCCTCATTATGGAAGCGCGCTCAAAATACTATGGATCACTGATTTCACCCGATACGCTAAAAACATTATTGGAGAATACAGCTATCGATATGAATACCCCCGGGTTTGATTTTGCCACCGGGTACGGGTTTATACAGGCCGACAGGGCCCTGCTTACACTTGCAAATCCTTCGCCCCAGGTCAATACACTGGTTTATGACACAACACAAACCCCGGGAAAGGTACCATTACAGGTTAGTGTAACGGGAAGTTACCTTACCCCTGAATCTGAGATTTACTTTAACGGGGAACCTCTCCCAACAGGCACTACACTCCAGGGTGATTCTGTACTAACTGCTACCATTCCTCAATTTACGGAGTTATTCCCAAAAATACAGGCTTACAATCCACCCTTGCCTCAAACCAATGGATCAGATGGTGGTTTGTCGAACCCGCTTTATTTTACAACCAAAACTAAAATCCTGATACAGATCGATAATAAAACCAAAAAATACGGCGAAATTCTACCTGCGTTTACTGCCAGGTACAGCATCGAAAGTATCAGTTCGAGCACTCCCCTCGACTCAGGTAATATCAGCACAACAGTTATAAACAGGATAAAATCAATACCACTCGAAACCATAGCCAATCCGTTAAGCAATGTCGGACTCTGGGAAATAAAAGCTTCGGCAACCGATCCTTTAAATCCAACTGGCGATGTAGCAGCAACAGATTCACTCGATCAAGCTATACTGAATACTTATGATGTTGTAATTGTAAACGGACTACTTTCAATCGAAAAACTGGACCTGGTGATACAACCAAAAGATAAAACGATCACCTATGGAACAGAGGTTACAGATATTGACTTTTATTACAATTTCAATTCTGATTCGGCAAATAAAATCATCATTAGTTCTGCAGACAGTTTAATTATCAGTAATGAATTAAAACAAACACATTCTACAGCTTTGGTTAATTCAACAGCCCTGGTGAATTCAACTGCGTTGGTTAATGCAGAAGGCAAGCCCTTACTGGATGCAACTGCGCTGGTTAATAAAAGTTTCCTGATTTCGAATTCTACAGCCCTTGTAAACGCAACCGCCCTGGTGAACGGAACTTTAATCGATCCGCAGGCACTGCTCGATGCAACTGCACTGGTAAACTCAACAGCCCTGGTAAATTCAACAGCGCTGGTAAATGCAACAGCCCTGGTGAATGGTACCGCGATTGTGAATTCGTACGATCAAAACGGAAACCTATCCAACTCAACTGCACTGGTTAATTCCACGGCCCTGGTAAATTCGACTGCCCTGGTGAACACAACCACCATTAATGCAAACAGCAACACCGAAACCATAGTAATACTCGGTAAAGGCGATATTGCTATATTATCAGGCGATTCGGCAGGTACAGTAACGCTTCGTTCAGTAAACCTGATTACAGGAAATACGGCAGGTCAACACCTTATCGTTCCCGGGGGATTACTTTCGAACAATTTTAACATCAGGTACGATCTGGGGCTCCTGAACGTATCGCCCGCACCGGCTTCTGTTAACTTCAATGCTGAGAGCCTGGTCAGCGTTTACGACGGAAAGCCAAAGCAAGCTTCAGTTACCACAGTTCCTTCAGGGCTACCGGTTTCAATCACATATAACGGCGACACAGCCTTGCCTGTAAATGCCGGTTTATATACAGTGCAGGCAATTGTAACTAATCCGAATTACACCGGCAGCAACAGCGCTGTTTTAACCATTAAGCAAGCACCTGTAACCATTAACTTTAACACTGCAAGCCTGAGCCTTACCTACGATGGGACGCCAAAACAGGTTTCAGTAACGACGGTACCTGCCGCTATTCCGGTCAAAGTTACCTATAATGGAAGCGTAACACTGCCTGTCGATGCCGGCAGTTACACGGTAATGGCTATAGTAACTGATACAAATTACACAGGAAGCAGCAACGCATTATTAACAATAAAACAAGCTCCGGCCACGGTAACTGCCAACAACCAGGTAATCAAAGTGGCCAATAAAGCATTGGTAATCAC
>CALCJE010000417.1 GCA_937965665.1 uncultured Bacteroidales bacterium
ACCACTTATGGCAGAGCTGTCGGGCCAAAGGTTGGCGCCGGTAATAGCAAGCTTTTTAACTTTTTCGGGGTGACGGATGGCAAGCAGCAAACCGTTTATACCGCCATCGCTCCAGCCTAATACATTACACGAATCCAACTTTAGTTTATCCAATAAAACGCTGAAATCGTCGGCCATCATCTCAAAACTGAGTGTATCCTGCAAATCAACTGACTTGCCCTGGGCTCTGCTGTCGACAGCAATCACCTTAAATTTTCTGGCAAAATACGGAATCTGGTTTTCAAAACTACTGATTGAGCCCCCGTTTCCGTGTATCATCAGCAAGGGTTCACCTTGGCCATATACTTCATAATACAAAGATATTCCATTTACTTTTACGAAGTTTCCTGCTGTTTCGTTCTGTCCGTAACGCACGATGTCAGCGACTGAAACATTAGATTGTTGCGCTATTGTCAGCATTGGCAGGATAATAGCCACAAAAGCCAGAACCTTTATTTGTTTGAGCATATGAATTCGTATCTAAATCTTTGTATTGATATTGGTTACACGGGATCAGGTAAATTCCGAAAAATTGCATCAGCCACTTCACTAGCCTTTTGTAAAGCTTTTTTATCCAATGCGTGGCTTATATGGTTTTTCTGACAAAAAGCCAGCAGCTCAAAGGTATTTATATTTCCGATCATCTCATAGCCGGTCATGGGGCAGCCCCCAATTCCGTTTAAAACTCCGTCGAAACTCCTGCAGCCGGCCTGCCAGGCTGCGGCCAGTTTTGCAGCCGCATCGTGCGGACGGGTATGAATATGAAGCCCGAATTGCATCCGGGGGAATCCGGCCTGAAGGAATTCAAGTGTCTCGCTTATTTGTGCAGGGCTGGAACATCCAATGGTATCGGCCAGCGTGATTTCGAGAATTCCCTTTGCGTTTAGCTTGCCAATGGTTTCAGAGAGAATTTCCTTATTATAAAAATCGCCGTATGGATTGCCAAAAGCCATGCTTAAAAAAATACGCAGTTCTTTACCTCTACCGTTACAGATTTCAAGCAGGCCATCGATGATACTAAGCGCCTGCAACGGATCAGAATTAATGTTTTTCTTTAAAAATGTTGCAGAAATGGAAAACGGGAAACCAATAATATCGAGTTTGTTTTGGTCCGCTGCATCGATGCCTCCGCGTAAGTTGCCAACCACCGCCATCAGGCGTGTTTCGCTTCCTGATTTTTCCACATCCTCAAGCACTTTTTGCTGATCATCCATTTGCGGGACAGCACGGGTCGAAACAAAACTCCCGAAATCAATCACATCAAAACCCACTTTCAATAAAGCATTGATGTACTGAGCACGTTTTGCAGGTAAAATTACGAAGGGCAGCCCTTGTTGTGCATCGCGGGGCGATTCGGTGATATGTATGCTTTTTTTACCCCTCATAAATCTATTGCTTTATTTTTTCTTTATTCGCACATGTAAGTGTGTTTCTGAAGCTTTTTAACACCCTATATGCCTCGAAATAACCAGCCTTTGTATTTCCGATGTTCCTTCACCGATTTGCAACAGGCGCTGGTCGCGGTAAAATCGTTCCACCGGGTAATCTTTCATCAGTCCGTAACCTCCGTGTATCTGCACGGCTTCGTCGGCAACTTCCTTGGCAATTTCGGAGCAATATAACTTCGACATGGCTGCTTCCTTGGCAAAAGGCTGGTGATTATCCTTCAGCCAGCAGGCTTTGTACAACAAGGTACGGGCCAACTCAATTTTGGTTGCCATATCGGCCAGCTTAAAGCTGATGGCCTGGAACTTGGATATGGGCTGCCCGAATTGTTTACGTTCCTGCGCATAACTGAGCGCCATTTCGAAAGCACCCTGGGCACAACCCAACCCCATAGCCGCAATGGATAAACGACCATTGTCGAGTGTGCTGAGCATGATGCGTGAGCCGTCGCCCACTTTACCCAGTACATTTTCGTAAGGCACACGGCATTCGTCGAAAAACAACTCAGCAGTATCGCTGGCGCGCCACATCATTTTGCCATGCATGGCACGGCGTGTAAAACCGGGTGTATCTTTTTCGACAATAATGGTGGTAAACTCCTTTTTCCCGCCTGATTCGCCGGTAACCGCCTGCACCGTAACCCCGGCCGAAATGTCGGCAGCGCCATTGGTAATAAATATTTTTGACCCGGTAATAACCCATTCCCCGTTTTCGATATGCGCTTTAGTATGTGTAGCACGCGAATCGCTACCGGCATCGGGTTCAGTGAGCCCGAAAGCCCATAATGCCTCGCCGGTACAGAGTTGCGGGATATATTTCTTTTTTTGTTTTTCAGTTCCGTAATATACCAGCGGGCCAATGCCCAGCGAATTGTGAGCTGCAATGGTGGCCGCCTGCGACCCATCGACCCGCGCAAGTTCCTCCACCGCAATAATATACGACAGGGTATCCATGCCTGAGCCGCCATAATCGGCAGGCGTGCTGATACCCAATAACCCAAGTTCACCCATTTTCAAAGTTATTTCGGTCGAAAACCGGCCTTCGTCGTCGAGTTGGCGGGCAATGGGTTTTATTTCGCGCTCGGCAAAATCGCGCACTGCCTTTCGTATGTTCTGATGTTCTTCTGATAGTTGAAAATCCATGGTTAAGCTTCTTTCTTAATGTTTAATGATTAACTAATGATGGTTAAACAAATAAAAAACGATTTCTTCTCATTTTATTCTGATTTTTCTGTAATCGATAAGGTAATCCATACCAGCCAAAGTAACAGGTTTATAACCAGGGCGGCAAGCGGGTATATAAAAGCGACACACGTGGCAACTGTATACACCACAAAACCAAGCTTGGTAGATCGCCAGATTTTATCGATATGGTCGGCATTTACCGAACTGTGCAACAGAACTTTTGGCTTAAAAACAGTGAACAGCAGCAGGTTCCAGCCAATGGAATTAACAACTCCGCCAAAACAGTAAAAAGCAATGGCAGGTTTCATGTAGTCTGTACCAATATACTCAGCAAGCAGTGCCGTGGGGAAAGGCATAAAAGTAATGGTAAGCAACAGGAAACCATTGGCATATAAAAACGGTCGTGATGATTTGTCGATTACGTTAAAAAGGTAATGATGGTTAACCCACGACACGAGTATGATACCAAAACTGAGCAGGAATGCAAAATACGAGGGCCAGAGTTGCGCCAAAGCCCTCCAGAGATCGGATACCGAATGAATATTTTCGTGCGAAGGCACTTTTAACTCCAGTATAAGCAGCGTAATGGCAATGGCAAAAACCCCATCGCTGAAAGCTTCAATTCTTGAATTTTCTTTCATAGTCATGTTTGTTAAAGGTTTAAACTTATTCATTAAACATGAAACTCCGGTTTGGCCATGCTTACACCAGCACCGATAAGTGTATAAGCGTAATATTACTGTCGACCATATCGCCGGCAGCTACATTAACAAGCTCAACCTTAGCATTGGCCGGGCTATGAATGTTGTTCTCCATTTTCATCGCTTCAACTACCAGCAGCAGATCTCCTTTTGCAACTTCATCACCCGCTTTCACCGCCAGTTTGATCACCTTACCAGGCATGGGCGAGGTGATATTACTGCCGCTTTCGCCCAAAGCCCGGGCTGCGGGTATAAAATCAGTCGGGGCTGGAAGTATATCGTGGCGGGTTACTTCATAAATAAACGTGTTGTAACTCACCACCACCTTGCCGGCTTCCGGGTGCGACACAAAAACAGTATATGGTTCGCCATCGAGCTGTATTCCGGCTTGCTTTTTATCATCGGAATCCTCGAAACGTACCAGTGTTTTTTTACCACCCGCTTCAACCGAAATCTCATTTGCACTGATATTGTTAAGCAGGCATGGATAGCTTTTGCCATCAAGTATAAGCTCAGGTTGCATCAGCATACGCCAGTAGCCAATGGTTTGCCAGACTGAATTTTCAACTTTACCCTCCATGTTGTTCCCTTTTAAATCAAAGGGCTTGCTGATTAAGGCAGCCGCCAGCGGAAGCATTACAGGGACTTTGCCACGCTCTTTTTCAATATGGCCCAGCAATGCCTCAGTATGTTCGCTGCAAAACCTGGTTGAAATGGTATTATGAATAAAATCAGCATGTTGCATAATGGCATGCAGGTAGCTGATGTTGGTTTTGATTCCGTGTATTCCGTAATTGAGCAAGGCATCCAGCATATGGTAACGGGCTTCCTCGCGGGTTTTGCCATGCGTAATCAGCTTGGCGATCATGGGATCGAAGAAACTGCTTACCTGGAAAGGATAATTCATGGCTTCATCGACACGGATAAAATCACCTTCAGGTTTATGATAGAGCGACAACTTACCGGGCGAAGGCAAAAAATCGCTGGCCGGATCTTCGGCATAGATACGGCACTCGAAGGCATGCCCTGATTGACCAAGGTTTTCCTGCCTGAGGCGTAACGGCTCACCAGCAGCGATAAGCAGCTGTTCCTCAACAATATCAATACCAGTAGTCAGTTCAGTCACCGGGTGTTCAACCTGTATGCGGGTGTTCATTTCGAGGAAATAAAAATCCAGGTTTTTGTCCACCAGGAATTCGATGGTGCCAGCGCCCAAATAGTTAATAGCCTTGCCAATGGCAACAGCAGCTTCGCCCATGCGCGAACGCAACGCCGGGGTTAAGGTAGGCGAAGGCGCTTCTTCAATAATTTTCTGGTAGCGGCGTTGTATGGTGCATTCGCGCTCGAACAAGTGCACCACGTTCCCGAAATTATCGCCGAGAATCTGAAATTCAATATGCCTGGGTTCTTCGAGATATTTCTCCACATACACGGTTCCATCGGCGAAATAATTGGTTGCTTCGCGCGAAGCAGCTTCGAGGGCCTGCCCCAGGCTTTCATTATCGTAAACAATGCGCATGCCCTTGCCACCTCCGCCACCGGCAGCTTTTACCAGCACCGGGAATCCGATAGCATCAGCCTGGCTGAGCAGGGTGGCAGTATCGCCCGACACGCCCCTGGTAACCGGAACGCCAATGGATTCAACAAAGCCGCGGGCCTGTATTTTATTACCCATCACTTCCATAACTCTGGCCTCAGGCCCTACAAAGACGATGCCCGCCTCGTTGCAGGCTTTTACCAGCTTAGGATTTTCAGACAGGAAACCATAACCGGGGTGCAGGGCATCGCATTGGCTGCTGACGGCAATATGAATAAGCGCCGGGATATTGAGATAAGTTTCCGAGAGCTCCGATTTGCCGATGCAGTATGCTTCGTCGGCCAGGGTATGATGCAGGCTGCTGGTATCAATTTCGGAATATACAGCAACTGTACGGATGCCCATCCGGCGGGCCGTTCGGATAATCCTGACGGCAATTTCGCCACGGTTGGCGATTAATAGTTTCTTTATCATTGCAGTAAATGTTAAATGTCGGATATCGAATGTGTGATGTCGGATGTGCGATGTCGGATTTTAAGATGGCTTATCCAGATTTTTCTTTGCAGTTTTAATAGAGGAAACAATAATTGCCAAAATTTCGGCGGCTTCTTGCTTAAGGGGATGTGTGACTTCATTTAAAGCAAGATTAGCTTCAGAAATCATTTCCAACCAAAAAATGGTTTCATCACATTCTTCCTCAGCAATTGCAAGTTTTGCAATGAAATCTTTTGAAGACTTTCCTCTTCCGGCTGCCCTGTAGTTCGCCGCAGTTGAAGTTGCAGATCTGATGATTTGCTGAGTAAATACTTTGCTTTCCTGACAAAGAGGAAACAGTTTTGTGAGTTTAATAATTTCCAGTGCCATTTTCATGGTGCGTTTATTCATATCAGATCTATCCATTTCGAAAAATATTAATTCTTTTAATAAATCATTCATTTAGTCTCACACCTGACATCAGACATCAAACATCCGACATCCCACATCTTCCTTATTCACTCGCCCAATTCCCCAATCCGAAATCCGCAATCCACAATCCGCAATCCTACTTTACCCACCGGGGACTTCTCTTTTCCAGAAACGCCGCCATTCCTTCCTGGCCTTCGGCGGAGGCACGTATTTCGGCTATCATTTGCGCGGTGTAAGATAATGCTTCTTTCAGGTCGATATGATTCACCACATTATCAATCAGGTTTTTACAATGTGCCATGGCAGCCGGGCCGCTGGTGCGCAGCAATTGAACCGTGTCATCCACATAGCCTTTCAGCAAATGTGCCGGCAACGATTTGTTTACCAGCTTAAAACCTTCGGCCTCAGCACCAGTGATGCGTCTGCCGGTGAGCATCAGTTCGCGGGCACCATATTCGCCAACGCGCTTTATCACGTAAGGAGAAATACAGGCAGGTACAATGCCGATCTTCACTTCGCTGAGCGAAAACACCGTTTCGTGGTCGCAAACGGCTATATCGCAGGCTGCCAGCAAACCATTGGCACCACCGATAGCAGCCCCGTGCACCACTGCAATGGTGGGCTTGGGTGAGGAATAAATGCTGTAAAAACACTCCGACAACCTGTAGCTTTCGGCGTAATTCTGCTCGTAGCTGTAGCCGGAAACATCGCGCATCCAGTTGAGGTCGGCACCGGCACAAAACGACTTTCCCTCCCCTTTCAGTATGATTACACGGATGTCCTCCATTTTCCCCGCTTCGCGAAATGCGTCGGTAAGTTCGGCTATCATTACCTCGTTAAATGCATTGCGGATTTCAGGCCGGTTTAAGTTAATGTGGGCAATATTGTTACCTACAGTAAAATTTATGGTGGTATAATTTTTCATCAGATGATTTTATGATTATTTACAATTTCCAACGCTTCAAAAAAATCAATCTCCGCTTCTCCCCATCGCCCCTTCTCCCACTCTCCTTCTCTCCCATCGCCTATCGCCCATCGCCCCACTTCAATTCAGAAAAACCTACATCCTGAAAATACCATATTTAGTTTCTTCCCAGGTTTTATTGAGTGAAGCAGCAATTCCCAGGGCCAGTATTTTACGGGTATCCGCAGGGTCAATAATTCCATCATCCCACAGGCGGGCGGTGCTGTAATATGCTGATCCTTCTTCCTCGTATTTGCTAAGGATTGAATTTCGCATCTCGTTGCGTTCTGTATCGCTGAGGGTTTGTCCCTTGGCTTTAAGTTGCTCTTCTTTCACGGTAATCAGCACCCCGGCAGCCTGTTCGCCACCCATGACGCTTATTTTTGAGTTGGGCCACATAAACAACAGCCTGGGCTCGTAGGCTCTGCCAGCCATCGCATAATTACCCGCACCAAACGAACCGCCGAAAACAACTGTAAACTTTGGTACCCGGGCATTGGCAACGGCATGTACCAGTTTGGCCCCGTCGCGGGCAATACCCCGGCGTTCGTATTCCTTACCCACAATAAAGCCTGTAATATTCTGAAGGAAAATAATGGGTACATTTCGTGAAGTGCAAAGTTCAATAAAATGAGCCCCTTTTAATGCAGTTTCTGAAAACAGCACACCGTTGCTGGCCAGGATTCCAACAGGGAAACCCATTATGTTCGCAAAACCTGTGACTATGGTAGGAGCATAATTGGCTTTAAACTCGTGAAACCGGCTGCCATCCACCAGGCGGGCAATAATCTCGCGGGCATCCACCGGCTTACGCAGATCTACCGGGGCAATGCCGTATAATTCTGCCGGATCGTAATAGGGCTCTTCGATGGGTGAAAGCTCAATAATTTGTTTACCGGGTTTGGGGAAGGTCGAAAAAATATCGCGGCAGATCTGCAGGGCATGGCTGTCGTTTTCAGCTATATGATCGGCTACGCCCGATATTGAAGTATGTACCTCGGCACCACCCAGTTCTTCGGCAGTAACTTCCTCGCCGGTAGCGGCTTTCACCAGCGGCGGACCGCCAATAAAAATGGTTCCCTGGTTGCGGACAATAATCACTTCGTCGCTCATGGCCGGAACATAAGCCCCACCGGCGGTACACGAGCCCATAACTACCGCCACCTGGGGGATTCCTTTGGCCGACATACGGGCCTGGTTAAAGAAAAATCGCCCGAAATCATATTTATCGGGAAAAACATTGGCTTGTTCAGGCAGGAAAACACCTCCCGAATCGACCAGGTACACGCACGGAAGATGGTTTTCCATAGCTATTTCCTGCGCCCTTACATGTTTTTTAATGGTTTCGGCCACATAGGTCCCTCCTTTAACGGTGGCATCGTTGGCAACAATCATGGTTTCGCGGCCATGGATAACGCCTATGCCCGTAATAATTCCTGCTGAAGGGAAACCATTATCGTACATGCCGAAAGCTGCCATTACCGACAACTCCAGAAACGGTGTGCCCGGGTCAACCAGCCTGTTGATGCGTTCACGGGCCAGCAGTTTGCCCCGTTCCTTATGCCTGCTTACGAGCAATTCGGGCGAGCCGTTAACCACCCCGTAAAGCGTATCCCGGTATTGCTGCATAATTTTACCAAAGGCTTCGCAATTTGCCCGGTATTCGGGTGAGTGAATGTTGATTTTTGATTCAATCCTGTACAAGATCGTAGTTTTTTATGGGTGAAATTCAATAGTTTGCCGCTTAACACATTTGTTGCCGGATAACACATCCTAAATTACAAATATTTCCCGAACTGAAATTATTACATTTAAAATCGTTGATGACCCGGGAAAACACCGACAGCACTCCCATTCATTCTTATCCTCAGGTGAGCCAACATCCTTCCCCTGAACAGATCATAACACAGCGTCTCTGCGCTACAATATATCCTAAGGTCATATAGGTTGCTGGCCATCAGCCATAAAAGCAAATCTTTAAAATCCGGGAAATATTAAACACAAATTCCATAAAAATGTTACCGGGAGCTAATAAATACGGTGATTTGGGTTTAATACTCTGCAGCATTTATGGCCGGAACACAGGCTCTTTTCAATGCCCGCAACAATTATTTTAACCATCACACTTACCAGTCATTTATACCCTCATGTATATGGATAAAAAAATATTTACCCGGCTTTTCTGCTTCCGGAGATGAAAAATTACGAGCTATTGAAAATCAGTTTAGCAAATTTATAATTAACTTCGGAAGTTTTTTAAACCCGGAACATGCTAAAAGAAAACTACACGCAGTTTATCTGGAACAGTATTCTCGAAAACTGGGATCGCACTGCATTTACAAATTACCAATCAGCAAGTTACAGGTACGCCGAAGTAGGCCGGTGTATTTATTACATGCAAAAGCTGTTTGTGAAATGCGGCATAAAAAAAGGAGATAAAATTTCCCTGATCGGGAAAAACTGTGCCGAGTGGGCTATCGCTTACCAGGCCATTGTAACTTATGGTGCGGTTGTAGTGCCGATTTTGCCCAATTTCACCCCGAACGATGTCCAGCATATTGTGAATCACTCCGATAGCGTGATGTTGTTTGCCAATAAGTCGAACTGGGATGTGCTTGACCATGATAATATGCATAAGGTGAAGTCGGTGATCTCCCTCGACGATTACACTCCGCTGTATGCCAGCAACAAGCATTTGCTGGAGCATATCACCAAGTTTAAAACACTTTTACATAGTCCGTTCAGCAAGGACAAGCTGCCACGGCAGATTATTCCCAATGGCGAACTTTTTGCCATTATTTACACTTCAGGCACCACCGGTTTCTCGAAAGGTGTGATGCTCACCCACAACAATATTACCGGCAATATGGTATATGCACGCACCAACATGCCGCTTATCCCGGGCGATCATATACTGAGTTTCCTGCCGCTGGCGCACGCTTATGGTTGTGCCATTGAGTTTCTGTACCCATTTACCTCGGGCTGCCATATTACCTTCCTGGGTAAAATGCCCACGCCCCAGTTGCTGTTGAAGGCTTTTGGCGAAATAAGGCCCAGGCTCATCCTTTCGGTTCCACTCATCATCGAGAAAATATTTAAAAAACAGATTAAACCGGTGCTGGAACAGACAAAGGTCAAATTCCTGATGAAGATACCTTTCCTCGATAATGTAATTCTCGGCAAGATAAACTCTAAACTCACCGAAAGCTTTGGTGGTAATTTCCACGAAATTGTGATAGGCGGTGCTGCCCTGAATGAGGAAGTACAGGAAGTTTTGCGAAAAGCAGGTTTTGCATTTACCATAGGCTATGGAATGACCGAGTGCGGACCGCTGATAAGCTATGCCAGCTGGCGCGAGGCGCGCTTTAACTCAGCCGGCCGCTGTGTCGACCAGCTTGAGATGCGTATCGACTCGCCCGATCCCGAAAACGTGGTAGGCGAAATATTGGTGCGCGGCGAAAACGTGATGAAAGGATACTATAAAAACGAAAAAGCTACCAAAGAGATCCTCGATAAGGATGGGTGGATGCATACCGGCGACCTGGGAACCATGGACAGCGAAGGTTTCCTGTATATTAAAGGCCGAAGCAAAAGTATGATCCTCGGCCCGTCGGGACAAAACATTTACCCCGAAGAGATTGAAGCCCGCATCAATGCCTTCCCGCTGGTTCAGGAATCCATTGTAGTTGACCGGAAAGAAGGCCTGGTGGCACTTATTTACCCGGATATGGAAATGGTGGATTCGCGAAAAATGAAAGAGCATGCGCTCGAATCCATCATGGAAGTGTACCGTAAACACCTGAACCGCGAGGTGCCGAACTATATGCAGATAGCGCGCTTCCAGGTTGTAGATACCGAGTTTGAAAAAACCCCGAAACGAAGCATTAAACGATTCCTTTACAGTTAGTTGCCGCTTCCGCCAGGTTCTGTATCCTGCCTATATTTACTTTTGTAACTTTGCCTTCCATTTAATCGCGTAATATTCGCAAGGATTCGTTATGCTTAAACCTTTACTTTTCATTGCACTTGTGCTGCTTACAAGCTTGTGTGCTGCCCAAAACGAACCCCTAAAAAGCGAACAGGGCGTCGTTCTTACATCATCGAACCTGCCCATTGTGGTGATCGACACCCGCGGCCTTGCCATACCCGATGATCCCAAAATTTTAGCAAGTCTTAAAATTTTTAACCGTGATAACGGCACGAGGAATTACCTCACCGATGCACCCCAGTTTGACGGATATTGTGGTATTGAAATCCGAGGCTCGAGTTCGCAGCAGTTTCCGAAAAAAAGCTATGGCTTCGAATCGTGGAATATTAACGGTACAAGCATTGACACCTCTTTTCTGGGAATGCCTTCGGAAAGCGACTGGATACTGAATGCCAACTATACCGACAAATCGTTTCTGCGCAACGTACTGGCATACCAGCTTTGGCGCAATATGGGTCATTACGGCACCCGCTACCATTTTGTGGAGCTGATCCTGAACAACCAGTACCAGGGAATTTACATTTTATCAGAAAAAATAAAACGCGACAAAAACCGGCTGAACATAGCCAAGCTAAGCAATACCCAGAACACAGGCGATGAACTTACAGGTGGCTATATTTTTAAAGTAGATAAACAAACTGGCTCCGGCGGATCGGGCTGGTATTCATCGTACCTGCCTTATTCCAATGCCGGTGGGCAAAAGATATTTTTCCAGTTTGAATACCCCAACGAAACGGACATTACCTCACAACAGAAAATCTACCTGCAGAGCCAGGTCTTTAATTTTGAGACTGCCCTTAAAAGTTCAAATTTTGCCGACACCCTGAATGGCTATCGTAAATATGCTTCCGAAAAGACTTTTATCGACTATTTCCTGGTGAACGAAGTCAGCAAAAACGTGGATGGTTACCGCATCAGCACTTTTTTGAACAAGGAGCGCGACAGCAAAGGAGGCAAAATACGGATGGGCCCGGTTTGGGATTACGACATTGCCTGGCACAACGCCAATTATTGCGAAGGCGATTTAACTACCGGATGGGCTTACCAGTTTCCATGCACCGACGATTACTGGCAGGTACCCTTCTGGTGGAGCCGCCTGCTCGAAGATCCACTTTACAAAAACCACCTGGCCTGCCGTTGGCAGAGCCTCAGGCAAACTACCCTCAGCAATGCATGGTTCGACCGATACATCGACAGCATTTCGGGACAGCTGAACGAAGCCCAGGCACGAAATTTCGTACAATGGCCTATTTTAGGCGTTTATATATGGCCCAATCCCTGGCCGTATGCATCCACCTACCTGGGCGAAGTTAGTGCCCTTAAAACGTGGATTCACGACCGCTTGTACTGGCTCGACAACAATATGCCCGGCACATGCACTACACCGGTTAGCAACGGGATTGAAGAATCCCTGGCTGCTTTCAGCATTTATCCGAACCCGGTTTCAGATTACCTTTCGGTTGCCGGTTATTTAACCAAAGCGGCTTCAGCAGAAATATCCGTTTACAATCCGCAAGGTGTGGTGCTGATAACAACTGTTAAAAGCGTGAAACCTGCCGGCGAATGGCACGAAGCGGTTAATGTTTCCGGATTTAAACCCGGAATTTACATGTTGCGGATAAACATAAACGGTAAAATACATACGCAACGATTTATAAAACTTTAACCATCATGGAAAAGAGTTACAAATTCTGCCAGAGCTGTGGCATGCCCTTAAAAAAGGACAAGCAAGGCGGTGGCAGCAATGCCGATGGGAGCAAAAGCCAGATGTATTGCAGCCTGTGCTATTTAAACGGACAGTTTACACGACCCGACTTTACAGCCAGCCAAATGCAGGAACTTGTAAAAGGGAAAATGAAAGAAATGGGAATCCCGGGGTTTTTGGTTCCTTTTTTCACGATGGGCATCCCTAAGCTGGAACGCTGGCGGCAAAAATAACATCTGACACAAATTAGCTCACCGCAATGTTCCCCGAACAATGATGCTATGATGTTATTTAATGTGAATTCAATATAAAAAAAACACTATTGTCCGGTAAAAATACATAGCGTCCCTGACGGGACTTTGTTTTTTTGCATCTTGCATCTACCAATAGCTATTTGCTCGCGCAAATAATCTACGGGACAGTCCCCTGTCTGCAACAGGCAGGCGTTAGGGACTGAATATTGGTAGAATGAAAAGTAACCCCTATGGGATAAGTCCCGTTAGGGACGTAATGATAACAAAGACTTCAGCATGTCTGTTATGTTTTAATCGGACAACATTGATAAAAAAATTAAAAGTGATTGAGAAAAAGGTTAGATTTATGTTCATTCTTCCTGTTATTAAGGTTTTAAAAATAATAAATAAGGTAAATATTTGCTTCAACCTTATTGTAGTGTTTCAACCTTAGTAAAGGTTAACAGCAAGAAAGAACCCAACCTCATTACCTTATTAATTTTGAAAATTATATAATTGCCCAACAGTTTAATATCGAACTCACGCTATTAACATAAAAAACAAAAAAAGGACTATCCCCGGCAAACCAGGGCAGTCCTTTTTTATAACCGAAACCAGGCTGCTATTTGATAGCTTTCAGGGCCTCGTCAACAGATTTCAGCATGGGGTCTATAGATATCGGGGTTCCAACGGCACCCTGCATCCATGCCTGAGGCGTTAACCGGCCCAGGGTGTACATGCGATCAACTTCCGCAGCAAAATTCTTTCCCTTTATAAATCCATCCACCTGGAAATCGATAAGGTGGCCTACCGGGTAGTTAGGAAGGTATAATGGATTATCGATCATATGCGAATAAATAGCCAGTATCGGTTCATCCTTTGTGCCAAAAACAGGTGCATAATACAGGTTCCACACTTCCTTTGCCAGGCGGATCACAGCCTCTTTTAATTGCGCCGGGGTAGCATCGGGATTGGCATACAGCCATTTCCAAACCTGCATATCGAGCAGCGAAACGCCCATAATTTCGTAGCACGACCAAATAGCATCCAGTGAAGCCAGGTGTTCCTTGTCAGGATTATTTTCCTGAATACCCAGCAACGAAAGATCACGTTTCTGGAAAAGGAAAGCCAGGGCTTCGGTAAATGCCGTATTGGGAACGCCCTGCAGCATGTAATAATCTATATCGTACAGGTCGATGGTTTGTTCCACGTTGTGCCCGAATTCGTGAACCGCTATGTTATATCCTTTGTAGTTCATGCCTTTATCGGTAATACGGGTACGAAGCCGTGCCTTGTCGCCCTTCATCTGGGCACCTGCGGCATGACATGAGCCACGGGCCCGGTCGACCAGCAGTTTGGAAGCGATGTAACTTGCCCCTTCCGACCTCCAGCCCAGTCTTCGTAACATATTGGGCATATCTTTTTCGAAAGCTGCCGGCGTGGGGTATAATTTCTGGGTTTTGGCGGTAAGGTCGTCTTCATTCAACCCGCTGCGGGCTTTAAATCCATCGTACCAGATATCGAATGGCTCGAGATTACGACCCAGCCTTTTGCTGATCAGCGCTGCCACTTCTTTAATCTGGGGCGAGGTAACCAGCGAGATAAAGAGTTTTTGCACATCCTGCTCAGGAATTTCCATGCTGAGCTCGAAGGCACGCTGGCTGTAGGTAGGCAAGGCAGGATAATATGCATCGGTGGCATGTATGGCTTTAAAATTATTGAGTAACATTTCGTAACGGCGGTCGGGTTCGGCAGTTGCGGTAACTTCCTTTCCATCCTTTATCACTTTGTTATCGGCGGGGTTCCACTGATAAACCTTGTTGTTAATTACCATTTCGGGGATACTCTGGTCGATAATGCGTTTCATTACTGCATATACCATCTTTTGCTTTACCAGGCCATCGGCTTTGCCATAATGCGATTTCAGCTCGTCGCGAAGGCCCCAGTGGGTAATCAGTTTCATACCTTCGGGGAAATAGGTTTTTCCAGAGGCATCCACCAACTTATCCATCATGATGTTATACTCCGAGATGTACATATCGGATTTGGCCAGCGCATCGCTCAGTTTCTGATTAAGCTCGGCGGGAACACGCGAGGTAAATGCATCGCCCATGCGTGCATAAGCCCAATCGCGCCTTGACCAGTTTTTGCCCATCTCTGTTTTTTCAGCCAGGCTGTAAAAAGGGAAGTTGAGCATGGTTATGAAGGCAATTTTGTTGGCAAACAAATCGTCGGTAAGATGTGATGATGGCGAGAAAGAAGCGAACATTTCGTCGATGGGAGTCAGCGCTGCGCCATCCAGATCAACGGGGATGCGAAGATCCATGCCCATTTTATTGTAATTTCCGTACAATACCTCGAAACTTCGTTGCAGTTTTTTGAACAGCACATCCAGTTGCGCGGTGTCGGCAATAAATTTTTCGGTGCAAAAAGCAGTAAACGCATCCTGATCGCCGTCCTGTTTTTCCCACAGCGCGGCAACCTGTTTCACGCCACGCTCAATGCGCACTTTGGAGGCCTCGCCCAGGGAATCGGTGAGTTTTTTAACCACGTTGTCAACTGCAGCCTGCTGGATAAAAGCCGGTTTTGTTTCCATTTCAGTACCTTTTGGTTTGTTACACCCGGCTGCCAGCAGCATAAGCGGCAAAGCCAGGCAGAGTAAATATTTTTTCATTTTATGTAGTTGTTTGGTATATGTTTAGGCGGCCAAAGATAGAGGGATTTTGATTAGTTATATCGTGGGTTGCACAATAATTTATGCTTTATTATCCACCGATGCCCATAGCTGGAGCGTGTTGTATTTTTCTTAGGCGTGCCGGTACAATTTATTTCAATTCCTGATTAATTGCTGACTTTTTTTAGGGCAAGCCATACAGGTGTAATATATGCGTGCAAGCATGGATTATTACAAGAACATGGGTTATATTTGTGGATTGTTTAAAATAAAATATCAGCCGCACGCATCAGGAAATAAGATGCGCGCGAACAGAGAGCTATTTTCAATCGGATTTACCTGGCAAAAAATGAACTATATGCATAACAATCCGGTTGATTCCGGATTGGTTGAAAAACCTGAAGACTATCTTTACAGCAGTGCAAGAGATTATGTGGGCAAAGGAAAAGGATTGTTGGATATACATCCGATCTGATAATTGTCCTGAGTCTGCGACTCAGGACAGCTGGGCATGCCTTTAGAATAAATGGTATAACTTATTATAGGAGAAAATAAATATGCAAAAATTTTTCATAACAGGATATATATCCTTCTTAATCATATGCATCACTGGATGTGCTTCTTCTCAAAAGTTTGTTTCAGGAACTTATATAAGTAAGTGTCAGCTCTACGAACGTCCTGAATGTGTTATAACTATTAAAAATGATTCAACATATACCCGCATATATCCTTATATGATAGGGTTTTCTGTAGAAGGTAAGTGGAGTGTTAAGTCAGATACGTTAACTTTACATGATAAGTATGAGATTATTGGCGAAAATAAAGAAATGATATCTGGAGAAAGGTTATATAATTTGACACCCAAATTTTTATTTAAAAGAGGTTCATTAATTGAAATTAATCTATTAAAAGAAAAAAAGAATTGGTGTAAATTGGAGAGGCACAAAATATAAGTAGATTTCATTAGGTCGTCTAATTGGTTAACCGGGCAATAACAAATAATATGAAAACAGTTAAGCGAAATAAAATCTTACTACTATTCCTGACAATTATTTTAGCCATAGATCGGAAGAGCACACGTCTGAACTCCAGTCACTTAGGCATCTCGTA
>CALCJE010000418.1 GCA_937965665.1 uncultured Bacteroidales bacterium
ACGGAGCATTATTGTAGCGGCAACCTTTGGCCTGGTAACTACGGCATTTGTGATTTTAACCGGCGACGGATCAGCCCGCAACATGGCAAAATATCAGCCGATGAAGTTTGCCTCCATGGAAAACCTGTATGTAGGCGAGCAAAATGCGCCCCTGGTTGCTATTGGTATTTTGAAGGAAGATGTGAAAGACAGATCGCATAAAAAACAGGATTTCCGATTTGAGATCGAAATTCCAAACATGCTTTCGTACATGGCATTTCTCGATCCCAACGCTTATGTACCGGGCATTAAAGATATAGTTCATGGAAACCAGGAACGGAATATTTTATCTTTCAGCCAGAAGAGCGAGCTGGGCAAGATAGCCATTACTTCACTCGCTGAATATAAAGCGGCAAAAAAGGCCGGCAACGACAGCCTGGCTAAAGTAGCTTTGGCCAATTTTGAAGCAAACTATAAATATTTCGGCTATGGATATTATGCCGGCCGCGATGTTCACGAACTGATTCCCAGCGTTCCTACCACCTTTTATTCCTTCCGCATCATGGTTGGGTTAGGATTTCATTTCGGGCTTTTATTCCTGGTTGTCTTAATGTTAACCTTAAAGGATAAAATTGAAAAGAAACGATTTATACTGTACACCGCACTTTGGTCGATACCGCTGGCTTATATTGCATCCGAACTGGGTTGGGTAGTAGCCGAAGTAGGACGGCAGCCCTGGGTGATACAGGATATTTTGCCTACCATTGCTGCTGTTTCGCAGCTTAAACCGGCCTCGGTACAGGTTACATTCTGGATGTTTTTCGTCATTTTTACAGCCTTGCTGATTGCTGAAATTAAAATTATGACATCGCAAATCAAAAAAGGCCCTTCAGCCGAAGGCAACCCAACTGAACCGGAAACCGCTAAAAACTAATTTTTAAAACCAAGCATCATGTTCGAAGTATTTTCACATATCGCATTGCAGCATTACTGGTGGATTATCGTTTCGCTGCTGGGCGCCATACTTGTTTTCCTTATGTTTGTGCAGGGTGGGCAAACGCTGATTTATACCATTGGCAAAACCAATGATGAACGTACCCTTTTGATTAACCTGCTGGGCCGTAAATGGGAATTTACCTTTACCACGCTGGTAACCTTTGGCGGCGCTTTTTTTGCATCCTTCCCTTTGTTTTACTCCACCAGTTTCGGTGGCGCTTACTGGGTATGGATCGTCATTTTGTTCGCTTTTATCATACAGGCGGTTTCGTACGAATACCGGAGCAAAGCCGGCAATTTTCTGGGTAAGCGCACCTATGAAACCTTTCTTTGGATCAACGGGCTGGTAGCTCCCTTGTTAATTGGAACAGCTGTGGCCACTTTCTTCTCAGGTTCGCAGTTTTCGGTTAATTTTATGAATATCACCCGGCTTACCGGCGATAAAATGCCCATAATCTCCGAATGGACCGGCCCGGCGCATGGCCTTGAGGCAGCGCTTAGCCTGTATAACCTCTCACTCGGTCTTGCCGTTGTTTTTCTTTCGCGGGTGCTGGCCCTGCTTTATTTTATGAACCGGATTAAGCATGCCGAAATGATGGAACGCATTAAAAAACAACTGCTTATCAATGCCGTTCCTTTCGTGGTTTTCTTCCTCACTTTCGTGATCTGGACACTGCTGTCAGCCGGATTTGCTGTAAATCCCCAAACCGGTGAAGTATTTATGGAGCCCTACAAATACCTGCATAATCTCATACAGATGCCTGTGGTAGCCGTGCTTTTTGTTATCGGTGTTGCGCTTGTTTTGATTGGAATCATCCGGCCGATTACCTGTTTCGAGAAATGCAGCACCAAAGGGATATGGGGTGCCGGCATCGGGACGGTGCTTACCGTGCTTGCCTTATTCATGCTGGCAGGATTTAACAATACGGCTTATTATCCTTCAACTTCCGATCTGCAAAGTTCGTTAACCATACAAAACAGCTCGTCGAGCCTGTACACGCTTACGGTGATGAGCTATGTTTCGTTGCTGGTTCCCTTTGTAATTGCCTACATCTGGGTGGCCTGGCGTTCCATCGACAACAAAAAAATAGATATGGAAGAACTAAAAAACGAAACACACGTTTATTAAGAAATGCCAACAGGATAGGGAGTTTTAGATCGGTTCATCTGAAACTCCCCATTTCCGACATCCGACATCCCACATTATCTTCAATACCCAATCACCTAAAACCCTGAATCCCCATGATTACTCAAATATTTTGGCTGTTAAGCTGGCCGCTGCTGATTGCTTTTTCTTTTTATGCGGTGAACTGGATGTTAAAACGTTTCGGGCAAAACAACCAGGTCAAATAATTCCTGTTACAGGATATGAATTTCATTTTAAAAATATAAGCAATGAGTGAATTTGATGCAAAAGCCCGCGACTGGGATAAAAACCAGGGATACATTATCAGGTCCGAAGCTGTTGCCCAGGCCATGCTCAGCATGATACCGGTGCGACCCGGAATGAAAGCCCTTGAATATGGTTCGGGTACAGCGTTGCTGAGTTTTGCGCTCAAAGACCAGTTTTCGGAAATTACGCTCATGGATAACTCGCAACAAATGACCATTGTTGCCGGGGAAAAAATTGCCGCCAGCGAGATCAGGCATATGAAAACGCTGTTTTTTGATTTGGAACACCAGGATTTTGATGGAAGATTTGATATCATTTATTCGCAGTTGGTGATGCACCATGTGGGCGATATCGATGCCATATTCGGGAAATTTTATAAGCTGATTACGCCCGGTGGTTACCTGGCGGTTGCTGACCTGTATTCCGAAGATGGTTCATTTCATGGCGAAGGCTTTCATGGGCATACCGGTTTCGATCCCGAAAACCTTGGACGCCGGTTGCAAACCACCGGTTTCGAAGATATTGAATACCAACCCTGTTTTGTAATTAAAAAAACTGAAGAAGAAGGCAAAACCAGGGAATATCCCGTTTTCCTGCTTAAAGCCAGAAAATCCTGATGCGTTGGCTTTGCTTTATTTCCTGAAATATTGCAGGTAAAATAGCTGGCAAAGCCTTTATTACGCTTATCGGTTGCAGAAATGCACTTAAAAACCCTGCCGGGATGAAAAAAATAAAAGAAATTCATCCGGAATGCACAATGATTTGTATAGTTTGTTATCTTAGCCTCAGATTTTAACAATCGGAAGGCTCTGTGCGGAATTAAACCTCAGGATGAAGATTGAAAATTTGAAAACAACAGACAATTATTATTGTTACTATAAATACCGATTTGAAATTGCATTATAAAATACATTCACAACCAATTTAAAAACAACCAAATTATGAACAAATCAGATTTAATTGATCACGTTGCAAAGGCAGCAGGTCTGTCGAAAGTTGATGCAAAAAAAGCCATCGAAAGCTATCACGAAGCAGTTGCTGAAACCTTAAAAGCAGGTAAAAGGGTTGAAATCGTGGGTTTTGGCTCATTTTCAGTTGCCAGCAGGGAAGCAAGAACCGGCCGCAATCCTAAAACCGGTGAAACTTTGCAGATTGCCGCTAAAAAAGTTGCCAAATTTAAAGCAGGTAAAGAATTAGCTAGCAAGCTATAGTTTAAGCCGGCTGCCTTGCAGCTTCAAAATTTTAAAGCGCCCCTGGTATTGGTTACCCGGGGCGCTGTTTTTTTGGATGTACTGTTTTCTGGCAAGCAGGCTGCCTGTCCTGTTACAGCTACACTCAATATGCATTGCAATCAGCATAAATTGGTAATTTTGCAGCTTGTTACCACGCACAAAGGCTTCATGTAGTTTTGCTTGTTGCTGATTTCCATCACGGCAGGTTTATTATTGAGGCAATTTGCACCACTGTTATTCACTGGTGCCTGGCCGGAATAAGCCTAACATTAATTTTACTTATGACTGATCATCAACATTTTATCCATCATAAACCCTTTGGTTACCTGTGCCAGTTTGTATGTGAGCTGGCTAAGAAAAAACTGGTAGGTTCGCTTTACCCTTTCCCGGAAGGAACCATGTCCATCGGCAGGCTCGACGAGCATAGCGAAGGCCTGTTGCTGCTTACAACCGACGGAAAAGTGAGTGAATTTATCCGCAGCCGCAAAATTGAAAAGGAATATTACGCACAGGTCGACGGAATAATTACCGACGAAGCCATTGAAAAACTGCAGCAGGGCGTTGAAATTGGATTATTTAGCGAAAAATACCAGACACTGCCTTGTAAAGCCTTCAGGCTGGAGCACGACCCGGGGTTTGCCCCCCGCACAAAAAAAATCAGGGACGACCGGCATGGCCCTACCAGTTGGGTTTCGATTACGGTTACCGAAGGAAAATACAGGCAGGTGCGAAAAATGACGGCTGCTGCTGGTTTCCCTACACTGCGATTAGTGAGGGTGCGTATCGGTAATATCCACCTTGGTGATCTGGCCCCCGGCGAAACCAGGCCTGTTGATAGGTTCGATGTGCCGGGAATTGAGGAAGTTAATACCATTGAAAACACGCTTTAGGAAATAACCTGGCGCATCGACAGCGGCCGGCAACGGGGCAAATATTGTTTATTTGCCTCAACAGGAGCTAAAAATTGGTAAATTTGTACCTGCAGCCAATATTCTGCCGTAAGGTTTACACACAGTTTTATAAACTATGAACATTAACCGTGTAAAACCAGTTTCTCCTTCTTATGAGAGGTTTACCGCACCCAAAGTTATCCGAAAATTCCCGGCAATCCTGTTCCGGTGTATTAGGTTGGGTATTCCTGCTGGCGATACTTGGTATCAGGTTTCAGGCTTTGGCCGAAGGAACCCGGCAACTGGAACCTAGGGGCGCAGATCCGAAGTCGTATTGCAAATTAGCGCTTTTCGACAGCAAGGTTGAATATCGCATTCCTTTTGCCCTGTTTCATTGCAGCCCCGAGTATCGATTAAATATCCGCATTCACGATCATTATACTGAAAAAATTTACCTGGCATTCGGCGATGTAATTGACTATGTTTCCGATACCATACTTTACCATGATGTGAAATACCTGGTACGCGACCCGAATGGGAATATTGTGGCCGGGGATTCGACTCAACCATTGCCCAAAAGTGGTGAGGGTTATATCGAAAATGTGAGCCAGGCCGAAAGCGGGCCACAGGTCGGGTTATCGAACCCGGGCGGGTATAAGCCCATTGTGATCAGTCCGCTTATGGATGGTGACTATTATATAGAATTTAAGATTCCCCCGCAAAAACAACTTGAAATCCGGACCTTTAAATATTTCGATATTTCGGTAGTAAAATCCGGTAGCCCGGTTACCGGGCGATTGTGGAGTAAGGCCTGGCAACTGGCCTCGGGCAGTGTTTCTTCTGCGGTTAAGGCTTCTTATTCAAAGTTTTTTATTTATACCAACGACAGCATTGTTACCCGTTTCGATTGCAATGGTATGGCCGGGGGCGTGTGGAACATATACAGCAATGAGTGGGGTTGTGCAACTACAGGCTCCTGGAATCAGCGCAGGCATTCGGCCCGCGGTAATGCCAGCATACTGCCTCAATATAAAATCTTTCTGAACGATCCCGACCCTGATGTTTTCCCTTCGGGACATATCGGGCGGCTGGATGAAGTTAAAGTGCTGAATACTGAGTGCGATACAGTGGTTAAATTCGGGGCAAACGTAAGCAAATCCGGTAATGTTGAAGTTTTTATTGATGTGCCGCCACTAAATCCGGGTGGGGTCGGGTCTGAAGATGTGAAACTTATTTACCCGGTTCAGCCCGGTGAAAATATATTGCTGCCTGCCTGGAACGGGAAGGATGGACGCGGGCACATTGTGGAAAACGGTACGCTGATTACTACCAGTATGCGTTTCCTGAATGGGCTTACCAACCTGCCGCTTTATGATGTGGAGGACAACCCAAATGGTTTTAAAGTGGATATACAGCGTCCTCTGCCTGCTTCGGGCAATACCAAACTGGGGCTTTTCTGGGACGATACTTACCTGCCCAACAGCACTCCCGCCTCATCCAATATCACCGAAGGCTGTATCTATTCAGGCGCCGGAACCCAATCGGGATGCCATGCCTGGAAGTATTCTGAACGGCATTCTATAGGCGATACCAATACTATCAATACCTGGTGGTATCTAATAACTGAGTCGTCGCAATCAATCCCGATCAGTTTGAAAATCAGGCCATCAGCCGGTAATATTTCAGGACCCGATATGATTTGTTCTGGCAGGGAAATTGATTTCGAAAGCATTACTATCGATTATGCAAA
>CALCJE010000419.1 GCA_937965665.1 uncultured Bacteroidales bacterium
AATTCGCAGAAATACGTTGAAAAGAAATTCAACACTGGCCCGCAACCGCTCAATTTTGTGTTCCATGGTGGTTCAGGATCAACCCAGGAAGAAATCCGCGAAGCTATTTCGTATGGTGTGGTTAAAATGAACATCGATACTGATACACAATGGGCTACCTGGAAAGGTATCATGGAGTTTTATAAGAAAAACGAAGGATACCTGCAGGGACAAATCGGTAACCCGGAAGGCGAAGACAAACCCAATAAAAAATATTACGATCCGCGCAAATGGCTCAACGAAGGCCAGAAAACACTGATCAGCAGGGTTAAAGAAGCATTTGCCGACCTGAATTGCATCGACCGGAATTAATCCTACCGAATAATAAGCCTGTACCAGGCATAAAAAAAGCTCCTTCGCGGAGCTTTTTTTATGCTTTCTGTATTTTTTTAACGTGTCGACATCTGCATGGTGTCGAAAGGATTGATGCTTAGCACAGGGTATGGCGAATTGTTAACCATTTGCTGGGCATAAGGACCCACCAGCAGGTTAAACGGGCTGGTTTCCTGTTCGGTCATAATGCTGATGAGGTTGGCCCTGATGCGCTTGGCATATTCGATGGTACCGGTGGTGAGGTTATCGCAGCTTAACACATCGCGATGGTATTTAATGCCTTCGTCTTCGAGGTAGGCACACACCTGGTCGGTATATAAATCGACCCGCTTTTGTATGCTTTTATATTTGGATGCGTAAATGGAAAGCACATAAATTTCGGAATCGAAAAGATGGGCTAAGTAAGCCGTAAATGGCACTTTTTGCCGGGTATCGAGGGTACTGTCAACCGGAAGTAGGATTACCCTCATTTCCGTTTTAGCATCAACACCTGTACGCAGGGTGATAACAGGACAGGGTGCTACCGATATTAACTTATTGGCATTGCTACCGATCCAGAATTGCTCAAAGCCCGAAATGCCATGTGTGCCCATCATGATGCACAGGCTTTCCATTTCTTTGGCTTCATCAATAATTTCACGATAAACCTTACCCTCACGGATAGCATAATCAATAGTTGAATCCGGAAGTTCGGGGCTGTACTTATCAATCAGTTTTTGAAATTGGCTCTTTATTTCATCTACCAAACCTGAGGACGAGTCGGAATAAATTGTGGTTTTTGTAACGCTTGGATTGTTAACCCACACCATGTGAACATCCAGGGCACCACGCGAAGCAATAGACACGGCATGTTCAAGCGCATTTACTGAACAGTCGGAGAAATCGATTGCAGCAATAATATTGGCCATATACTAACTATATTACAGGTTGATAGAAATTGGGCAGGCTAAAATAGAGAAATCCGAAAGGCGAAACAAGTTAATTTAATCTATTGTTAAAAGTAACGTTATTTTTGATTTTCAAGTATGCATACCGCTTATAATTTTCAGCTGTTCCGGGTAACCCTACACTTTCACATGATTTATGTACGCACCGACATCCAAAATACGATCTGCCGGTCATTTACTTTATTGCACTATTAAATCTTTCACCGGGAACGAATTGGGATATTCGGCTGAGATTTTTTTTTGAAAACCAACAGCCTCAGTGAGTGTGCGAAAATTGCCAACCCTCACCCGGTAATATGGCTCTTTATACGAAAGATAGGATTTAACATCGGGGAAAGCGGTTTCGAATGCTTCCTTAATACCGGCTGCTTTATTTTTGGAGTTACTTCCTGAATCGAAAAAAATCTGAACCCTGTAACCATCCACCTCCGGGTTATTCTGGCTCATTTTACGGTATTGTTCTGTAAGCTGGTTCAACTTTTCGTCCTGCACGGTTGTAACCTGGCCGTTTGCAGGCGAGAGGGTCTGTGCCGTTCCTTCGCGGTTCAGAAAAACCAGCATGGCAACAACAAGAATTACAATTCTGAACATGGTATTGACAATTACAGTGTAGAGCTGTCTTTAGGATGTATACTTAACACGGGAACCGGCGAATAATTGATCAGTTGCTGGGCAATAGGCCCCAGGAGTATGGAACTTGCCTGGTCCTGGATATCTGTCATAATCGTAATCAGGTCAGCATCAATTTCGCGTGCATGCTCAATAATATCGGCGCTGATATTCTTACTGTTGACGCTGTCGGCAATATAATTAATGCCTTTTTCCTCAAGGTATTTTTTCACCTTGGCCACATTGGCATCCACCACACGCTCCATCGATTTAATACCACTCGAATTCAACGCCAGGATATTGATATCAGCACCGGTAGCCTTGGCCAGGTCGGCAGCAAAGGAAACTTTCTGCAGCGTTTGCGCTGTATGGTATACCGGAAGCAGAATTTTACGGTATCCCCGTTCTATTTCATAATTGTGCTTTACTGTGATAACCGGCGTCGAAATACTGGAAACGATGCGGAATGCATCCGTGCCAATCCAGAATTCTTCGAAACCTGAAGTTCCATGGGTTCCTACCACCAGCAGGCAGCAGTCATTTTGTTTTACATAGTTGGCAAGCTCCTGGTAAACACGCCCTTTGCGAACTTTCGTGATAAATTTGCCATGCACAAGTTTATCTTTGTACGTAGCAATTACCTCGTCAAAATTACCCTTAGCCTCGTTACGCAACTCCTTCGACTCATTGGCAAAAGCAATTTCATTACCGCTGACATTGTCAACCCATACCATGGTTACATTGGCATGCGTGAGGTTTGCAAGTTCAATGGCATACTCGAGCGCATGCAACGAACCTTTTGAAAAATCGATAGCAACAACTATGTCTTTCATAACCACAGTAATATTTAAATTCTCTGCTAATGTATAAATAATAATAATAGGAAGAATAGGACGGCACCTGATATTTATCAATTAAGCCAGTACCTTACCGGCAAAGCACGCATAAGCGGGCATCCCAGCAGGCATTTCATGGGTTAAAAATCACGTCCACAGGCATGCAGGCTTCATGCTACTCAATTAATACAACTTCGTCACATCCTTTTTTATAACTTTGCTGCAAACAACACATGGAATTACGGAGATATGAATAAAAATCTGGATGCAACGCCTGAACACCTTACTCCTGTTGAAAAAGAGATTGAGCAGGTACTCCGCCCGCTCGATTTTGGCAGTTTTGCAGGACAACCGGGGATAGTCGAAAACCTCAGGGTATTTGTTGCTGCTGCCTCACAGAGATCGGAAGAGCACACGTCTGAACTCCAGTCACTTAGGCATCTCGTA
>CALCJE010000420.1 GCA_937965665.1 uncultured Bacteroidales bacterium
AGTATCTTGAAGCCACACCATCTTACATTAATGCCAATATGGCAAACGGTGATTTTCAGTTTGTTCAGAGTTCAACACCTTCACAGGAAAGCACATACAGGCTTGATCAGCGCAACATCAATTGTTTCGGTTCATACCGGATAATTTTATATAAAGTGAATACTGAATTTAACGATGTTTTCACTAAAAACGGAACCAATTCCAATAACCTGGTAAATCCAAACACAAATATAATCAATGGTTTCGGGGTTTTTACCGGGATGAATGCTGATACATTATACCTGGAAGTGATACCAAATTAAAATACCAAAGCAAAAGAACTGATAACTGCTGAAATTTCCGAATTCAGATTTTCACAGGCCAGTATTCCCACATCCCTGGCCTTGCTGATTTACTGTGACTCCGGCGATTTCGTAACCATGTAATATCCTTTTAATCTGGCAGATACGATCAATTTCTATATTCAGGCATCGATATACTGTATGATTGCAAACTTTTTACACTATAATTATTGTGAAACAGATGCAGTAAAATGAAAAAACCAGCCTTTGGCTGCTAAAAAATCCTTCCATTTCAAACCAACCATAGCCCTGCTTCTTTTACTTTTGCAAAAAAATATCCAATGATTACGTTTCTGTTATCAGTCGTCTCGCTCATTGCGGGCTATTTCTTGTATGGGAAATTTGTTGAAAGAATTTTCAGAATAGATACTTCAAAATTAACCCCGGCCAATACTTTAACTGATGGTGTTGATTATGTTCCGATGAAATGGCCCAGGATATTCCTGATACAGTTTCTGAATATTGCAGGCCTGGGACCCATATTTGGCGCCATAGCAGGAGCCGTATGGGGGCCGGTTGCGTTTGTCTGGATCGTTTTCGGGGCCATATTCGCCGGAGCGGTTCACGATTATATGTCGGGCATGATGTCGTTGCGCATGAATGGATTAAGCATTCACGCGATTGTAGGCCGGTACATGGGAAATGGCGTAAAGCAGTTTATGAGTGTGTTCACAGTTGCCATGATGGTGCTGGTGGGCGCAGTGTTTATTATGGGTCCGGCCAAAATATTATCGGGCCTCACACCCGGCACAATAGGAGTTACAGCCTGGGCAACCCTCATTTTTATTTATTATGTAATGGCAACCATGCTGCCTATTGATAAACTGATTGGACGGATTTACCCGTTTTTCGGATTTGCCATGCTTTTTATGGCTGTAGGCATCGGGGGCATGATGATTGTGAACGGACTACCTATCCCTGAGCTCATTCCATCCAATATTGTAAACATGAATGCTGATCCGGCGAAATTTCCCATTTTCCCTATGCTTTTTGTAACCATAGCCTGTGGCGCCATTTCAGGGTTTCATTCTACACAATCGCCACTGATGGCACGCTGCATTACCAACGAGAAATACGGCCGCAGGGTTTTCTATGGAGCAATGATAACCGAAGGACTTGTTTCTTTAATATGGGCGGCTGTAGCTATGAGCTTTTTTGGCGGGGTAAAGGAATTGAATGATGTGATGGCCGTTCAGAAAGGCAATGCTGCCTGGATAGTGAATGAAATCTCCCATTCATTGCTGGGGCGTATTGGAGCCGTCCTTGCCATCATAGGTGTGGTAGCAGCCCCTATAACTTCGGGTGATACCGCCTTCAGAAGTGCCCGGCTGATTGTAGCAGACTTTTTCCATTTCGAACAAAAAACGATCAAAAACCGGTTGATTCTCACTCTACCCTTATTCATTATAGGATTTTTGCTTACGCAGGTCGACTTCTCCATAATCTGGCGTTATATGGCTTGGTCGAATCAAACACTTGCCACAATTGTGCTTTGGGCAATTACCATTTACCTTGCTACTGAACAGAAAAATTACTGGATTACCCTGGTACCTGCATTTTTTATGACTGCTGTTGTTTCAGCTTACCTACTGGTAGCTCCCGAAGGTTTTGCCATCAACACTTTTTATGGACAGATATCGGGAATTTGTATTGCTGTACTCATGGCATCATGGTTCCTGTTGTGGCGGAATTCGCCCGGTAAGGTTAAAACAGCTGATATCCCCATCAATCAAAATAAATAAACATGTTGCTGGCGTAAATTTTATTTCGGGTAGCATGCATAACAGAAAAGTTATACGCTGGGCTGACTGTTACGGTTTTACAACTTTGTAACCACTTAACGTTTTGCTATTGGTAATTACGACCAGGTATATGCCCGGGGCAAGCAAGGATGTATCGACAATTGTAACCTTGCTTTTTATATCAAGGACTTTCAGTAAAACACCATTCAAGCTATAAATGTAAATTTCATATGAATGGTAATCCTCGTTCAATTTGATTTCCCAATGATCACCCAACGAAACAACCTCAGCTAAATTTTCTGCCTTTACTGTTTCCTTGGTACCATCAGAAAGGATTACCTGGTTTGTAATGGTTATTTCGAAATACCCGGCTACACCCGAGCCATCGGTTGCAGTTGCAATTGCAGTTACAGTGCCATTGTCAATCGCGGTAACCAATCCATCCTGGCTGATGCTTGCCTCGCCGCTGCCGTTGGTTATCGACCACGTAACGGTTTTATTTGTGGCCGTCTCTGGCAGCACGGTTGCACTGAGC